>SIAW01000055.1 GCA_009695465.1 Pedosphaera sp.
CGCATCTTCAACAACGCGAAAATCTCCGATCACCACGCCATCATCCCCACCGGCGTGTTGCCCAAAGGCCTGTCCGAGCCGGAACAGAAGCTCTACGACTTGGTGACCAAGCGCTTCCTCGCCGTGTTTTTTCCGGCGGCGGAATTCTTGGAAACCATCCGCATCACGCGCGTTGAAGAGGAGCCGTTCAAGAGTGTTGGCAAAGTGCTCGTGAAGGCCGGTTGGCTTGAGGTTTACGGCAAGGAAGCGGCGACCGACGACAGCTCGCCGAGCCTGGTGCCCGTGCAACAGGGCGAACAGGTGAAGACCGCGAACATTGAAGTGAAAGGCACCCAGACCAAGCCGCCGCCGCGTTATTCGGAAGCCACGCTGCTCGGTGCGATGGAGAGCGCGGGCAAGCTGATCGAGGACGAGGAACTGCGCGAGGCGATGAGTGAGCGCGGCTTGGGCACGCCCGCCACACGCGCGGCCACGATCGAAGGGTTGATTTACGAGCAGTACATTTTCCGCAATCAACGCGAACTGGTGCCCAGCGCGAAGGCCTTCACGCTCATCACGCTGCTCAACGGCCTGAGCATTCCGGAGCTGACGAAGCCCGAGTTGACCGGCGATTGGGAATTCAAGCTGCGCCAGATGCAGCTCGGGCAATTGCCGCGCGAACAGTTCATGACGGAGATCCGCGCGCTCACCGAGCGCATCGTCGGCCAAACGAAGGCCTACGAGCACGACACGATCCCCGGCGACTTCGGCAGGCTCAACGCCCCGTGCCCCAAATGCGGCGGTGAGATTTTGGAGAACTACAAAAAGTTCCAGTGCCAGAAATGCGATTGGAACATGTGGAAGGTGGTTCTCGGCCGCGCGTTCGAGATTGCGGAAGTCGAGACGCTGCTGCGCGACAAACAGGTCGGCCCGCTGCAAGGGTTCCGCAGCAAGCAGGGTTTTCCATTCGCCGCGATGATGAAGCTCACGCCGGAGGGCGAATCGAAATTTGATTTCGGCAACGACAACAAAGATGACGAGAACGCCGCGCCCGTGGACTTCACCGGCAAGGAACCGCTCGGCGCATGCCCGAAATGCAAAGCTCGCGTCTTCGAGAACGGGATGAACTACATCTGCGAACACGCGACGGGCGCGGAGCACAAGTGCGACTTCCGCACCGGCGCCATCATCCTCCAGCAGCCCATCGATCGCGCGCAGATCGTGAAGCTGCTCGCCGATGGCAAAACGGATTTGCTCAAGGGTTTCATCTCCAAGAAGACCAACCGCAAGTTCGAGGCGTTCCTGAAATTTGACGGCACGAAAGTCAGCTTCGAGTTCGCGCCGCGCGTGCGAAAGTTCCCCGCCAAAGGCGCGAAGAAAGACGAAGCCCCTGCGGTGAAGTTGGATTTCACGGGCCAAGAGCCGCTGGGCAAATGTCCCAAGTGCAAAGGTAATGTCTTTGAAGGGCCAGAACATTATCTCTGCGAGAAGTCGCAGGCGGACGCCAAGCGCTGCACCTTCAAGACCGGCAAGGTCGTGCTCGGACAGCCGGTGGACCACGAGCAGTTGAAGAAGCTCCTCACCAAGGGCAAGACCGATCTCCTCACGCAGTTCATTTCAAAAGCGGGCAAGCCCTTTGCCGCCCATCTCAAGCTGGCCGCGCGCGGCAAGGTGGAGTTTGAGTTTCCCGAGTCTTGATTCGGCGCGCCGCGCAGGCTTGTTGGAGCCCGCCGTTTTTGTTACCGTGCTGGCATGCCGGGAGGCGTGGAGGTGAACCCAGTGGAGCAGGATGCGGATGTCGCCGCATTTCTCCAGCAACTGCAAGTGGAGGCCGGTGCGTCGCTGTACACACTGCGCAATTACCGGCAGGCGCTGACGGAGTTCACGCGCTGGCATGTCAGCCAACGGCAGCAACCGCCGCAGTGGCTGGGACTGACGCGCGCTGACTTTCGCGGTTATCTGCGGTTTCTCGGGCACCAACAATTGGGGCGAGCCGCTGTGCAGTTACGATTCTCTGCGCTGCGCTCTTTCTATCGCCGTCTCGTGCGCGCGGGAAAGCTGGCCGCGTCGCCCATCCAAGAAATCGCGTTGCCCAGAAAAGAGAAACGGCTGCCGCAATTTCTCACCGTCACCCAGATGGAGACATTGCTGGCGGCACCGCTGCGCGAGTTGGCCAACCTGCGCGCCCGCACGGATCAACCGGTGGACGCGGTGTCTTATTTGCGCGATGCGGCGATGTTGGAGGTGATTTATTCCTGCGGGCTGCGCATCAGCGAACTCTGCGCGCTGCGCGTGGAGGATGTGGATGGCACCGAGTTGCTGGTGCGCGTGCGCGGCAAAGGAAAGAAGGAGCGGCAATTGCCGATTGGCAAACCCGCATGGGCTGCGTTGGCGCGGTACTGGGCGGCAATGGGTGAGCCGCCGGCACAGGAGCAGCCGGTGTTCCTGCTGGACGCCCAGAAGTTGACGCCAGTCTATCCGCGGCTCATCCAGTTGCGCTTAAAACATTATCTGGCCGCAGCAGGACTGGATCCCTCGCTCTCGCCGCACAAGCTGCGCCACAGTTACGCCACGCATTTGCTGGACGCAGGCGCGGACTTGCGCAGCGTGCAGGAGTTGCTGGGGCACGAGAATCTGGCCACCACACAGATTTACACCCATCTCACCACGGCGCGCCTGCGCAAGGTGTACGATGCGGCGCATCCACGCGCGTGAGGGAGGCTTGAGTTTGCGGCTTGAGTTGTTCACAGCGGCCTGTTAATAACAAGCCCTTCGGATGACTGAGAGGAGGGTGGATTTAGGAATCTGGGACAAGCTGCTCAAGGCAGTGGTGTGTCTTTTGATTATCGCCGCGCTGATGGCGGTGGCGGTTTGGTATCTGCCGCTGATCAAGCAGAACGAGCGCATGCGCCACGAGATTCTGCGGATGGACACCCAGATCCAGCGTGAAGACGAGACCGTGCGCGCACACAAAGTAGCGGTGGAGGCGCTGCGCAATGACCCGCTGACGGTGGAGCGGCAGGTGCGCGAAAAGTTGGGGCTGGCCAAGGTCGGCGAGACGGTCTTCCGGTTCGAGGAGCCTGATCCAGAGCAGCGCTAGGCCCATTTCAGGGCTTGCAATCCAGTGTTGCTTGGCTAGGTTCACCGCCCCGTTTTCAAAGTGGGACGGGATCACAGAATCCGGTCCATTCACTACTATGGCCTCAGCAAACGATTTGCGGCGCGGCAACGCGATCAACTACAACAACGCCGTCTGCGTTGTGCTCGAAGTCGTGCACCGCACGCCGGGCAATCTGCGCGCGTTTGTGCAGGCCAAGATGCGAAATCTGAGCACCGGCAAATCTTTTGAGGCGCGGTTTTCCTCGACCGAAGCGGTGGAGTTGGTGCCGCTGATGACGCGCAAGATGGCGTTCAATTACATGGACGGCGAGGACTTCGTGTTCATGGATCCCAACACGTATGAGCAGGTGACCATCACCGCCGAGATCGTGGGTGACTCCAAACAATTCATGACCGAGAACCTGCCGCTCACCATCACCTTCGTGAACGAGCGCGTGGTGGATGTGGAGTTGCCCGGCTCCGTGGTGTTGAAAGTGGTGGAAGCTTCCGAGGGCATCCGCGGCGATTCCGCCAACAACGTGATGAAGCCCATCAAGCTGGAAACGGGCATCACCATTCAGGCGCCGCTCTTCATCAAGACCGGCGAGAGCATTCGTGTGGACACCCGCACCAGCAAGTACATGGAGCGCGCGTAGCGCTCTTAGCCTTCGCTCGCCACGGGACGGCGCGGCTTGTATTTCTGGGCGAGCGCCAGACAGGTCTTCAACGGTTTCATGCCGCCTGTGCAGGTGGGGTCGGATAATTTGGCCGCCGCCGCGCACACTGCCGTGAGCAGGCAACGCTGTATTTCCCAGCCTTCGTGCAGGCCGTAGAGAATCCCCGCGCAAAACGCATCGCCCGCGCCCGCCGTGCCCGCGATGTATTTTGCCGGCAGATTGAGCGAGGCTTGCCAGTGATCGCGCCCATCCCGCGTGCGGGCAAAACCGCCTTCAGGAAAATGGATGACCACCAGTTCGCGCACGCCCATCTGCAACAGCGCCCCCGCTGCATGCCGCAGCGCCACCGTGTCCAGACTGTTGTCCGCGTTCCGCACTTTGAACCCCGTGATCTTGCCCGCCTCAAATTCGTTGATGACGCAGTAATCGGTGTGCTTGAGCGACGGCACTACGACGCGATTGAAGCGGTCGCTGTTTTCGCTGACGACATCCAGGCTCGTTTTAAGCCCCGCCTTTTGCGCCGCCGCCAGCAACGCTGCGGCTTTGGTGCCGTGCACCGCGTCGGGCGCGTCCATCGCATCCAACAGCAGCAGGTAGCCCAGATGAAAGATGCGCGCCTTGCTCGAACCAAACTTGAGCGACTTGCCATCCCACAACGCGTTGGCGCCGCGACAATGGAAAAACGTGCGCCGCCCGTCCGCCACCTCGGTCATCACATCGGTGTACGACGTGGGCGCAGCGCTCGTGGTCTGGATGAGCCGCGCATCAATCTTGTGCCGTTTGCAATCGGCCAGAATGTGAGCGCCCAGCGCGTCCTTGCCCACCAAGCCCGCGCCGGCCAACGGAAACGCCGCGCCCATCTTCGCCAAGTTCACCAGCACGTTGTAGGGCGAACCGCCCGTGCCTTCGGCCAGGCGCAAAATGTTGGCCAACGTCTCGCGCTGCGGATAGGCATCGATCATCTTGACGTGGTCAACGATCCAGTTGCCGCCCGCCAAAATGCCTTTGCGCTTACTTTCTTTGCTCATGTGAATGCCCTGCGACTGGTTGAAAATGGTCGCCACTTATAGGCCAACTCGGACTGAGTGTCGAGCAAAGTCGCCCAATTAAACCGGCCGACTACGGCTTGGTTGCCGGTGCTGCAGCGGGGAAGAGGGTGAAGCAGATTTGTACTTGGATGCCCGGAGTGCGGGCGTCATCCGCCAGCAAAAATGTTTCCTGCCTGCCCAACGGAGCCTCGCCCGTGAACCACATTTCGCGCGTGACCAATGTGGCCAATGTCGTTGACTTCACCCCCTGCGCCAGTTGCCGCACGGTGCAGTTGCCGCTGTACCGCACCATCGTGCCTTCCAACTTGGGCAGGATGCTCAACGTCAGGCCCGTCGTGGTTTCTTTGGCACCGGGCAACAGCACCGGTTCCAGAATGCTGATCGTGGCTTCGCGCCCGCTGAGCACCACAATTTTCGGCGCAGCCAGAATGGTGTCGGCTTCCAGAAATCGGCTCTCGATCAACACCATGCCGGCGGGCGCAGCGACTTCGCTGCTGATGGGCGAGACCTGCGCGCAACCCGCTGCACCCACCACGGCCAACAATAAAATCATCCGCGGACTTGGAAACCGTTTCATCAATCCTCCCGTGCCGCGAAAAATAAGGAGCGCCCGCCGCATCGGCAAACACATGTTGTCCCCACCGCGCCGCGCGGGGGTGAACAAGGCGCGCGCGTTTCGTCCCTCGACGCCTGTCTGCGTTTCACGTTAGCCTGCGCGCGTGTTCCGGCCGTGCATTGATCTCCACGAAGGCAAGGTGAAGCAGATTGTCGGCGGCACGCTTTCCGACAGCGGCGCGGGACTGCGCACCAACTTCGTTTCCGAACGCCCCGCAAGTTGGTACGCCGAGCTGTACAAAAAGGACGGGCTTAAAGGCGGGCACGTCATCCAACTCGGCGCGGGCAACGAGTCTGCTGCGCGCGCGGCACTCGCCGCATTTCCCGGCGGACTGCATCTGGGCGGCGGTGTGAATTTGGACAACGCCCGCGGCTGGCTCGATGCCGGCGCGTCGCACGTCATCGTCACCTCGTGGGTCTTCCGTGATGGCCAACTTGACTTCGATCGCGTGCGCGCGCTCGTCGCCGCCATCGGCAAGGAACGGCTCGTGCTCGATTTGTCCTGCCGCGTGCGCGACGGCAAATACTGGGTCGTCACCGATCGCTGGCAGAAGTTCACCGAGTTTGAAGTGAACCGGCACGAGCTGGAACGGCTCGCGGCGTTCTGCGACGAATTTCTCATCCACGCGGCGGATGTCGAAGGACTGTGCGGCGGCGTGGATTTGGAACTGGTGCAGCGACTGACGAACGACTCGCCCATCCCCACGACGTACGCCGGCGGCGCGCGTTCGCATCTGGATTTGGAAGAGGTGACGCGCGTCAGCGGCGGGAAAATCAATCTCACCATCGGCTCGGCGCTGGACATCTTTGGCGGCACGGGCGTGCGTTACGAGGATTGCGTCGCGTTCAACCGGCGGCTAGCCTCGCCCGCATGAACCGCCTCCTGCTCGCCGCCAGCTTGCTTGTCCCATTCATGATTTCCGCCGAGCCATTGAAATTGCAAACGCGCGCCCGCACGCTCAACGCCGTGAGCGGCGGCAAGTACGAGCCGGTCGCGCGCGAGGCGCAGTGGGATCCGAAGAAGACCGCCGTCATCGTCTGCGACATGTGGGACGATCATTGGTGCAAAGGCGCCGCCGCGCGCGTGGGCGAGATGACGCCGCGCATGGACGAAGTGCTGCGCACGATGCGCCAGCGCGGCGTGTTCGTCGTGCACGCCCCGAGCACCGTCACCGATTTCTACAAGGACACCCCGCAGCGCAAACGCGCGCAGACTGCGCCCACCGCAAAACCGCCCGTGCCGCTGGAGACCAAGCACGAGCGCTGGGGCACCTGCTGGCTTTATCCCGATCCCGACCGCGAACCGGCGTTTCCCATTGATGACACCGACATGGGTTGCGACTGCAAAGTGAAATGCAAAATCGAGCCGCCGTGGAAACGCCAGATCGCCGGGCTTTCCATCGGCCCCGACGACGCCATCACCGACAGCGGCGCGGAGCTGTGGAATCTGCTCGCCGCGCGCGGCATCACGCAGATCGTTTTCCTCGGCGTGCACACCAACATGTGCGTGCTCGGCCGGCCCTTCGCCATCCGCCAACTCGTCAAGCTCGGCCTCAACGTCGTCCTCGTGCGCGACCTCACCGACACGATGTACAACTCGCAGATGCGCCCGTTCGTCAGCCACTACGAAGGCACCGACCTCGTCGTCGGGCACATCGAGAAATACTGGTGTCCCACCATCACGAGCACCGATCTCATCGGCAAACCCGCCTTTCGTTTCAAAGAAGATCCGCGCGCGGGGAAATGATTTGTGCCCAGTGTGACCTTGTAACCTGCCGCCGCTGGCGCGTGTAGTGAGGGTGGAGAAACGGAACGATGAACCGCACAATCCTGATCGGAGTGGCCAGCCTGCTGCTGGGCGGCGTGGCGGCGGCTGACGCATTCAATCCCGCGCAGATTCCCGCCAAGGCCAAGTGGTTTTTGCATGCAGATGTGAAGAGGTTCAAGGCAACGCAGTTGGGCGGGCTGGCCGTCAAACAACTTGCAAAGCTGGACGCCGTGTTCCTGCAGATCGAGAAAGTGTCCGGACTGGATCCGCGCCGCGACTTGGCCGGAGTGACGTTGTACGGCATCGGCACCAAAGAGGACGAAGTGGCCGTGCTCGTCGCCGGGCAGTTCAATCGCGAAAAACTGGAAGCACTGGTCAAGCTGGCCGCCGAACATCGCACGGTGGAATACGGCGCGCACACGATCCACAGTTGGCGCGACGACAAAGGGCCGCACTTCGGTTGTGTGTTCAACGCGCAGATGGTGGTGCTGAGCGACGGGCAGCCGACGTTGCTGGCGGCGCTGGACGTGCTCAACGGCAAAGGGCAGGTGTTGAAACCCAACGCGGCGCTCGCCCGTGTCACGGCGGGCAACGAGCCGTTCGTGCTGCTGGGCATGGTGGACTTCGAGGCACTGGGCCATCTCAAACCCGAGGCCAATCTGCTGGAGAAACTCAAAGTGATCTCGCTGGCCGTGGGCGAGGTGGACGAGGATTTTCACGGGCGGCTGTTCGTGCAGCCGCGCGAGGCGCGCGATGCGTTGTCCGTCCAGCAGGCGATTCAGGGTTTGGTTGCCATCGTGCAATTGGGCGACAGCAAAAAGCCGGAGATCAAACAGGCGCAGGACTTGGCGTGCCGGCTGAAGATTGATCGCGACGAACCTTTTATCACCGTCCATCTGAAAGTGCCGGCGAAGGAATTGCTGGAAAGCATCAAGCTGCGGTTGGAGGGGGAGGTCAACGGGCAGGGCAAGAAACCCGCGCCGGAAAAGTGAGCGGCGAACCAGCCATCATCACGGACGAGGAACTGGCGCGGCAAGCGCAGGCCGGATCGCTGGCGGCGTTTGATCAGTTGGTCGGGCGTCATCACAGTCGGCTCTACTATTTCCTCTGCCAGAAAGCGCCCACGTTGCAGGACGCGGAGGACATCACGCAGCAAACGTTCATCACGGCGCATCGTCGCCTGCATCAATTCCGGCTGGAGGCGCGCTTTGCCACATGGCTCTTCACCATCGCGCGGCGTCTGGCGATCAACCATTATCGCGCGCGTGCCGTGCGGCCCGTCTGCGAATTGGAAGAGGCGGCCACCATGGCTGCGCCGGGCCATGATCCTGCCGCGACGATGGTCGAGACAGAAGAGCGCGACCTGCTCTGGCGTGTGGCGCGCGAGTCGTTGGTGGAACCGCAGTTCACCGCGCTCTGGCTGCACTACCGCGAGCACCTATCCGTCGAGGCCATCGCTCGCGTGATGGGCCGCACGCAGGTCTCGGTGAAAGTCCTGATGCACCGCGCACGCAAGCGGCTGGCGCAAGTGTTGCCCGGTCAGCCTGCCGGCGCGTCGGGTGCAGAGGGCAACCCGCAGCGCGCGACGGAGTGGCCGTCGGCACGACCGGGAATGGAGCTGCTGTTGCAACCTGAAACGGTGTGAGGAGACGAGCCATGTTCTGCTTTTATCACCAATGGAAAATCAGCCAGCACATCAGTGCGCAGGAGGCGCTGCCCCAATCTCTGCGGCGGCATGTGGACGCCTGCGCGGGTTGCCGCGCGCATCATGATGATCAACGCCGCGTGGCTCGGTTGTTGGCGGATGTCTCGGCGACAATCCCCGAACCGCCGCCGTATCTGCGCGAGCGCATCATGCGCGCCGTCGCTGCCGATGCCGCCGATGACCAGCGCAGTTGGGCGTTGCCCGCCTTTGCGCGGCCCGCAATGGCGTTGGTGATGTTGGTGTCGTGGAATTTCTGGCCACGCCCCGACACGACGACGCCCATCCACTCACATCCTCAGCCCGTCGCGGTGGCGCAGTCCACTCCACCCACCTTGCCTTCGCTGCCAGCGATGCCGGTGGAGTCCACGCTGTCGCTGCTGGGCACGTCCATCGCCACGCCGTATGCCGCTGAGTGGACGGGCTTGAAACAAGACCTCGCCAGCGCGGGCGCGTTCCTTGGCGATCGCCTGCCCAAGTTGCCGCCGCTGGTTTCAAGTCCGTAAGCGGCGCCAGTTTTTCAAGGCTTCGCCGGCGTGCGCTTGGTGTATTGACGGTCGCTCTCGGCGAAGAATTCCCGCTGGGCGCGCGCCGGATCGAATTGCTTTTGAAGACCGTACTTCTCCTCCAGAAAACCAGCGGCGTTGGGTTGATATTTCGAATCTGGTATCGAGAAGCGCAACGTAGTGGCGTTGGCATCCGCGCGGCCGGCGGCCACGGTCACCCGGTTGTGGCGGACGTCGAATTCAAAACCACCGGCCAACACGGCGGGGATGAATTCCAGCAGGGTTTTGTTTTCGCCGTTGAGCGTGGCCCAAATCACATTCCAACTAGCGGGCAAGTGCACCTCCAACCGCTGGCCGTTGAGCGCGATGAAATCGCGCTTGGCGCGCGCGTGTTCCAGCAACGCTTTGTCGAACACATCCACTGGCGGCTCGGGCTTGGCCAAGATTTCCTCGCGCAGCAGGACGTTGGCGGCGGTGATGATTTTGCTGATCTGCCGCACCGTGATGCGCTGCACCCCTGACGGTCTGCCAGCGGCGTTGAGATAGAACGGGCCGGACTGGATGGCGACGTTCTCCACCAGCAGCGCGAGCAGCACTATCTTGGCTTTGCGGATGGCGGGCGCGATGTCCGCGTTGTTGCCCGCGCGCAGTTGCGCCAGTTCCGCGCGGACCTTTGCGGCGTTGAACTCGAGGATCCAGTTTGAGAAGAAGAACGTGCGCGACTCTTCAAACACCGAGGTCAACTGGTCGATTTCCTTTTGGGCCAACCCATCAGCTTTTTTGGCGCCGTGGATGCCTTCATAATTCTGGAACATCACCAGCACATCGCTGGCAGGGTAGTGGCGGTACACGAGCGTCTGCGTGTCGAAATCAATGCACGACGCCAGCGGCAACAACACGGCGGCCAGCCAGATTTTCCAGCGAGATTTCATGCAGGCAGTGTATGCCCAGCGAACGGGAAGGCAAGCGGAGCGGCGCTGACTACCGCAGCGCGCGGGCGACATCCTTGGCGAAGTACGTGAGGATGAGATCGGCTCCGGCGCGTTTGATGGCCAAGAGCGCTTCGTCGCGCGTCGCCGCCAAGTCCAGCCAACCCAACTGCGCGGCGGCGTGGATCTGCGCGTATTCGCCGGAGACTTGATACGCAGCCAACGGCATGTCGGTGCGCTGACGCAGCGCGTGCAGGATGTCCAGATACGCGCCGGCGGGTTTGACCATCAGAATGTCCGCGCCTTCGTGCGCGTCCAACGCTGCCTCGCGCCAAGCCTCGCGCGGATTGGCGGGGTTGAGTTGATACGTGCGCTTGTCCAGATACGTTTTGCCCGCGGCTTGCTGACTGCCCACCGCCTCGCGGAACGGCCCGTAGTAGGCCGAGGCAAACTTCGCTGCGTAGGAAAGGATCGCCACACCTTTGTGCTCGGCAGCGTCCAGCGCAGCGCGGATGGCGCGCACGCGGCCGTCCATCATGTCCGAGGGGGCGACCCAATCTGCGCCCGCCTCCGCCTGCAACACGGCCATTTTGGCCAGGAGCACCACGGTGGCGTCATTGTCCACATCGCGTCCATTAGCGTGGAGCACGCCATCGTGACCGTGGCTCGTGTAGGGATCGAGAGCGATGTCGGTGATGACGATTAAATCTGGCAGGGCTTTCTTCACCGCCCGCACCGCGCGCAGCACGAGGCATTTGGGATTGAGCGCCTCGCGGCCGCGCGGATCTTTTTTGGTGGCGGGCGTGACCGGGAAAATCGCGATGGCTCTGATGCCCAGCTCGTGCGCGGCGCGTGCCTCGGCCACGAGTCCCTCCAGTGAATGACGGCCAACGCCGGGCATGGAGGCCACGGGTTCCGCCGCGCCGCCGCCCTCGCGCACGAAGAGCGGGTAGATGAGATCGTCCACGCCCACGCGCGTCTGCTGCACCAGCGCGCGGACGCTGGCCGTGCGGCGCAGTCGGCGCAGGCGCAGCGGGATTTCCAGTTTGCTCATATCCGCAAAAGCGACGGGCGCAGCCGCCGTGGGCTTCAAGGTAGTTTCGCCATGAACCCTGCGACAAGGTAAAACGCGGCGCGCGAGGCGACTGGGTGCGGCGTGTTTTTCGTTGGCTTTGCGGTGCGCGACCTCTACGCTGCGCGCACCAATCCTTCGTCAAGCGATATGAAACAGGCGTTCTCTTTGGTCACATTGTGCGTGTTGGCTGCTGCCTTTTGGACGGGCTGCGATAGCCAGCCCGGTTCTCCTCCCAAGCCCGCCGCAGGCAAGCCCGTGGCGCGCGGCACGATTGGTTTCTCGGCGCTCACGCTCAAGAATCCTTTCTTCAAGATCATCGCCGACAGTCTCACGGCCGAGGCGCGCAAACAGGGATTCGAGGTGGTGGTCAGCGACGCGGAGCGCGACGTGAACGAGCAGTCCAAGCATGTGGACAATTTCATCGCGCAAAAAGTGTCGGCCATCGTGCTCAACCCCGCCGATCGCGTGGCCATCGGGGCGGCGGTAAAAAAAGCCAACGCGGCGGGCATCCCGGTGTTCACCTGCGATCTGGAATGCGTGGCGGAAGGCGCGAAGATCGCCGGACATGTGGGCACCGACAATTTTCAGGGCGGTCGGTTAGCGGGACAGGCGATGATCGAGGCGTTGGGCGCGGCGGGTGGCAAGGTGTTGGTGCTCCATTTCAAACAGGCCAACTCCTGCGTCATGCGCGTGCAAGGTTTTCGCGAGGTGCTCGATTCGCACAACAAGGGCCGCGCCGACGGACGCGTCGAGGTGGCCGCTGAGTTGGAGGGCGGCGGCCTGCAAGACGCGGGCTTTCGCGCCGCAGCCGATGCGTTGCAGGCGCACAAAGATCTCGCCGGTATCTTCGCCATCAACGATCCCTCCGCGCTCGGCGCGTGGACGGCCCTCAAGCAGGCGAACAAGACCGATCAAGTGAAGCTCGTCGGATTTGACGGACAGATCGAAGGCAAACAGGCCATCAAGGAAGGCAAAATTTTTGCCGACCCCATTCAGTTCCCCGAACAGATGGGCGTCGTCATCGTGCAGCACATCGGAAAATATCTGAACGGCGACGCCTTCCCCACCAACATGCTGATCCCCACGCAGCTTTATCGCCGGGCCGATGCCGAGAAGGATCCCGCGCTGAAATAACCGATGGCTGCGCCCGTCGAGTCCACGCCACTGCTGCGCATGCGCGGCATGGCCAAAGCCTATCCGGGCGTGCAGGCCCTGCGCGGGGTGGATCTGGAATTGCGCGCGGGCGAAGTGCTGGCCTTGCTGGGCGAAAATGGCGCGGGCAAAAGCACGCTGATCAAGATTCTCGGCGGCGCGCACGCGCCCGACGCCGGCGTGATGGAAATCGAAGGCCGGCCTGTGCAACTGGAATCTCCCACCGCAGCACGACGCGCAGGCATCGCCGTCATCTATCAAGAGCTGCACCTTGTGCCCGGACTGAGCGCGCGCGAAAACATTTTTCTCGGACAAGAGATCAGCCGTGGCGGATTCATCGTCCGTCACGAAGAACACGCGCGTGCCGCTGCGTTGCTGGCGCAGATGGGCGCGCCGCTGGATCCGGAAACGCCCTGCGCCGAATTGAGCGTCGCGCAGCAGCAAGTGGTGGAGATTGCCAAGGCGCTGGTGGGGCAGGCGCGCATTCTGGTGCTCGACGAACCCACGGCCGCGCTGTCCCCGCGCGAAGTCACCGGCCTGCTGGCGCGACTGCGCGAGCTGCGCGCGCAAGGGCTGGGCATCCTCTACATCAGCCATCGGTTGGATGAAGTGTTTCAGATTGCCGATCGCGCGATGGTGTTGCGCGACGGCGCGCACGTGGCCACCGAGCCGATGGCCAACCTCACGCGCCAACGTGTGATTGAGCTGATGGTGGGGCGCAGTCTGGATCAGGAATTTCCCAAACGCCGCACGGAGATTGGCGCGGAGCGGTTGGTCGTGCGCGGACTGCGGCGCGGGCAAAAGGTGCGCGATGTGTCCTTTGCCGTGCGGCGCGGCGAAGTGCTGGGGCTTGCGGGGTTGGTCGGCGCGGGACGCACCGAGACGGCGCGATTGATCTTTGGAGCGGATGCGGCGGAAGCGGGCGCGATTGTTTTGGATGGACGCGAGCTGCGCCTGCGCGGCCCGCGCGATGCCATCGCGGCGGGCATCTGTCTGCTCACGGAGGATCGCAAGTCGCAGGGACTGGTGCTGGGACAATCCGTGCAGGAAAATTTTGCGCTGCCCAATCTGGCCAAGTTATCGCGCGCGGGCTGGATGGATAAACGGCGCGAGGCTGCGGCGTTTGATCAGCATGTGGAGAAGCTGCAGATTCGCCTGCGCGATCGCCATCAGTCCGCCGGTACGCTTTCGGGCGGCAACCAGCAAAAGGTGGTGCTGGCCAAATGGCTGGAGCGCCACGCGGAGGTCGTCATCTTCGACGAGCCCACGCGCGGCATTGATGTCGGCGCGCGCCACGAGATTTATCACCTCATCAACCAACTTGCCGCGCAAGGCAAGGCCGTCCTGCTCATCAGCTCCGACTTGCCGGAGGTGCTGGGCATGAGCGACCGCGTGCTGGTGATGCGCGAGGGGCGCGTGACCGGCGAGATCGCTGACGCTGCCGGTGCCACGCAGGAACAGGTCATGGTCTTGGCCACGGCCGACGCGATTGCCGCATGAAAAGCTCGTGGCACAACCGGCTGCTCACCGAGCACGGCTCGCTGCTGGTGCTGCTGTTGCTGTGCATCTACTACAGCGTCGTCACGTGGAGCGAGCAACATCCCATCACGCCGCGATCGGGGCGGCAATTGGCGCGCGCGATTGCGACTGCGCCCGGCGCGCACGTGTTGATTGCAATCCGGCCGACGGCGCAGGACCGGATCTTCGCCTCGGCGCTGCGCGAGGAATTGGTGGCGCGCGGTGCCAGCGTGATTGAGCCGGTGCTGGAAGGCGCGCCCACCGATGTGCGCGCAACGTTGGAGGAATTGGGCCGCGCGGGCCAGCGGGTGGACGCCATCGCCACGCATCAACCCATCTCGGAGTGGGGGCCGCTGCAGCCCGATTCGTTGGCGGCGCTGGCCGCGCAATTTCCCAGTCTCAAAGACATGCGCGTGCATCGGCCTGCCAGCCATCATTGGCCGAATTTTCTCACGCGCGAAAATCTGCTCAACGTCATCAACCAAAACGCCGACATCGCCATCATCGCCATCGGCATGACGCTGGTGATTATCGCTGGTGGCATTGATCTTTCGGTGGGCAGTTTGCTCGCGCTTTCCAGCGTGAGCGCGGCGGTGGTCATTCATCATTGGGCGGGCGGCGCGCAGGCGTCGGTGGTGGGATTGGTGGGATGCGGGCTGCTGGCCATTCTGATCGGCGCAGCGGGCGGGGCTTTTTCCGGGGTGATGGTCACGCGCTTTGGCGTGCCGGCATTCGTGGTGACGTTGGGCGTGATGATGGTGGCGCGCGGTGGCGCGTTAATCGTGGCCGTGCAACATCAACGCGCGCTGTCCGGCGGTGCCACTGAGGGGACGCCCGAAGCGGTGAAGGTGGCCGCGCCCGCGTTTGGTGCGCTGGGCAACGGCGCGATGCTCGGCATTCCCAATCCCGTGTGGCTGATGGCCGCGCTGTATGTGCTGGCGCATGTGGTGATGACGCGCACCACGCTGGGCCGCCGCATCTACGCAGTGGGCGGCAACCCCGAAGCGGCGCGGCTCTCCGGCGTGCCGGTGCGCGCGGTGTTGGTGGGCGTGTTCGCGCTGTGCGGTGCGCTGGCGGGATTGGCGGGATTGGTGGACGCGTCGCGCTTTGAGGGCGGCCGGCCCAACGCGGGCGAACTCTACGAACTCCAGGTCATCGCCGCCGTGGTGGTGGGCGGCACGAGCCTCGCGGGCGGGCAGGGGCGCATCTTCGGCACGTTGGTGGGCGCGCTCATCATCGCCGTCATCCAGAACGGGCTGAACATGGCCGGTGTCAAAAGCTACGAGCAGAAGGTCGTGTTCGGCCTGATCATCCTCGCGGCCGTGCTGCTGGATCGCTGGAAGAAACACCGGGGCGCAGGAGCGGCGTAGTCGCTGGCGCCGGTTATTTCTCCGGCTCCGTTTCAACAACGGGCGGCTTGTCCCCCTGCAACGCGCGGATCTTTTCCGCTGCAGCTTTCACCTCTGCGGCGTTGGACTGGATGGCGAACTGGAGTTTGAACTCGCGCGTCTCGCCCGGCTTGAGCTTGGCCACGCGGCCGCGTTCGCGTTCCCAACTGCGGTTGTGCGGGAAGCTCGTGCCCGGCTCCAGCCCGGTGACGTAGCCGTCGGCCAGCGCGGCGGTGTTCTTCCACTGCGTGAGATAAGGCAACTCCTTGACGAGCCAGCTCATCGTCATCCCGCGATCGCTGCGCGCGTTGTGCAGCAGCGCCGTGGTGCGGCCCGTGGCGTCGGCGATGGGGTGCAGCATGAACACCTCCTCGACGAACCCCGTGACGGGCGCTTCGTACGCGGCCCAGCGCGCGGCGGCTTTGGCGGCGTGCGCATTGAACGGCACCACGCGGGCGATGGGCACCACCACGCGCGCGCCTGCGCCCAACAGCGGCGCGCCGAAGTTGGCGTGATAGATGAGCATGAACTCCTGCTCGGCGGCGCCGCGATTGATCAAGCGATCGTGCAGGGTGAACTCGTTGGAACCCGGGACGGTGCTGATCTCCGCCCACAACTCCAGCTTGGGCCCAAAGAACACGCGCTCGTCCACGCGCCCGCGCACGCGCAGTCGGTGCGGCGGTTCGCGGTCAATCTCCACCACCACTTCTGCGGCGGGGATGTTGGCGATCTTGCCGTGCAACGTCAGGTCCATCTCGCCGGTCGCGCCGGTGTTGGTGATGAATTTGTCGCGACCGGGATGGCCCGCAAACTCCAGCCCGCAACGCGCCATCCATTCGTTAAAACCCTCGATCCAACCCAGCCCACCGCGGCTCTCCAGATTCATGTGGCGCGGATGCACGATCTCTTTGATGGGCGAATCCCAGCCCAAGCGCACCTCGCCGAGCGTGGCGTCGAGCACGCCCATCCCGCGCGTGGGGATGAGGCGGATTTTCAACCGGCCATTGTCCAGCGTGATCAAATCCACGCCCTCCTGTTTGCCGCCGTGCAGTGTGGTCTTGGTGATCTGCCACTGCGCACCGGCGGGGCTACTGGGCAGATCCGACGCGTTCATGCGCCATTCGGCGGTGTGGATGTTCTGCGTGGTGCTGATGAGCGTTTTCTGAAAAGTGGGCGCAGCGGCGTTGGCGGTCCAGGTTGCGATCAACGCCACAGCAAAGCTCGTCACGTGCGGGAAGGATTGCATGAACCCATGACGCCGTGATGGCAGGCGTTCGACAATCAAAAAGTGCGGGCGACTCCGCTCACTCGTAGCGCAGTGCCTCCACTGGATCTAACCGTGCGGCGCGCAGTGCGGGGTACAAGCCGGCCAAGAGGCCGAAGATCGTCGTGAACAGCAAGAGCACCGGATACAGCCAGTCCGGCGGCAGGAAGAGCGGGGTTTGCCCCAGCACATTGGGCCACTTGTCGCTGGCCCACGCGTTGCCGGCCTGACACAGCAACCAGCCGGCCACGCCGCCCACCACGCCGCCCCAGAAACCGATGGCGGCGGCTTCTATCGCAAACATCGCCGCGACCAGTCGCCGTGTCGCGCCCAGTGCCTGCAGCACGCCGATCTCGCGGCGTCGTTCAAACACCGCCATCAACAGCGTGTTGACGATGGAGAACGCCGCGACCACGAAGGCGATGCCGCCGAAGAGGAGCAGGATTTTTTGCAGTGTGATAAAGACGCCGTGCAACGCGCCCAGCAAATCCTCCACCGAACGCGGCACCAATCCCAGCGCGCGCACGGCCTCCTTGACGCGCGGGATGGCGTCGGGATCCTCCACGCGCAACATCGCGCCCAAGCCAAACGCCTGCTCGGTGTACAGTTCGGGATTGTGCAGCAGCACGCGGCCCATCTCGCGCGCATAGCCGTCGGGCACGTAGATGAGATTGGAGAGCAGCCCTTTTTTGGCGACGCCCACCACCTTGGCGGGGAACGTTTTTGCGGCCGTCGCATTGCCATCCAGATCGAGGCTCTGCACCGTGTTGGCCATCTCGCCCAGTTGAATGAAGAGCGCGAGCATGGCTTCATCGGGATCCTCCGGCGGCTTGCGCACGATCTCAAAAAAACGCCGCAGCTCGTCCGCCGTCTCGCCGCTGAACCGCTGCTGGCCGGTGATGTTGAGCAGCGGATGTTCGCTGATGTTGAGCAGCACCGTGCGGCCGAGCAGCTCTTGCGGCGTGGCCAGTCCCAGGGATTGGAGATAGGCTTCCGACACGATGCACTCGTGCGCGGTCTCGTCGCTGAAGACGCGGCCGTGCAACAGCAACTCCGGCCCGGCTTGAACCCACGGCACCACGATGGTGTCAAACTCGCGCCGGTCTTCCTGTAGTTGCATCGAGCGCGCCAGGATGAAGACCATTGGCTGCACGGCGCTCACGCCGGGGATCCGGCGCAGCGCATCCACCTGTTCGCGCGGGAGATATTTGATCTGGAACGCGCCGATGAAATCCTCCTCCTTCTCGGCGGTGATCTCGCGCGGCGCGCGGCCCAGCCCGGTGATCATGGTTTGGGCCAACCGCGCGGGGTTGATGCCGTTGCGCGGCCACGCCTCGACAAGATTGGGATTGGCCAGCCCGCGCACCTGCTGATCCAAAAACTGCGCGAGGCCGTGCCCCAGCGAGACAATGAGCGCCACCGCCAACGCGCCGATGATGACGCCGGCCATGGTGAGGGCCGTGCGGGTTTTCTTGCGGGTGAGATTGCGCGTCACCTCGCCGATGAGATCGGGCAGCGTCATGCGGCAATGGGGTCGAGGCGTCCGTCCGTCATGCGCAATTGCAGCGGCGTGCGCCGGGCCACTTCCATGTTGTGAGTCACCATCAACATGGTGATGCCTTGCTCCGCGTTGAGTTGCACGAGCAAGTCAGCGATCTGCCGGCCGGTGTGGACATCGAGATTGCCGGTCGGTTCATCGGCCAGCAGCAGGCGCGGGTGATTGGCCAGTGCGCGGGCGATGGCCACGCGTTGACGTTCGCCGCCGGAAAGTTGGCGCGGGTGATGATCGGCGCGCGCGGCCAATCCCACTTGCTCGATCAACGCGCGGGCGCGGTCGCGGCGTTGGGCACGCGGCATGCCCGCCAGTTTCAGCGGCGTCTCCACATTCTCCAGCGCGGTGAGATGGCTCAGCAGAAAAAAATCTTGGAAGATGAACCCGACGGAAGTGCGGCGGTACGCGGCCAGTTCGTCGGCGTTGAGACTGTGCAACGGACGATCGTCCACCGTGATGGTGCCGGCCGTGGGCGTGTCGAGTCCGCCGAGCAAGGCCAGCAGCGTGGATTTGCCCGAGCCACTGGGCCCGATGATCGAGGCCAACGCGCCCGTCTCCAGCGCGAGCGTCAGCCCGTTGACGGCTCGCACTTCGCTGTCGCCCACGTGGAAGACGCGCGTCAGATTGTGC
>SIAW01000056.1 GCA_009695465.1 Pedosphaera sp.
AATTACATCGACGACAACGGCTACATTTACGTCAAGCGCATGGGCGGCGTGGATGCCGTGGTCAGCAAAGCGCAGCGTGTGAGCATCCATTCGCGCGGCGGCCCTGTGCTGGGCGTCATCGGCAACGTTGCGCCGCACATGCACAAGGTGGATGGCGAACCCAAATTGCCGAAGGTGCAGGATCTCTTCATCGACATCGGCGCGCCCAACCGCAAAGCCGCTGAGAAACGCGTGCGCGTGGGCGATCCCATCACGTTGAACCAGGAATTCCAAATGCTGCACGGCGACCTCGCTGTGGCGCGCGCGTTCGACAATCGCATCGGGACATTCGCCGTGGCCGAGGCACTGCGGCTCCTGCGCGAGACCGGCAAATTAAAAGCCGAGGTCTGCGCCGTCTCCAACACGCAGGAGGAAGTGGGCCTGTTCGGCGCGCGACAAATCGCCTACAGCCTCAAACCCGACGTGGCCCTCGTGGTGGACGTGACGCATGCGACGGATTATCCCACCATCAGTAAAACCACGCACGGCGACATCCAGTTGGGCAAAGGCCCGACCATCACGCACGGTGTTTGCAATCATCCCGAAGTGATGAACCGGCTGGAGACCGTGGCGGCGAAATTGAAAATCCCGCTGCAACACGAAGCCACCTCCGCCAGCAGCGGCACGGACACCGACGCGATTTTCTGGACGCGCGGCGGCATTCCCAGCGGCCTCATCAGCCTGCCCAATCGCTACATGCACTCGCCCGTCGAAGTGGTGAACCTCAAAGACCTCGAACAAATCCCGCGCCTGATGGCCGGCTTCGCCCAGTCGCTCAAGCCCGGCGAAGAATTCAAAGTGAAAATCTAGACGAGGATGTCCTCGGGGCGAACCTGCAGGCATTCATCGTGGTCTTCCCAGACGACGGTGCAGTAGCTGTCCAACAACGGCCGCGCCAGTTTGGCGCCCAACTCCATGAGCAATTGCTCCGCCTGTTCGGCCGCAGCATCGTAGGCTTTGTCGTAATTGCGGGCGGCCTTGCGCTGCTTATCGTCCCAGTGCGCGACTGTGTGCACCGGCGCATATTTGAGCGCCCATTGTTCGAGCGTCTTGCGATGCTTGCCAATCTCATCCAGCGCCACCGCCGTGCCATTGCAGTGCAGGCAGACCAATCCGCTCTCTGGAAGATCGCGCGTGATCATGGGCAGCAACGGCGCGCGGCAGCATTCGGCGGTGAGATAATCCGGCGGAACATTGATGAGGCGCTGATGCCAGATCTGACGTTCGTGCGCCACCTGCGCCGCCAACCGGTACGAGGCCAGCAACGGATGCGACAGCCGCCACAAGCCGCCTTGCAACTGTCCCAAAGTCTGCGCCATCCAGCGCGCGAGCGTGAGGTCGTCGAACCCACGGAACACCGCGCCGTAATCGCGCCAGAGTTTTTCCACCCCATCCTGCTCGTGAGCCATCGGGTGGTGAGCATGGGAATTGCCGGCGGATGCGCAACGCAAAATTGCGCATAACTTGGCCTTTGGCCGTGCGCCGTTGTTTCCATAATCCCCGCGTGCAGCAGGAACATCCATCCGCGTTGACGCGGCCGCTCGCCGAATTGTATGGCGTGGGTGCCGAACGTGCCGAGCATCTGGCGCGACTGCAACTGCACACGGTGGGCGATCTGCTCCAGCATCGCCCGCGCCACCACGAGGATCGCCGCCGTCTGCGCCCCATCCGCGATTTGGAGATGGGCGTCGCCGCCCTCTGTCGCGGCACCATTCTCGTGCAGGGTAACAAACGATTGCGCGGCGGTGGCCGCTCACTCTTTGAATGCGTCATTGATGATGGCACCGCGCGCCTGCACTGCCGCTGGTGGAACGTGCCGTACATGGATCGCTACTTCCGTGTCGGCGATGACCTACTGGTGTTCGCCAAAGTTTCATCGCTCAAACCGCGCACCGTGGATCATCCCGAAACGGAGCGGGTGGAAAACGACGATGACAACCGCATCCACCTCGACCGCGTCGTGCCAGTGTATCCACTGACCGAAGGACTGTCGCAACGTTGGCTGCGCCGCGTGATGTGGACGGTCGTGCAAGCCCACGCGGCGGATGTCCCCGAGCCAGCGTACGCGCTTGCGGATATGCCCACGCGCGCCGAAGCGTTTGCGCGACTGCACTTCCCCGATGAACAGGCCGACGCAGATTTGGCCAGACGCCGATTGGCGTTGGATGAATTTGTGGAACTGCACAGAACCATCCGCAAGCGGCGGCTGGCACTGCAAGCGCGCGCCATCGGGATGCCCTGCACTGGCAAGGGGCAGTTGCTGCAAAGACTGACCGGTGCGCTCAGCTTTCGTCTGACCGCGGCGCAGTTGCGGGTGATGGATGAAATCCGAAAAGACCTCGCCGCTCCGCATCCCATGCGGCGCCTGCTCCAAGGCGACGTAGGCTGCGGCAAAACCGTCGTGGCTGCCGCTGCCACGTTGACGGTAGCCGAGAGCGGTCGGCACACACTGCTCATGGCACCCACGGAAATCTTGGCGGTCCAGCACGCGCACCGTTTCCGCGAATGGTTTGAACCGTTGGGGGTGAAGGTGCTGTTGCAGACCAGCAGCCAACATGAGGCGAGTAAATCGCAATCCAAAACTAGCGCACCCACGTTGGTCATCGGCACGCATGCGTTGCTGGAAACGGATTTTCAACTGCCCGATGTCGGTTTGGTCATCATTGACGAGCAGCACAAGTTTGGCGTCGCGCAGCGCAATCAGCTCCTGCGAAAAGGGCGCTGCCCGCACTTGCTGGTGATGACGGCCACGCCCATTCCGCGCACGTTGGGCCTCACGCTCTACGGGGATTTGGACATCTCGACGATTGATCAGATGCCCGCCGGACGCGGCGCGGTGCGCACCCATGTCCGCGCGACCGATCGCCTGCCCAAGGTGATTGAATTCATCCGCGGCCAATTGGAACACGGCAGACAGGCTTATGTGGTGTACCCCCGTGTCGGCGACAGCGCCACCGAGGCCGATGTTAAAAGCGTGGAACGCGAGGCTGCCAAACTCAAGAAGCACTTCGCGCCGCATGCGGTGGGCATGCTGCACGGCAAAATGCGGCCGGAAGAAAAAGACATCGTGATGGAGGCTTTTCGTGCGGGACGACTGGCAGTGCTGCTGGCGACCACCGTCGTGGAGGTCGGCGTGGATGTGCCCAACGCCAGCGTGATGCTGGTGGAGAACGCCGAGTGCTTTGGTCTGGCGCAACTGCACCAACTGCGCGGGCGCATCAGCCGCGGCGCGCATGCGGGCCATTTCATCCTGCTCACCAACAAGACCACGCCACAAGTGCAGGAGCGACTGGCGGTGTTGGTGGAAACCAACGACGGCTTCCGCGTGGCTGAGGCGGACTTGAAATTGCGCGGCCCCGGCGAATTGCTCGGGCAAGATCAAAGCGGGCTGCCCTCATTCCGTTTCGGCGATCTGGCCAATGACTTCGACCTGATCCAGCGCGCACGCGACATCGCGATGCAGTTCACCGGTTGACCTTTGGCGTTGCGCAAAATGTCACGGGCCATAAGCTCGCCGCGCACGCGCACACTATGGCCCTGCCCGACCGACTCAATCCGACCTTGAAGCATCTGCCGGTCTATCAACCCGGCCGACCGCTGGAAGAAGTGGCGCGTGAAATCGGCGCGCCTGTTGAATCCATCATCAAGCTGGCGTCCAACGAAAATCCACTCGGCCCATCGCCGCTGGCCATCAAAGCCATGACCGCCGCCAGCGCCGCGATGCATCGTTATCCCGATGGCAACGCGTTCTACCTGCGCCAACGACTGGCCCGGCATCTGTCGGTGCAGACCACCAATCTCATCTTCGGCAACGGCTCCAATGAGATACTCGAGTTCGTGGCGCGCGCGCTCTTGGGGCCGGGCGACGAGGTGGTGATGTCGCAATACTGTTTCGCCATTTATCCCATCGTCACACTGATGATGGGCGCCAAAGTGGTTGCGGTGCCGGCGAAGGATTTCGGCCACGACCTGCCCGCCATGCTGCGCGCGGTGACGCCCAAGACGAAGATTGTCTTCGTGGCCAATCCCAACAATCCGACCGGCACACTCGCGCCCGCGCAGGATGTGCTGCAACTGTTGCGCGGCTTGCCCGAGGACGTTCTGTTGGTGATGGACGAGGCGTACATTGAATTTCTGGATGCCCCGCTGGATCTGTTGCCGGAGATCCGCGAAGGCCGCCGGCACAACCTGCTGTTGATGCGGACGTTCTCCAAAATTTACGGGCTGGCTGGACTGCGCGTGGGTTACGGCGTGGGACACACGGCGCTGGTGAGCGCGATGGAAGTCCTGCGCCAGCCGTTCAATCTCAACGCCATGGCGCAGGCCGCAGCGATGGCGGCGTTGGAAGACACCCCGCACGTCCTCAGCACACGGGAACAGAATCGCACTGGACTGGCGTTCCTTGTCGCTACGCTTGAGCAGCACGGCTTGGAACACGTGCCATCGCACGCCAATTTCATCCTCGCGAAAGTGGGAGACGGACAGCGGGTGTTTGAAGCGATGCAGCGGCTGGGCATCATCGTGCGCCCGATGGGCAGCTACGCCTTGCCGGAATGGATCCGCATCAGTGTGGGCAGCGACGCGGAGAATCGCCGCTGCATCGCGGCGCTGCGCCAAGCACTGGGTCTGCGGGAGGATTGATCGGGAAAATTGCGTTTGCATCGCGCCGCAAAAGCAGTAGAGATTTCATCCGTTTGAAAATGCACTTGTGAAGCCGACCGACCTCAGAGGCATCCTGCAGTACATCCCGCGCTTCCGCGAAAAGACGTTCATCCTCGCGGTGGACGGCGCGATTGTGACGCATGAGAATTTCGCGAACATCCTGCTGGATGTCGCGGTGCTGCGCTCGCTCAACATCCGCGTGGTGCTCGTCCACGGTGCTGCCGGACAGATTGAAGCGCTGGCCGCGCAACAAGGCATCACGCCATCGGACGTTGATGGCACGGGCGTGACGGATGCCGAGACGCTCAAGCTCGCGCTCACCGCGGCCAACCGTCTCACGCACGAAATCCTCGAAGGGCTTTCGGCAAACGATCTGCGCGCGGCTTGCACCAATGCCATCATCGCGCATCCGATGGGCATTTTGGGCGGCGTGGATCATCTCTTCACCGGCAAGGTGGAACGCGTGGATGTGGATCTGCTGCAGTCGCTGCTCGCGCAGGGCGTCGTGCCGGTCGTGCCGCCGCTGGGTTTCGACGGCGAAGGCCACACGTACCGCGTCAATTCTGACGGCGTGGCGTTGGCCGTGGCCGAGGCGCTCAAGGCGGTGAAGCTTATTTTTATCACCACGGCTGAAGGGCTTGTCCATCAGGGACAGATCATCCGTCAAGTGTTGGTGGCTGATCTTGAAAAGCGGCTCCAAGAGAACAAAGGATTCCTCAGCAAGAAACAGGCATCCACAGCGCAGCATGCCGTCGCTGCGTGCAAGTCGGGCGTGCAGCGCGTGCATGTGATCAATGGCTTGGTCAACGAGGGGCTGCTCGCGGAGGTCTTCTCCAATGAAGGCATCGGCACGCTCGTTTATGCCGACGAGTACCGGCAGATCCGTCGCGCGCTCAAGAAGGATCTGCGCGCGATTCTGCTGCTCACGAAAGACTCCGTTGCCAACGCCGAGCTGATCAAGCGCACGCGCGCCGACATCGAAAAGAATCTTTCCCACTATTACATCTACGAGATCGACAAGAACCCCGTCGCTTGCGTGGCGCTGCGGCCGTATCCGGAACAGAACGTCGGCGAGCTGGTGCACCTCTTTGTCAGCACCTCGCACGAGAATCAAGGCATCGGCCGGCGGCTGATTCAGTTCACCGAGAACAAGGCGCGCGAGGCGGGCTATCGCAAACTCATCGCGCTTTCGACGCAGGCGTTTTCCTACTTTCAATCCAAGGCTGGATTCAGCGAAGGCACGCCCGACGAATTACCTGCGGCGCGCCGCGAGGAGTACGACCGCAACGGCCGTCACTCGAAGATTCTGATCAAGCCACTTCAACCCGCAGGATAGCCTTGCGCCTTCCGCAGAAATTGCCGGAGTTCATCCTCGTCGCTGGCGTGTGCCTGTTGATTGGCTACGGCACGGGGGCCGTGCTGGGCATCCGCAGACACGCGATGAAACTGGGCGACACGATCGCCGTCGCGTGGAGCGATGGCGCGCTGGCCGGCCCCATTTACGGCGCGCATGTTTATCTGGATCCTTACATGGATGGGGAGACGCGCGGGCATGCCGTGCGCGTGCGCGTGTTCATTGGGCGCGACAAACGCACGCAGCAATTCACCGCGCGCCACGAATTGGGTGTGGTGAAAACTCCCGCTGAGGCCATCGCAAAATGGGGCCGCGCCCACTGGGCCGCCGACGGCTTGCGCGTCGGCACGGAGCCGGGCAAAGAGTTTTTCCTGCCAAAAGAAAAACTGGTGCCCGAACGGTGAGCGACGCTCTCACCCATTTTGCCAACGCCTGTCGCCGTTGTGGCGTGCGCCCCACCGAATCGGTGTTGTTCGTTTCTGTTGCGCAACAAACGCTGCATGTCCTGCGCCGCCAATCGGAGGACGCCACGCCTCGCGGTGACGATGGCGCGAATGGCTTCCCGTTGTACGTGGAGCAATCGCAATATCGAATCTCCACATCGCGCTTTGGCACCGGGCAAGAGAATGGCTCCCGCCGCACGCCGCTGGGACTGCATTGTATCGCCGAGAAAATTGGCGCGGGCATGCCGGTGGGCACTGTATTTGAAGGCCGCCAACCCGTCGGCTTCACGTGGGAAGGCCGATCCGATGCGCCCATCGCTCACCGCATTCTTTGGCTGGACGGATTGGAACCGGAGTTCAATCGCGGCGGCACTTGCGACACGCACGCGCGCTACATTTACATCCACGGTATCGGCGATGAAACGACGCTGGGCCAGCCTGCGTCGCAGGGCTGCATCCACATGTCAGCGGAGGATCTGCTGCCGCTGCACGATAGACTGCCCGTGGGCAGTTTGGTGTGGATCCACGAATTCTAGCTGTTGCTGTCCGGTGCATTTCCATAGACTCCGACCAGATGACTTTGACCGAACAGATGGCGCAATTGGGCCGGCAGGCCAAGGCTGCCGCGCGCAATCTCGCCCAGTTGTCCTCGGCTGAAAAGAATGAGTGCCTGCTCGCGATGGCGTGCGCCGTGGAGCAACAGGCTGATGTCATTCAGCAAGCCAACGGCATCGACATGCAAGCGGGGGCGCAGTCTGGACTTTCTGGCGCGATGCTCGACCGTCTCAAGCTCGACGATAAGCGCATCGCTGCGATGGCCAACGGACTGCGCGAGGTCGCTGCGTTGCCCGATCCGGTTGGGAGAATTTTGGATGAGCGCGTGCGCCCCAACGGACTGCGCCTTCAGAAAATCTCATCGCCCATCGGCGTCGTCGTCATCATTTACGAATCACGCCCCAACGTCACCGCCGATGCCGCAAGCCTGTGCCTCAAGAGCGGCAACGCCACCATCCTGCGCGGTGGCAAAGAGGCGCTGCATTCCAATCGCGCCATCGCCGAGATCATGGTGGAAGCAGCACAGCGCGCGGTGGGCAACTTTCCTGCGCACGCCATTCAAGTGGTGGCAACGCCTGATCGCGAAGCAATCCCCGCCCTGCTTTCCCTCACGGAATTGGTGGACCTCTGCATGCCGCGCGGCGGCGAGGGACTGATCCGCGCTGTCACCGAATGCAGCAAGGTGCCGGTGATTAAACATTACAAGGGCGTCTGCCACGTGTACGTGGATGCGCAGGCCGATTTGGCGATGGCCGAGGAGATCGCCTTCAACGCCAAGTGCCAGCGCCCCGGCGTGTGCAATGCGATGGAGACGTTGCTGGTGGATCAGGCGGTGGCGAGTTCGTTTCTTCCGCAGATCGCTCGGCGCATGGCGGAGAAGGAAGTCGAGTTCCGTGCAGACGACGCTGCGCGTGCCATTTTCAACTCTGCCAACTCGGTGTTGAATTCAAAACTGAAAGCCGCCACCGACCAGGATTTTCGCACAGAGTACAACGACTACATCCTCAACGTGCGCGTGGTGAATGGCGTCGAACAGGCCATCGAACACATCGCGCAACATGGCAGCGCGCATTCCGACAGCATCGTGACGCGCAACGAAAGCACCGCGCGCCGTTTCCTCGCGGAGGTGGACTCGGCTGCGGTGTACTGGAACGCCTCCACGCGTTTCACTGACGGCGGCGAATTTGGCATGGGCGCGGAGATTGGCATCAGCACCGACAAGATCGGCGCGCGCGGCCCGATGGGCCTTGAGGAACTCACCACCTACCGCTGGCTCTGCTTTGGCAACGGGCAGGTGCGCGGCTGATTTCACCGTGGACAATCCCACGACTCACGTGCTGAGAGACGCCGCTGACCGCGCGCAGTTCATTCGCGCGCAGCTTCCCGAAGGCGGACTGTTCCAAGGCCACGAATGGCGGATTGCCCCCGCGCCGTTTCAACTGGGCGCAGCGTTGGCGAAGGATTTGGAAACGCTCGGGCGCGTCCTGCTCCAGTTTAATCGCGCAGTGAATCGGCTCTATCGGCTGAGCGCGGAAGGAAAACAACTCGCGTGGATTGCAGCGCTGCTCGATCAAGGCAAGCCTGCGGAGTTGATCGCTTGGCAGCGCGATCCCGCATTCAAAAACGAACTGCCACGTGTCATCCGGCCGGATCTGTTGCTCACCGAGAGCGGCGTTAGCATCACGGAACTGGACAGCGTGCCCGGCGGCATTGGGCTGACGGCGTGGATGAACCGCACGTACGGCAACTTTGCTGCCGTGCTCGGCGGCACGGATGGAATGCACCGAGGATTCTCCGGAATCTTTGGTGATGCGCCGCGTGTCCATATCGTCGTGTCGGAAGAATCGGCCGGCTACCGCCCAGAGATGGAATGGCTGGCAAAGGAATTGGGGGGCGCACGGTTCACTGTGGTGGACGCGGCATTCGATCAATGTGCGGAAGGCGCCGCAGTCTATCGTTTCTTCGAGCTGTTCGATCTGGCAAATGTGCCGGCGGCCAAGCGGCTCTTTGAGTTGGCAGCGCAGCAGCACATTCGTCTCACGCCGCCGCCCAAGCCGATCTTTGAGGAGAAACTTCTCTTCGCGCTGCTCTGGAATCGAAACCTGCGCAGTTACTGGCGGCAGGAACTGGGTGAATCATTTCTCAACCGCCTGCTGCAACTCGTGCCGTACACGTGGGTGGTGGATCCGGCGCCGTTGCCGCCGCACGCGGCCATCCCGGAACTGAACCTGACGGATTGGCAGCAACTCAAAATACTTTCGCAACGCGATCGGGAATTGGTGTTGAAGGTGTCCGGATTTTCGCCGGAGGCGTGGGGCGCGCGCGGCGTTTATGTGGGGAACGATTTGTCATCGGAGGAATGGAGCGCAGCGGTGGAGAAAGCGATCGGGAGCTTCGCTCATTCGCCGCACGTCCTGCAGCGCTTCCACAAAACCAAGGTGGTGGAGGCGGAGTATTTCGATTTCGATTTAGGAAAGGCCGTGCGCATGCCCGGCCGCGTCCGGCTCTGTCCGTACTATTTTGTCCACGGCGAAGGCGATGCGGCGCGAACGAACTTGGGCGGCGCGTTGGCGACGATTTGTCCGGCGGACAAGAAGCTCATCCACGGAATGCGCGACGCCATCCTCGCCCCCTGCGCGGGCGGATGAGGCAGCGCGAATTACTTCCGCTTCACCGGCAGGTCGGTGGGGATTTCACGCGAGAAAACGCCGCGCGGAAACTCACGCTGCGTGGGAATCTGGTTGGCGACCACCAACTGGGTCTGCACCGCTTTGTCGAATTCCAGCCACTGCGGACGCGCCATCGCCAACTGCGGCAAAGACTGCCCCGGATTGGATGGATCGTTTGAACTGTCAGTGCGGCGACGTGTCGGCACACCTTTGAGAGTGCCTGAATCTCCACCGCTACCGCTAGGACGCGACCGGTCAGTTTTTGGCGCGCCACCTCTGGGCGCACCAAATCTCGATGTGCCACCCGGACTTCCGCCGGTGCCAAAATTTCCGCCGCCACCAAAAGAAGAACCGCCGCGCGAAGGAAACGCCTCCGTGGTGCTCTTGTTGGGCTCCTCGTCAAAGAAGACCACGCTGGCTTGTCCATCATTTTCCAGCTTCACGACACCTTTCACCGGATCGATGTCCACCACTTTAATCCTGTCCACCAACTCGCCTTCTTCCAACGTGTAATGCGAGGGGTCTTTCTCGCCTGTCCGTTTCACTTCCAAAAACACCTTTTCCTTTCCGCGGAAAACAATGATGCCCGTCACGCGAACCGAGGAACGCGGCGGCGGCAATGGCGTTATCTCTTTGACCGCGGGCTTGTCTTCGGGGCGCGTCAGCCGGAATGGGTTGGCTTTGATGAACGAACCAAAATCAACGCCGTTGATTGGCTCGGGCATCTTTTCCTTCGGCGCAGGCGGGATCACGGGCAACTCCGGCGGCTCTGGCGCGGGGGGTTGATCGGGGTTCGTGCCGGGCGTGACAGCGGGGGCGGTCTTGTTTTGATCCACAGCCGGAACGGCCGTCTTATTTTGGTCGGCAGAAACGAGCGGCTGCCCAGCGGGTGGCGTCGTCGGCTTCTCTTCCTCAGGTGATTCCTGCGCGCCCAACCTCACCGCCAGCGTGACGGCCAGAAGAAGTATGCTGTGCATCCCGACTCTCATGATTTCAATGTACGAGAGGCGCGGGATTGCACCAGCCTAATCTATTCGCAGCAACGCTGCTTAGTAGGCGGCCTGCGCGCCCTTGATGGCCCGCTTTTTCATCCACGGCATCAACGAACGCAGCCGCGCGCCGGTCTTCTCGATGGGATGTTGCTCGCCCTTTTTGAGCAGCGCGTTGTAGCGCTTGTAGCCGCCTTTGTACTCGGCCACCCAGTCGCGCGCGAATTTGCCGGACTGCACATTTTTCAGCGCAATCTTCATCCGCTTCTTCACGCTGGCGTCGATGATTTTCGGGCCGACACTCACGTCGCCCCACTTGGCCGTCTCAGAAATGGAGAAGCGCATACCTGCGATGCCCGATTCGTTCATCAAATCCACGATGAGCTTGAGCTCGTGCAAGCACTCGAAGTACGCCATCTCCGGCGAGTACCCCGCCTCGACCAGCACCTCAAAACCCGCCTGCACCAACGCACAGGCGCCCCCGCACAGCACCGTCTGCTCGCCGAAAAGATCCGTCTCCGTCTCTTCCTTGAACGTCGTCTCGATCACTCCCGCGCGCGTGCCGCCGATGCCCTTGGCCCACGCCAACGCCACCTTCTTGGCCTGCTTGCTCGGGTTCTGATAAATGGCGATGAGACTCGGCACGCCTTTACCTTCCAGAAACTGGCGGCGCACGATGTGCCCCGGCCCTTTGGGAGCCACCATGATGATGTCCACATTTTTGGGCGGCAACACCGTCTTGAAATGGATCGAGAAGCCGTGGCTGAAAAGCAGCGACTTGCCTTTGGTCAGATTCGGCGCGATGTCGCTGGCGTAAACCGCCGCCTGCTTCGTGTCCGGAATCGCGACCATGATGATATCGGCGCGGCGCACCGCCTCCGCTGTCGTCACCACCTCGAAGCCCTGCTCGCGCGCGACCGCGATGGACTTGGAGCCTTCGTACAGGCCGATGATCACCGTGCAACCGCTCTCCTTGAGATTGAGCGCGTGCGCGTGGCCCTGCGAGCCAAAGCCCAGCACAGCCAGCGTTTTGCCCTGCAGCACCTTCAAGTCAGCGTCTTTGTCGGAATATACTTTTACCATGATATGTTTTCCCAAATTGACCGGCCTACTGGCGCGGCAGCGCCACCTTACCCGTGCGCGACAACTCCAGCACGCCGAAGTGCGTCATCAACTCGATGAACTTCTCCACCTTGCCTTCGTCGCCCGTGATCTCGATGGTCATGCTCTCCGGCTGCACATCGACAATCTTCGCGCGGAAAATATCCGTGATCTGCATCACCTCGGAGCGCGACTTGGCCTGCGCCCGCACCCGCACCAGCACCAACTCGCGATCCACATACTCGTGGTCCCGGAAATCCTGCACCTCGATCACGTCCACCAGCTTGTTGAGCTGCTTGACGATCTGCTCCACCGTGGCGTCCTCGCCGCGCGTGACGATCGTCATTCGCGAGACATCCGGCTTGTGTGTCGGTGCCACATTGAGCGAGTCAATGTTGTAGCCGCGCCCGCTGAAAAGCCCCGCCACGCGCGTGAGCGCGCCGAACTTGTTCTGCAGTAAAACTGAGATGGTATGTCGCATCGAACCCCTCCCGCAGGCTGGGGCGTTGCACGCTAGCAATCGCGCAAGGGTGGGTCAATCGGAAACCCAGTGTCAGGCGAAGAAGGGATTATTTTCCCGCTCCTCGCCCACCGTCGTCAACGGGCCATGCCCCGGGCAGATCAACGTGTCCAGCGGCAGCGACAGGATTTGCTCGCGCACCGCGCGCTGCGCCAACTCCGGCGTGTTAAAATCCTTGCCCATCGAGCCAGCAAAAATCGTGTCGCCGGCCACCGCCACCAGCGGCGCGGCGTCCGGCCAGTGGCTCACCACATACGTCACGCCATCCTCCGCATGCCCCGGCGTCAACCGCGACTCCACACGCAGATCGCCCACGGCAAACACCTGCCCCTGCCCCACTCGCTGCGCTGCGGGCGCGCGGCTGGAGTTGGAGTGCAACGCGATGTCCGGAAAACGCCGCCGCACTTCGCCCAGCGCCGCCACATGATCGCCGTGCGTGTGCGTGATGAAAAGATGCTGCGGCCGCAAGCCGTGCCGCTCGACCAACGCGAAGAAATCCGCAGCGTACCAACCCGTGTCGAAGAGCGCGCACTCCAACGTGGCCGCATCCCAAGCCACGAAGCTGTTGACGAGGAAACGCTCTTTGGTGGTCAACATGCCCAACCCACTCCACCGCGCCACATCCACCGCGCGCGGCTCCCAGCCCGTCGCAATCCGCACGGCCGCCGCTGCGTTGATTCCCACCACGCGCGCCAACCCCGCGACATCCAGCTTGGCGTCGCACACGCCCTCCGACTCAAAATGCTCCAACACCGCAGGCGCAACGCCCGCCGCGTTTGCCGCTGCGTCCAGCGCAGTCTGCGTTTGCAAGCGCGCCTTGCGGCAGATGTCGCCAATGTGATCTTCCAACGGCATGCACGCAGAGAGTAGGCCGCGCCCGCGCCCGCGTCCAGACACGCCATCGTTGCCAGTATTCGCCACGCTGTTATCTTTTGCGCGTGGCACCGATGTCCCGCACTGTCCCCATTCTCGCCTGCCTTGCATTGTCCCTGCTGGCGGGATGCAGTCTCTTTCGCAAAACGCCCGCGCCCGTTGCAACGCCGCCGCAAACCGTCAACACCGCTGAGAGCGAGTTCAAGGTGTTGAAAGCGGAAGACGCCGCGACCATGAGCGAACTTGGCCAGCGACTGGCCTCGCCGCTGAACGCCCCGGCCTCCGAGCGTCTCTTCCGCAGACGCGAACTGAGCCGCGACCTCGCGCAGCGGCTGGACATCCTGCGCCAGCGCTATCTCGCATTTCTGAAACGCCATCCTGATTACGCGCCCGCGTTGGCTGCTTACGGTGGCCTCTTGATTTCTCTCTCCGAGGAAAAAGCCGCGATTGAAAATCTGCAACGCGCTTTGGAATTGGAGCCTGCCCATGCCGAGACTTGGAATAACCTCGCGACGTTATTCGGCACGCTCGCTGTGGAGACGGGCAAGGCCGCCACCGCTGCCCGCGCTTTTGAAGGCTACGACAAGTCCATTCATCACGCGCCCAACGTCGCGCTTTATCACAACAGCCTCGCCATCCTCATCAGTCTTTTTCCTGCAGAAGCCGCCGCGCACTACGGCAAGAAGAAGGAGTCCATGCCCCTGCTCGCTCTCACCCACTATCAACGCGCACGCGAACTGGCTCCTGAAAACTTTGCGTTGGCCGCTGAGGCTGCCGAGGCTCACTTGGGTATCCGCCCACTGCGCAAAGTCGAGGCATTGGCTGCATGGGAGGCCGCTCGCAAACTGGCGCGCAACCCCGTGGAGATTGAGTGGGTTCACCTGCAGCTCGCGTTGCTGGAATTGGAGGATGGGAAAACCGAGGCCGCGCAGAAACATTTGGCGCAAGTGACCAGTCCCGCTTACGACAAACTGAAAGCCAAGATTGCGCTGGCGCTCAAAGCCGACGCACTCAAGCCTGCGAAGCCTTGAACGCGGCCAGCAACTTTTCGTGAATGCCGCCGAAGCCGCCGTTGCTAAAAACGCAGACCACATCGCCGCGCCGCACGCCCTGCCGCACGTGCTCGACAATCGCCTCCACCGTGGGCAAGTAGGCCGCCGGCTTGCCCGCGCTGCGCAGGTCACTCATCAGCGACTCAGGATTGAGCCGCTCCTCGGGCTTGATCTGATCCAGCCGCGCCACTTCCGCAATCACCACCGCGTCGGCGTCCGCGAAAGACTCCGCCAGTTCACGCTGAAACACATTTCGCCGCGTCGTGTTCGAGCGCGGCTCAAACACCGCCCAGAGCCGTTGGCCGCTGAATTTCACGCGCAACGCTTTCAGGGTTTCGCGGATGGCCGTTGGATGATGGCCAAAGTCATCCACCACCGTCACGCCCGCCACTTCGCCCCGCACCTGCATCCGCCGTTTGATGCCGCGGAAGGTGGCGAACGCCGACTGGATCTGCGCGTCGCTCAAGCCGCAGTGACGGGCGCAGGCGACGACGGCCAGCGCGTTGCGCACGTTCAACTCGCCCAGCAGCGGCAACTCGAACTTGAAACCCGACACGTCAAACCGGGACTGCGCCGCGCCCAGTTGCAAATTCTCAGCGCGCACTTCATTCCCCGCGCTCAATCCAAACCGGCGCATGGGACAGTGCTTCACGTCCAGCAACCCCGCGAGATTCGGCTCATCGCCATTGGCCAGCAGCAGGCCGTTGCGCGGCACCAATGCGATCAGCCGCCGAAAGCTGGTCTGGATCGCACCCAAGTTCTCGAAGATGTCCGCGTGGTCAAACTCGAGGTTGTTGATGATGGCGACTTCCGGCAGGTAATGGACAAACTTGCTGCGCTTGTCGAAGAAGGCGGTGTCGTACTCGTCACCCTCGATGACGAACCACGGACTGTCGGTGAAGCGCGCGCCTTGTGCCAGGTTCTCCGGGATGCCGCCGATGAGAAAACTCGGGCGCAGTCCCGCATGTTCAAACACCCACGCCAAGAGCGACGCCGTCGTGGTCTTGCCATGCGTCCCCGTCACGACCAGCGAGCGTTTGCCGCGAATGAAAAATTCCTTGAGCAGTTCGGGCAGCGAACAGTAGCGCAGCTTGTGTTCGAGCACTGTCTCGGCCTCCGGATTCCCGCGTGAGATGGCGTTGCCGATGACCACCAAGTCCGGACGATGGGCCAGGTTTGATTCCGCGTAACCGCTCATCACTTCCACCCGGCGCTCCGCCAGAAAAGTGGACATGGGCGGATACACATTCTGATCGGAACCCGTGACGCGGTAGCCGCGCTCCTGCATCGCCGCCGCCGCGCTGGCCATGGCGGTGCCGCAAATGCCGACGAAGTGGACGGACTTAATTTCGCCGAACATCAGGCGGTGAGCTTGCGTTCGAGGATTTCGCCGACGAGCGCGGGGTTGGCTTTGCCTTTGCTCGCCTTCATCACCTGCCCCTTGAGAAAGTTCAGCGCGTTGACGTTGCCGGTCTTGAAGTCGGCGGCGCTTTTGGGATTGGCCGCGATGGCGTCGTCGCAGAATTTCTCAATCGCGCCGGTGTCGCTCACTTGCGCCCAGCCTTTCTGCTCGACGATGGTCGCGGGCGCGGCACCGCTGGCAAACATCTCGGCGAAGACCTCCTGCGCGATCTTGCTGGAGATCTTGCCGGAGTCCACGAGTGCCACGAGTTCCACGATTGCCGCGGGCTTGAACTTGATGTCGGCAAGCGCGGTGTGCGACTCGGCGAGCTTGGCGCGCAGATTGTTGATGATCCAGTTGGCGATAGCCTTCGGATTCTTCGCCCCCGGTGCGATGCCAGAAAAATAATCGCCCAGTGCCACATCCGCCACGAAGGTCTGCGCGTCGAGTGCGGGCAATTGATAGTCGCGCATGAACCGCTGCTTGCGCGCCAGCGGCAATTCCACCACGCGCCGCTGCACTGCCGCCAGCCACGCGTCATCCGGCGCGAAGGGCATCAAGTCCGGCTCCGGAAAATACCGGTAGTCGTGCGCATCCTCTTTGCTGCGCATCAACTCCGTCACACCCGCGTCGTCGTCCCAGCGCCGCGTTTCCTGCGATAGTTGCCCGCCGCTTTTCAGCGTCGCGATCTGGCGCGGGATTTCATATTCCAACGCCCGCCGCGCGCCCGAAAAACTGTTCAGATTCTTGATCTCAATCTTCGCGCCCAACTTCGTCTCGCCCTTGGGCCGCACGCTCACGTTCACATCGCAGCGCACCATCCCCTTCTCCATGTCGCAATCCGAGACGCCGCCGTACACAAGAATGTCCTTGAGCGCGTTGAGATATTCGTAGGCCATGTCCGGGCTGGTGATGTCCGGCTCCGAGACAATCTCCAGCAACGGCACACCCGCGCGGTTGAAATCCACGCCCGAGTGACGGTCGAAATGATTGTTCTTCCCCACGTCCTCCTCCAAGTGCGCGCGCGTGATGCGCACCCGCGTCAAGCCGCCTTGAAACTCGAAGTCCATGTGGCCGCTGCGCGTGGAAGGCTGGTCGTACTGCGTCACCTGATAATTCTTGGGAACGTCCGGGTAGAAATAATTCTTCCGGTCAAACTTCGCGTAGCGCGCGATCTCGCAGTTAAGCAGCAACCCCGCGAGCACCGTCTTGCACAGCCCCTCTTCATTGGCCACCGGCAACACGCCGGGCAATCCGAGACAGACGGGGCAGACGTTCGAGTTCGGCGGCGCGCCAAACTCGTTGGCGCAACCACACCACATCTTGGATTTGGTCTTGAGCTGGACATGCGTCTCCAGCCCGATCACAGCTTCGTAGTCCATAGCTAACTAGGCCTCAATTTCCTTCAATGTCTTTCCTGCTTCGTCCCGCCAACCGGTCAAACCATTCGCCCCGCCTCCATGAATGACGGCTGCAGCAGTACTGGGGCTTGTGAATTCCGCATCCCTCGTGAAAATCAAAAAGCCATTCTGGGAAACCAGCGTTTCTTCGGCGATTAAATTCTGTCTCAAAACCACAACGAACGGATGCTGTTTTTTAGCGGAAGGCCGCTCCTGTTCCACCGCCGTTGAGCCTTTGAAAACCACAAACCCATTCACCGTTCGCTGGCCTTTGCCAACTGCCCCCTTGCACTCGCAACGGAGCCAGGATGATTTCTGCTGCTGCGCGACTTCGCCGATTGGCATGAGAACATCCGCCCCGAGAACTGGGAGGAGTTGCCGAATGCGCATGAGGAACACCTCCATGTCCTCGCGGTCAGATTCAGGAAGCCTGCTGCCGCCCGATTGGCTATTTTGAATTGTGTACCGCTCCGCCTTTTTTGCCTCCTCAATCAACCGACCTTCCAAATAACGGATATGCGCCTTCGTCAGGTTTTCATCCTTGCTGACGAAGAAAACCGCCGAGACCCAAAACTCCTTTTCCTTATGCTGCTTCAAGCGATCACGAACCACCTCCGCCTCACCCACGTAAGCAGCGGGCTTGCCCGTATCGAGATCTGTTCCCAGCAGGAGATAAACGCCGGCTTTCCCAGCCTCTTCCCGTCCTAGCAGATCATCCAAATCAGTGCGCGGTGCCGCGATGGCTTTGCCGGACCAGTTGGAGATTTCTGCCGTGCGAAGCCGTTTGGCATCTCCAAACGGCAGGAACAGTTTGATGGTGGCCGAACTCATCGTCATCCCTCAATCAATCGATGGCTTTTCCTTGTGCCACGGGGTGGATTGCTCGTAGGCGTGGGCGATTTTAAGAATCGTTTCTTCGCCGAAAGGTTTGCCCAAGAGTTGCAGTCCGATGGGCAGCTTGGGCGATTTCGTGAAGCCGCACGGCAGGCTCAGGCCGGGGATGCCCGCGAGGTTGCAGGAGATGGTGAAGATGTCGGAGAGATACATCTGCAGCGGGTCGCTGGATTTCTCGCCGACCTTGAACGCGGCGGTGGGCGTGGTGGGCGTGACGATGGCGTCCACCTTCTCGAACGCTTGCAGAAAATCGCGCCGGATGAGCGTGCGGACTTT
>SIAW01000057.1 GCA_009695465.1 Pedosphaera sp.
GCGGTGAAGCTGTATTGGCCCTTGATGTTGCCTTCGTACCAGCCGGCGTAGCCGTCCACGGCGATCACGTAGGTCTGTCCCGCGACGGTCTTGAAGGTGAGCTTGCTGGTTTCGTTGCCGCCGCTGTCGTCGTCGCGCGCCACTTGCTTGAGCTTGCCGTAGGCAGTGTTGGAGTACACGGCCATGACGGTGTCAAATGAACTGCCGACGGTGGAGAAGATGGCCGTGCCCGCAGCAGGTGCCGTCCATTCAAACCAGACGGATTTACCCGCGCGCCAGTAGTAGTGGGCCGGCTCGCCCGGCTCGGCGGTGGCGCTGAAGTTGTCGCGATTGCCCAACACACCGGAGGCACCGGGCAGCACAATTCGAGCGGCCAAGTTGTCATTCACCGGCGGATGCAGCAGTGCGTACTCCAGATCAAGCGCCGCCGATTGTTTGCCCGCTGCGGCAGCGGCAATTTGGACCGTCACCGTGCCCAGCGCGCGGTCGGCGGGCGCGGTGAAGGCGGCGGTGTAAATGCCGTCGCCGTTGGCGATGTCCGGGGCAACGCCGTTGTCCAACAATGCCAGCGCGCCCACGCCAGAGACCTGCGCAGTGACGGTGGCATTGTTCACGGGGAACACATCGGACACCACGGCAGCCAGCGTCGCCTGCTTGCCAGCGCGCAGGGGATTGCTGCTGATGTCCGCAGTCAATTCCAGCACACCGTCGCCGCTACCCAGCACGGCGTTGTAGGCGTTGACCATTCCGCCGGAGACCGTGCGCTTGCTCAGGTCGCGCAACGGCCGGGCGGTGTTGATGATGCGCGCGCGCAAATCTGCCAGCGTGACAACAGGCTTATGGGCCAGCACCAAGGCCGCCACGCCGCTGACGTGCGGCGCGGCCATGCTCGTGCCGCCCCACCATGCGTAGGCGTCGTCGTTGGTGTTTAATGAGGAAAGGATGCTCACGCCCGGCGCGCCCAAGTCCACCGAGGCACGGCCGTAGTTGGACCACGAAGCGCGACGTCCGTTGGGGTCCACCGCTGCCACGCTGATCACGTTGTCCAAGTTCAGGCAGGAGGGATAATGCGGGCGCACATCGGTGTTTAACCCCTCGTTGCCCGCGGCGGCCACGAACAGCACGCCTTTGTCGCGCGCGCGCTTGATGGCGTCATGCTGCGCCTGGCTGAACGAGCGGGAACCGTAGCTGGCGTTGATGACCTTCGCGCCGCGCGCCACAGCAAAGTCAATGCAGCGGATCTCGGAGCTGGTGTAGCCGTAGCCGTCCTTTGTCAGAAATTTGCAGGCCATGATGCGCACATTCCACGCCACGCCCACGGTCATCGTGGCGTCGTTGGCGGCCGCGCCGATGGTGCCGGCGACGTGCGTGCCGTGCCCGTGATCGTCCATGGGATCGCCGTCATTGTTGGCGGCGTCCATGCCGAACACGTTGTCCACAAACCCATCGCCATCATCGTCCACGCCGTTGCCGGCGATCTCGGTGGGGTTGCGCCACATGTTCGCAGCAAGCGCCTTGTGGGTGTGCCGCACGCCGGAGTCAATCACCGCCACGATTACGTTGGCGGAGCCGGTGGTCAAATCCCACGCCCGCACCGCATCAATGTCCACGCCCGCCACCGTAGTAACGCCGTTTAGCTTGCCGGTGTTGCGCAGTCCCCACAGATGACCGTTGGCAAAGGCGCTGTCAGTGGGCAACGCGGTCGTGGTCAGGATGAAGTCTGGTTCTGCATAGGCCACCAGTCCGCTGGCTTCGAGCGCCTTGATCTGCTGGCGCAATGCTGAGGCCGCGTCGCCAGCGGCCAGCGGCGTTTGGATGATGGCCAGTCCGTGCTCGGCTGCAGGGTCATTGAGCAGGCGCAGTCCCTGTTCGGCCAGCGCGGCATCAAAGGTCGCTACATCCACATCGGTGGCCATGCGAGCCACCATGTTTTGTGGATGCGCCGGTTCGCCATTGATCAGCACGTGATCGGACGGCAGCAAGGGTGCCTGCGGTTGCGCCCCGGCATCGGCGAGTGGCGCGGTTGAGCCAATCCTAATCCCGCCATCACGGATTGCTGAATCAACGGATCCACCGGAAGCCTGCGCCACCGAAGCTGCACTGGCGCGCTTGGCCGCTACTGCAGCCAACCGCTGATGGGCCTGCAGCTTTTGCCCGCTGGCCTGTGCCATTTGGGCCAGTGCCGCCATCTGTTGCTGCGCGGTTTGCTCTCCCGATGTCGGGATTGGAACGGGGGTGGGACGGTTCGGCCACAGAATCACTGTCGCCGTCAAAATGCCCAAGACGATGAGTAGGTAACGTGAGTTTTTCATAGACGGGTACTGGCTAGTAGTTAATCGGTGCGCACCGCAGGTTCATTACATCAATGTGCAAACTTTCTGCCTGTGTGGAGCCTCGTACCCTGGGAGTAAGGCAAAGCTAGGCCCGTGGCTGGGTCTTGTCAACCAACGCGCTTGGAGTTGGTAAAAGACTAGGCTACGAGCAATCCGCCTAGTTTTGTGTGAAAACTTTCGAGGCTGTGGGGCACTGCTTACTCCCACTCAATGGTGCCGGGCGGCTTGCTGGTGAGGTCGAGCACGACGCGGTTGAGGCCGCGGACTTCGTTGGTGATGCGCAGGGAAATCTTTTCGAGCAGCTCATACGGCAACCGCACCCAGTCGGCCGTCATGCCGTCCTGCGATTCCACGGCGCGGATGGCAAGCGTCCAATCGTACGTGCGCTCGTCGCCCTGCACGCCCACGCTGCGCACGGGCAGCAGCACGGCGAAGCTCTGCCACGTCTTATAGTACAGGTCAGCCAGCTTCATTTCCTCGACGACAATCGCATCGGCGCGACGGAGCACTTTGAGTTTCTCGGGCGTCACGTCGCCTAAGCAGCGCACGGCGAGGCCGGGCCCGGGGAAAGGTTGGCGGTAAACAATTTCCTTCGGCAGACCCAGTTCCAATCCGAGTTGGCGCACCTCATCTTTGAAGAGGCACTTGAGCGGCTCGACGAGTTTGAACTTCATGTTCTTGGGAAGCCCGCCGACGTTGTGATGGCTCTTGATGAGCGCGGCGGGATTGCCCGCGATGGGCACGGACTCGATCACGTCGGGATACAGCGTGCCTTGCGCGAGGAACTTCGCTTTGCCCGCGCGCTTGGTGGCGGATTGGAAAACATCGATGAACGCTTTGCCGATGATCTTGCGTTTGCGCTCGGGATCGCTGACGCCGCGCAGCTTGGTCAGAAACAGCGCGGACGCCTCCTCGTACTGCAATTTCATTTTGAAATTGCGACCAAAGACTTCCTGCACCACCTCCGCCTCGCGCGCGCGCAGCAGGCCGTTGTTGACGAAGATGCAGGTGAGTTGATCGCCGATGGCCTTGTGCAACAGCGCCGCCGCGACGCTGGAATCCACGCCGCCGGACAGCCCGAGAATGACGCGCTCCTTGCCGACTTGAGCGCGGATCTCCGCGATGGACTGCTCCAGATAATTGCGCATCGTCCAGCTTTTGCCGCAGCGGCAGACGCCGCGGACGAAGTTGGTGATGATCTCTTTGCCGCGCGGCGTGTGGACGACCTCGGGATGAAATTGCAGACCAAAAAACCGCTTCTGCCGATTCTCGATGGCGGCGAATTCCGAGTTGTCCGTGACGGCCACGGACACAAAACCTTTCGGCAGTTTGGTGAGCTTGTCGCCGTGCGAATTCCACACCTGCAACTGGCGCGGCAGCTTTTTGAACAGCGCGCACGCGCTGTCCTTCACCGTCAACGTGCCCTTGCCGTACTCGCGTTTCTGGCCCTTCTCGACTTTGCCGCCGAGAAATTGTGCGAACAACTGAACGCCGAAACAGATTCCCAAAATTGGCACGCCCATCGCGAAGATGGCGCGGTCGGGCAGCGGCGCGTCCGCCGCGTACACGCTGGAAGGCCCGCCGGAGAGAATGATGCCGCTGGGCTTGAGCTTGGCAATCTCCGCCGCCGGCGTGTCGTAGCGCAGGATGGTGGAGTAAACACTGCACTCGCGGATGCGGCGCGCGATGACTTGGGTGTACTGCGACCCAAAATCCAAAATGATAATCTGCTCGACCATGTGTGCTGCGATGAAACGAAGGGGCATGTCTGCCCGTGCCCAATGTCTTTTGCGAGGAAAATTAATTCACGACAGCCAGCCGCCACGCCGTGAGCATGTTTTTGCCGCGCGCATTGACTTGGCGCGGTGGCCTCTCTATTTTCCACCCGCAGGTTTTACGCCATGCTCCCAGCCATTGAACAACTCCTCGTGCTGCGCGAACGCGATCGCGCGCTAATCCAAGCCCACGCGCAGCTCGAAGGCTTGGCCAGCGAACGCCACGCCACCACCACGCGCAGCGCTGCCGCTGAGCGCGCATCCAAAGACGCCCGCCAACGCGCGCAGGAATTGGAGACGCAACGGCGCCAGTGTGATTTGGAAATCGCCTCCAAGCAGGATCAGATCGGCAAGTACGCCCATCAACAATTGCAGACGCGCAAGAACGAGGAGTATCAGGCGTTGGGCAAAGAGATAGAGCATTGCAAGACCGCCATTCGCAGCACCGAGGATAAAGAGCTGGAGATCATGGAAGCCGCCGAGGCGCATGCCAAGGTGTTGAAACACGCGCAGACCACGCTCGACGCCGCCAATAAAGACACCGCGACCGCGCTCGCTGCCATTGATGAGCGCGAGGGCAACCTGCGCAGCCATCTCCAGTTGGTGCAGACTCAGCGTGCGGAATTCGCCGCGGCGATGGACGAGACCGTGCTGGCGCGCTACGAGCGGTTGCTCATCAAGAAAGGCACGAGCGCCATTTCCGGCATTGACCACGCCTCCTGCGGCGCATGCCACATGAAATTGCCGCCGCAAGTCATGGTGAACTGCAAGCACGGCAAAGAGATCAACTTCTGCCCGCACTGCGGCGCCATTCTGTATTACTCCGCCGAGATGGATTTGGTGCCCGCCGAAGAATAGCTCCGGCCTTGTCATTGCCACCCGCTGCGGTAGGCTCGCGCCTGATTTTGGAAGGGCGGAGGGTCGCTCCCGGGGAAACTCGGGGGAGGAAAGTCCGAGCACCACAGGGCGCGATGCCACGTAACCGGGCGGCGGCGAAAGCCGCGACGCGTCTGGATACACGCGGGCAGGGAGGTCGCGAGACCTTCTGACGGACAGTGCCACAGAGAACATACCGCCAACCGGCGCAAGCCGGCGGTAAGGGTGAAAAGGTGGGGTAAGAGCCCACCGCGCCGAGCGCAAGCAAGGCGGCATGGAAAACCCCATCGGGTGCAAGGCCAAATAGGGGGCAAATGAGGTGGCCCGCCTCGAGGTTGGAAACAACCATGCTCCGGGTAAGGTCGCAGCAGATAAATGATCCTCTCCGCACCGCGAGGTGCGCAGACAGAACTCGGCTTACAGCCCTTCCAAAATCTCCCTTCGTTACGGGGCTGCGGCGGATGGCGTGAACACGGCGGGCGCACCGAGATTTCCCGCGCGATCCACCGCGCGCAACGCGAAGGCATCGGCAGCCGCCCCCGCAGAGTTGCGCAGCGAGTGGCTCGTCTTATCCGCCGGCAGCACCAGCGTTTCCCAACGCTCCCCCACGCGCAGTTGCAGCAGCCAACGCCCGGTGTTTTCCGGATTGAGCACGCGCCAGTTCGCCGCGACGCCCGCGTTGGTTTTGGTGAAACTCACGGCAGGTTTGGCCATCGGCTTTTGCGCCAGCCACGGCGACGCCGGAACAAGGACCGTCTCGCGATAAGTTTGCTGCGCCAACAGCGTGGCCAGTCCGCCGCGATCTTTTGTCAGCGCGCTGACGTTCCAATGCACGTGGCCCGTCACGCCCGGCTCTTTGCGCGCGAGACCGATCTGCTGGACGATCTCCTCGGCCTTCCACGGATTCACCTTCGCTGAATTCTGTCCCGGCCACAGGTGACGTTTCTGCGTGTTCTCGCCCGCCCACCAATGGAGCAGTTGCGGGAAACTCTGCGCGGGCGCGTCGATGGCCCAGTAAAGCTGCGGCGCGCAGTAATCCATCCAGCCGCGATTGAGCCAGAGCCGCGCATCGGCATACAAGGTGTCAAAAGCATCCAGCCCCTTCACCGACGCCGGATGGCCCGGACGCCAGATACCAAACGGGCTGATGCCCACCTTCACCCACGGCTTGATTTTCTTGGTCTCCGCGTAGAGTTGATGCACGAAGCGGTTGATGTTGTCGCGCCGCCAATCCCCGCGCGACAGACCGCCGCCGTGCGCCTTCCAGCTTTTCTCATCGGGAAAATCCAGCCACTGACCTTTGGCGTCCTTCTCCTTGTACGGATAAAAATAGTCGTCCATGTGCAGACCATCAATGTCGTACCGGCGCACGACATCGAGCATGACGGCCAGCGAATGCGCCGCGCCCGCAGGCTCACCCGGATCGAGCCATTGATAACCCGTGTAGCTGCGCACCAGACGCGGCTGCGTCTGCGTGATGTGCGTGGCGTGCGCCTCGCCTTTGGCGCTCTTGAAACGCGCGCGATACGGATTGAACCACGCGTGCAATTCCAGCCCGCGTTGGTGGCACTCCGCGATGGCCCACGCCAACGGATCCCAGCCGGGCGACTGGCCCATCTTGCCCGTAAGAAATTCCGACCACGGTTCCAGCTTGGATTCGTACAAGGCATCGCACATGGGGCGGACTTGGAAAATCAGCGCGTTGAGTTTCAGCGCAGCGGCACGCTCGATGATGGCGCGCAGTTCTTGCTGTTGTTGCGCGGCGGTCAGGCCGGGCTTGGAAGGCCAGTCGATGTTGTTGACGGTGGCAACCCACGCGCCGCGAAATTCCTGCGCGGGCGGCGGTGGTTGAATGCGATCCGTCGGCACAAACTGCGCCCGCACTTGGACCGCGATACAGAGAAGGAGCACCCCCAGAAATCTCACGCGCCGCAGCCTAGCGCATGGGGGGATGATTTCCAATCGGCAAGTCGCGTTCGCCTTGGCCGCGCTGTGTGATCTGCGGATTGACGATTGCCGCGAGGCGGAATTTGTGCCTCAATCGCGGTTCCGTTTTGAACAGTGAACTGGGGCGACAAGACATTCTTCATGGTGGCCGTGGCCATTTACGGGCTGGGGATGTTCCACGCTTTTTTCCTGTGGCGCCGCGGTTTTCGCCGGGATGACTGGGTGCTCTACGGGTTGCTGGCCGTGGGCATGGCGCTGCACACCGTGGCGATGGTCAAGCGCGGCTTCTCCATCCACCGTTGCCCGGTCAACAATCTCTACGAGGCCACGGCCTTTGTGATGTGGACCGTCGTGGCGGGTTACCTCGTGATGGGCCTGTGGTCGCGGCTGCGTTTTCTGGGGGCGTTCGCTTCGCCGCTGCTTTTCGCATTGGGAGTGTTTGCGCTGATGCCCGCACTGGATCCGCCGCATCCGACCGGGCCGCAATTCACCGGCGGCATCGTCAGCTTGCACGTGGCGCTCATCGCGTTGGCGTACGGCGCGCTGGGGTTGAGCTTTGGGGGTTCGCTCATGTATCTCAGCCAGGAACACGATCTGAAATTTGACAAGCTGCGCGCGCTCATCTCGCGGCTGCCCGCCATCCAACAACTGGAGCGCGTGATGGTGCGACTGGTGTTCTGCGGCATCGTGCTGCTGACGGCCGGATTGGCCGTAGCGTTCATCGGCATGAAAGCCCAGCAAGGACAGAGTTTCTTGCAAGACCCCAAAGTCATCTGGTCGCTGGGCGTGTGGTTTTTTTACGTGGGCTTGCTGGTGTGGTATCGGCGCGCGGATCACGGCGGCCATCGGCTGGCGTGGGGCAACCTGCTGGGGTTCGCATTTGTGCTGCTCACGTTTTGGGGCGTGAATCTGTTGTCCAAAATCCACAACCCCATTCCCTGACCATGCCCATCGTCTGCCTTGGCCTCAATCATCGCACGGCGCCTGTGGAGGTGCGCGAGCGGTTTGCCATCGCCGACAAATCTCTGCCCGACGCGCTGGCCCGCGTGTGCGCCGATGCAGGCGCGCAGGAGGCCGTCATCCTTTCCACATGCAATCGCGTGGAGATTTATGCCGCCACCACCGGCGATGGATCGGCGCTGCTCGCCGCATTGCGACAATTTATTTTGGCTGGTCATGCCGAGCCGGAAGGCGCGGTGTTTTATTCCCATGCAGAACCACAAAGTGTGCAGCATCTCTTCAAGGTGGCCAGCGGGCTGGACTCGATGATCTTGGGCGAGACCGAAATTCTGGGCCAACTCAAGACCGCCTACGATGTCGCCCTGCAACACAAACGCACTGGCCCGCGCTTGAACAAAGCGTTTCAACGCGCGTTCAACGCCGCCAAGCTCATCCGCACGGAGACCAACATCCAGCGCGGCAGCGTCTCGGTGGCGTCGGTGGCCGTGGAGTTGGCCGAAAAGATTTTTGACACGCTCAACGGCCGCACGGTGATGGTCATCGGCGCGGGGGACACGGGCGAGAAAACTGCGCGCGCGCTGCTCAGTCGCGGCGCGCAGAGCGTGCTGGTCTCCAATCGCTCGCACGAACGCGCCGAGGCGCTGGCGCAGGAACTGGGCGGCCGCGCCGTGCAGTTCGATGCGTGGGAAAAGGAGTTCGCCCTGATTGACATCGTCATCAGCAGCACCAGCGCACCGCACTACGTGCTCGACCGAAAAAAACTCGAGCCGTTGCAGCATCGCCGCCATCGCCGTCCGCTTCTGCTCATCGACATCGCTGTGCCGCGCGACATCGAGCCGGAGGTAAATTTTCTGGAGGATGTGTACCTCTACAACATCGACGACCTGCAGGCCATCGCCGCCGATTATCTGCGACTGCGCCAAGAGGAAGTAGCCAAGTGCGAGTCCATCATCGCCGACAAGGCGCGGGAGATGCTCGATTCCCTGCGCGGCGGGCCGAGTCCGTTGGGCGATGCGCGCCTCGCGTACGACGGGAAATAGGATGCCACCCGAACGCCCCATCTTCATCGCCACCCGCGGCAGCGCACTGGCATTGGCGCAGGCCCAGCACGTGCTCGCCCAATGCCGCGCCGCTTTTCCGCGGCTGATGTTTGATCTCAAAATCATCAAGACTACCGGCGACAAGTTGCAGACGCAGCGGCCCGAAGCGGGCGGAGAGAGTTTGCCCAAAGGGCTGTTCACAAAAGAACTGGAGGTGGCGCTGCTCAAACACCAAGCCGATCTGGCCGTGCACAGCCTCAAAGATCTGCCCACCGAATTGCCTGCGGGCCTCGTGCTTGGCGCCGTGGGCAAACGCGCGGACGTGCGTGAGGTGCTGATCTATCGCGACGCCGAATATCTGCGGTGCATCGAAGCCAGCGACACCGTTGGCGACTGGTCGCCCGGCCATTCGCGCCGGCGCGGTCACACGCCGCAGGCCACTCTCAAAGATTTGCCGCAAGGCTGGACCGTCGCCACGGGCAGCCCACGGCGGCAGGCGCAGCTCCACGCCGTGCGTCCGGATCTGAACATTGTGCCCATCCGCGGCAACGTGCCCACGCGGTTGCAGAAGCTGGCCGATGAACCGGAGATGGACGCTATCATGCTCGCGGCTGCAGGACTGGAGCGCCTGAATTTCAAGATCACGCCGCAGGGCCATCTGCAAGGCGATGCTGTGCCCGATGGCCAATTGGCGATCCGCCTTCCATTGGACGTGATGCTGCCGTGTGTGGGGCAGGGGGCCGTGGGCATCGAGATCCGCCAGGATGACGGCCGCATCGCCGCCATCTGCGAACGGCTCAACCACTACAACACACGGCAAGCGGTCGAGGCTGAGCGCGCCTTTCTGCGCGCGATGGGCGGCGGGTGTCAAAGCCCTGTGGCCGCGTTTGCTGAGGCGAGCGGCACACAACTGCGCATGTCGGTCGTGTCATTTCTCAACAACACCGTTCAGCGCGCGCAGGCCGCAAAGCCGCTTGCGGACGCAGTGGCGTTGGGCGAATCACTGGCCGCGCAGATCAAGGCTTGAACTCCCCGCACGCGTGATTGGACTGGGCACCCTCATCAATGCAGCGGCGATCCTCGTGGGCGGTTGCGCCGGGCTGCTGTGGCACCGGCACATTTCGCTGAAGACCCAACAACGACTCCGCCTCTTTCTCGCGCTGCTCACCTTCGTGGCCGCGGGCGGGATGATCTGGGAGGGACTGGCTAAAACCACTGGGCTGGTTGCGATGCTCAAGCTGGGCGGCGTGGCGTTGCTGAGTTTGATGTTGGGTGCGCTTTTGGGACGCGCGTTGGGCATCCAAAATCAGCTGAACAAACTGGGCGAATACGCTCGCGCAAGTTTTGCGAAGGCGGACACGGCGAGCGCGAGCAAGGTGGGCGACGGTTTTGTCACCTGCACACTCCTCTTCTGCGTCGGGCCGATGGCCATTCTGGGATCGGTCGAGGACGGCTTGGGCGGCACGATCAAAGTGCTCGCTCTAAAAAGTGTGATGGATGGACTGGCCACGATGGCCTTCGCCGTCACGTTCGGCTGGAGCGTCATGCTCGCGGTCATCCCGCTGGTCGCCTATCAAGGCACGATCACGCTTTTGGCGCGGCTGATCAAACCGTACTTGGACAAGCCCGAGTTGATGCAGTCCATCAATCTCACGGGCGGACTGCTGGTGCTGTGCATTGTGCTGGTGGTGCTGGATGCGCGCAAAGTGCCGCTGGCCGACTACCTGCCCGCCATGCTCATCGCGCCCGCGCTGGCGCAGTGGTGGCTTTGCTGACGCGCGTGCTCAGCGCAAATCCGCCTGGCACTCGCGCGGGATGAGCCGCGTGCCCAGCCAGTTGAACGGATGCACAACATGTGCCGTCGCGTTGCCGCGATTCAATGGCCGACCTTCCTGAGCCCAAGCGAAAATGGCGCCTTCCAGATTGAACACATTCGTGCGCCCCGCCTCGCGGAGTTGCTGCGCGAGGTTGGCCGAGCGATAACCCGCCGCACAGTACAGCACCAGCGGACGATCCGCGGGTAGCGTGGCGAGAAGTCGCATCACAGCCGTGTCGGGCAGCGTGTGCCGGGCATCGGGCAGATGGCTCACTGCGAATTCTTCCGGCAAGCGCACATCGAGCAGCAACGGTGCAGTGCGATTGCTGTCGGCCAGCCACGCCGCCAGCGCTGTCGTCGTGATGGTCGGCACCTCGGGGAATTGCCAGCGCATGTAACGCTTGGCGGTGTTCAATCCATAATGCGGCAGCCAAAACCAAACGGCGACGCCCAGTCCCAACAACACGCCAGCGGCAATCGCCAGCCTGCGCGGCCAGCGGCGCGGGCGAGGGGTTGGACTTTCTGGCATCGGCGCAGCGTCGGGCGCGGTCGTGGGCTGGCAAGTTTAATCTTGCCCGGTTCGCGTGGCGCGTCCGATAGTCCCAACACAATTCCGCATGAACAGCGTCCGCATTGGCATTATTGGCATGGGCAACATGGGCAAGTTCCATGCGGCCGATCTGCTCGCAGGCAAGGTGCCGCGCGCCACGTTGGCGGCGGTGGGCAGCACGTCGCCGGGCAAACTTTCGGAGTATGCGCAAAAAGGCGTGCAGGTGTTTGGCACCGCCGAGGCCATGATCGCCTCGCGCACCATTGATGCGCTCCTCATCGCCACGCCGCATCCGCAGCATCCGCCGCAGGGCATCGCCGCGTTTGAGGCGGGGCTGCATGTGACGGTCGAAAAACCCATCGCCTCGCACAAGGCGGATGCGGAACGGCTCATCGCGGTGGCTCGCGCGCATCCGAAGCAGGTGTTCGCCGCGATGTTCCAACTGCGCGTGGAGCCGCGGTACATGAAGATCCGCCAGCTCATCCAAAGCGGCGAGCTGGGCAAGCTGGTGCGCGTGGTGTGGATCATGACCGACTGGTTTCGCAGCGAGGCGTACTATCAAAGTGGCGGCTGGCGCGCGACGTGGAAGGGCGAGGGCGGCGGCGTGTTGCTTAATCAATGTCTGCATCAACTCGACGCGTTGCAGTGGATGGTCGGCATGCCCGCGCGCGTGCAGGCGCACATCGGGCTGGGCCGTCATCACGACATCGAGGTGGAAGATGACGTGACGTGCCACCTGGAATTTCCCGGCGGCGCGACGGGCGCGTTCATCTCGTCCACGGGCGAAACGCCGGGGAGCAACCGGTTGGAAATCGCGGGCACGAAAGGTCGGTTGATTTTGGAGAATGACAAACTCATCTTCACGCGCAACGCGGTGCCGACGGATGAGTGGTGCCGCACCTCGAAGATCGGTTTCAAAAAGCCGGACACGACGGTGGAGGAGATTCCCATCCCGCCCGCAGTGGATTCGCACGCGCAGTTGATGACCAACTTTGTGGGCGCGGTGTTGGACGGGGCACCACTCATCGCGCCAGGCGCAGACGGCCTGCACTCGGTGGAGTTGGCCAACGCGATGCTCTTCTCCGGCCTGCTGGGCCGCGCGGTGGATTTGCCGATGGACAGCGCGGCGTACGAGACGCAGCTCAACGCGCTCATTGCGGCATCCAATAAAGTGAAGACGGTCGTGGAAGTTTCTGCGGAGGATTTTGCCGCTTCGTTCCGTCGTTAACCCGGGCACACAGCCCACAGCCAAAAATAAAATATGCACTTGATGGGAATCGGAGACGAAGCGGGCAGTCAGTTGGACACGCAGATCGCGGCGGCGCAGGCGCTCGGCTGGAAGTTCATCGAGATGCGCGGCGTTGAGGTGCCGGGATTCGCGAAAGACAATCTGCACAACATTCCCGACGCGGCTTTCGACATCGTCGAGGGGCGGCTCAAGGCGGCGGGCATTGGCGTTTATTGTTTCGGCTCCACGATCATGAACTGGGCGAAGACCGTCGAGACGCCGTTCGACATCACGGTGGCCGAAGTGAATCGCGCCATCCCGCGCATGCAACGGCTGGGCACGAAGTTTGTCCGCGTGATGAGCTTCAAACCCAAGGACGACGAGACTGTCACGCCGCCGGTCGTGTTCGAGCGCGTGCGCGAGGTGACGAAGATGTTCCGCGACGCGGGCCTGCAGCCCGTGCACGAGAATTGTATGAACTACGGCGGCATGAGCTCGCGCGACGCGCTGGAGATGCTGGAGAAATGTCCCGGCCTCAAATGGGTGTTCGACACCGCTAACCCCATTTTCAATGCCGATCGTCGCGGGCCTGCGCCGTGGAAGAAACAATGTCCGTGGGAAATGTGGACGCAACTGCGCGATCACACCGTGCACATCCATGTGAAGGATGCGACGTGGAACCCTGCGAAGAACGACGCGGATTACAACTGGCCCGGCGAAGGACAGGGGCGCGTGCGCGATATTTTGCGCGACGCCTTCGCGCGCGGTTATGACGGCGGCATCAGCATCGAGCCGCACATGGTCGTGGTCTTCCACGACGCGCACATCAAGGCGAGCGACGAGGACGCGCGCCATAATTTCGTGGAGTACGGCCGCCGCTTGGAAAAGCTGATCGGCGAAGTCCGGAAGCCCGCGCCCGTATCCGCCGCCGCTGCGCACTGACTTATCAGTGCGCCGATGCTGCTGCGACGGCTTCGTCCGTTGCTTCGGCGAGCACGCCCAGCGCCTCTTCCATCGCGTCGCGCGGGATGGTCAGTGGCGGCGCGATCTTCACCGTCTGTCCCCACGCGCCGACGGGCGCGAAGAGCAGCAGCCCTTTCCACATGCAACGCTCGATGATGGCGTGCGCGAGGTCGTGGTCCGGTTCCTTCGTCCCGCGCTTGAGAGCTTGCATGCCGCCGACGAGTCCGCGCGCGGTGACGTGACCGATGACCTGCGGATGCTTCGACTGGATTTGTTTTAATCCCGCCAGCAGCACCGGCTCCAGTGCGGCGGCGTTTTCAGTCAGCTTTTCGCGGACGATCTTTCGCACGCTCGCCAGCGCCGCAGCGACGCAAACGGGATTGCCCGTGTGCGTGCTCGTCATCGAACCGGGCGGGAATTGATCCATGATGGACTCGCGCCCGATGACCGCCGAGATGGGCAGCGAACTGCTGATGCCTTTACCGCAGCAGATGATGTCGGGCGTCACGCCATAATGTTCGAACGCCCAGAACTTGCCCGTGCGCCCAAAGCCCGCCTGCACCTCGTCGAAGGTCAGCACGATCTGATGCGCGTCGCACCACGCGCGCAGTTGGCGCACGAATTCCACCGGCGCAAAATCCGGTCCCACGCCCTGATACGTCTCCATGATGACGCCCGCGACATTCTCCGGCTGCAGTCCGCGCGCGGTGACGCATTTGAGGAACGCCTCGAAGCTCGTGTCGGTCTGCCAGTAGCCATCGGGAAACGGCGCGGTGATGATCGCGGGGTCTTCGTTGACGATCCAATTTTTCTGTCCCGCCATGCCGCCGGCCTGTTGCGCGCCGAGTGTGCGCCCGTGAAAGCCGCGTTCCCAGCCGATGATGCCAATCTTCTTTTGACCGCCGACCTTGATACCGTGCGCGCGGCTGAGTTTGATCGCGCACTCCGTCGCCTCCGAGCCGGTCGTGAGCAGAAACACTTTTCGCAAACCCTCCGGCGCGAGGCCGGCGAGCGTCTCCGCCAGCTCCGCGCGTTCCTCGCTCGGGAAACAATAATTGTGCAGCAGATTGCTGTTCACCTGCGCGAGGATCGCCGCTTTCACCTCCGGCGCGCAGTGGCCCGCGTTGGTCACAAGCACGCCGCTGGACCAGTCCAGCCAGCGATTGCCGTGCTTGTCGAAAATGTAAATGTCCTCCGCGCGATCCCACACGATCGGCGGCTGACCGCGCATGGATTGCGGCTCGAACTGCCGCAGCCGTTCCAGCGTCGCTACAGAGTCCGGATGCGGAATCGCCGTAGCGATGCGGCGATGCTTCGTCTGCACGTGCGGCACCTCGCGCGGCGTGATACTGAATTCTTTACCCATGATTGACCGCAGCTTTTGCCATGAACCGCGCCTGGAGGAAAGACGGAATTCGCCAATTACTTCGGTGTCGCCTTCGGCAAGGCCAGCGACAGTGCCGTCGTCGCGGAGGATGTCGCAGTTGAAATGGTTGTTGCTCGTGCGCAAGTCGCCGCCATTTTTCCACCAGCGGAAGCCGCGATCTGGTTGAATCTATTTGGAAGCACGGCGCACTCGCAGTTTGGAATCCGTCAGCAGGATGAAACAGCGCGATCAAGAGGTCGCTTCGACAGAGCGAAACGCATCTATGATCCGCGCCGCCAACGCGCGGCGTCCCGGCACTCGCAGGCGAACCAGCATCAGACCGTGATGCGTTCCCGGTTTGAACTGGCGAACATCAGAGAAGTCGAGGTCTTGCGTGATGAAAAACCGTCCCGCAGTCTGCGCCGCCCGCCAGACGCTGGGGTCGCTTTGCCCGGCGATTCCTTCCAGCCGCACGTTGTCCACGTCATGGCCCTGCGTGGCCAGTTCCGCCACCAGTGATTCCGGCAGGTTCTCGTCCAGCTTGAGCTTCATGCCAGCACTGGGGCTGGCGACACCGGCAGGTCTTCTTCAGCCGACACGGCGGCAAACGCGATGACCGCCCGCAGCGCCTCGCGCGACACCGTGGGGAAGTCCGCGAGAATTTCCTCCATCGACGCCCCCTCAGCAAGGCTGGCGAGCAGTGTGCGCAAGGTCACGCGCGTTCCCTTGATGACCGTCTCGCCTGCGCAAACATCCGCCCGGCGCTCGAAGTATTCGGAGTAATTGAAATTCACGGTGGCAGAGTAGCCGACGGCCTGACGTCGCGCAATGCCAAGGTTGGTGGCAGATGGCCACGAGGCCGATGGTGAGGCTGTCCACGCCGTAGCCGACGCGGGCTTTGGTGCCGTCGTTGTTCCGCAACTGCGGAATCGCGGGTGAAGTGGTTGTTGCTCGTGCGCGAACCGCCGACGCTTCCTTCGTTCCGCCACCGCGCTCGTATGGCTCGGTCTCGGTGGCCAAATATCCGTGCGGCGCGCGCGAATTTCGCTGGGCCGTGAGGTGGAGCGTCACCGAACCTTCGGCAAGGCCAGCGTGAGTGCCGTCGTCGCCCAGCCCGCCGCGCTGATGGAGATGAACTGATTCGTGCCGTGCGGATAGCCCGACTCGTAATAAGTCTGGATCGGCTTGCTGCGCGAAGTCACCAGCCACGAGCCATCGGCGAGTTGCTTCGACAGCAAGTAACGCAGTCCCTTGCGGTAAATCTCGTCTGTCGTGGCGAGTCCGCCGGCTTGATGCAGCGCAACGAGCGCGGTGCTGGTCGCGTAGGCGTCGCTCTCGGATTTTTCCAACTGCGCCCAGCCGCCATCCGCGCGCTGCGTTTGGATCAACTCCTTCGTGGCCTTGGCAATCTCCGTCGCGGACGCGCTGGCCACCTGCAATGCGCGAAGTCGAAACACGCGGTCTTCGTTGTCCTCGGCTTTGGTTTTTAACAACCACTCGCGGACTTGCGCCACGCGCGCGTCCACGCGCTTGCGCTGCTCCGCCGTGCTGAACGCCTTCAGTCCGCGCAACGCCGCGTGCGTGGAGGTGAACAGACTTTGCTCCGTGGGCGGCCGCTTCGACTGCGGTTTCCAGTGCGGCATGTCGCGCTGCCAGAGCAGCAGATATTCGGTGACGGCGGCGGTCGTCGCGTCAGGTTTCCAGCCGCTGTTTTCCAGCGCCCACAACGCGTAGCCCGCCGTGTCCGTCTGGCCGCCTTGACCTTTTCCCGCGAGATAATTGGTCCGGTTCCGCTCGAGAAAATCCGCCGTGAACTTGACCTGCTTGCGCAATTCCTCCGCGTCAATCTTGATCCCGCGCGACTGCGCCGCACTGAGCGCCATGATGGGCAGCCCCTGATTGTGGCAGGTGAAACAGCGCTCCCGCTTCTCGATCGAACCGCGCGCCGCCGCCGTCAGCAACGGCAACGATTTCTCAACGGCGGCATGAATGCTGGCGGCGCTGGGTCCCGCGTCCTCGGCATCCACCAACAGCGCGCCGAACAGGAAACCAACGCAACCCAACACGCGAAAGAAACTCAGTCCGGTGGTGTTCATGGTGATGTGCCCTAAGTCCTGCCAGAAATCGCCGCTCCCCGCACGCGCTTTCTGCTCAAATCGTCTTGTCGTAAATCCGCTAAAACACCGCTGCTGCGCCTTCGCTCGCGCGGTTCGGATCGCAGAGAGTGACACCGTCGGAGCTGAAGGGTGCGGTGACGGTCGCGCCTTTGCCCTCGGCCATGTATTTGAAGTTCAAGTCGCGCACCTTCGCAGCGGCGTCAATGATCGCGCAGGTGATGCGCTTCCGATAAGGGGTCAGTTCTTGATAATGGCTACTCTCCGCCGGTCTTACGCTTCCGATAGAGCAGGTGATTCAGATGCCCGCGCGTTCCCATCCCCAGACGCTCCGCGATCCTGGCCTTGATTGCCGCCCGCTCCCCCTCCGGCAGCGGTTTTTTTTGGGGCATCTCGCTCTTGTCGATCCGCTCCCAGAGCAGACTTTCCGTTACCTTGCCGGCGGAAATTACCTTGCCGCTATCGCCGCCCGCCAGGGCCGTTTTCACCTGGCTCAGGTCGAGCCCCCCTTCCTCTCCGCTGAGTTGTGGCAATCCAGACAACGGCTGGCAAAAATCGGGGCGATGGTACGGTCGAAATCAGGCTCGGCAGCAAGGGCTTGCAATGAAAACGCCCAGCCCCAGAGACTCAGCATAAAAATCGCGGCAGCGGAAGCAAATCTTGGCATCGCTTCACTATAAGAACTACCCGCGGCGGACGCCACCAAGCCGCATGATTCAGGCGTGCCCAAGGGCACAACTGGCCGCGGCGCCTGAAGTCCTCATTCCTTTAATGTCAGCGTTTGCACAAACTGCGGTGCAACTTTCCAATCT
>SIAW01000058.1 GCA_009695465.1 Pedosphaera sp.
CGCGCCTAAAGAAAAGCCTTGCTGCGCTGACCTTCGTTGCTACGCTCGCGCTGCGGGGTGGAGCAGCCCGGTAGCTCGTCAGGCTCATAACCTGAAGGTCCTAGGTTCAAATCCTAGCTCCGCAACCAATTTAACCTCGGCCTCACGGCCGGGGTTTTTTTGTGCCTGCTACAGATTTGCCATCGGCAAGAGCTGCAGGCGGCTAGCGGCCGTGAGGTGGGTCGGTGGGTTTGGATTGAGGCGACGACGCTGGACTGGCACTGAGTTGTCGCATGCCTTCGGCGAGGTAAATGAGGCCGGACACCGCAGTGGCAGCGGCGGCCGCGATGTACCAATAAGTCAACCAATGCGCAGGCATTGGCAGCAGTACCCAGCCCACGCAGATCATCTGCAGCACCGTGGCGACTTTGCTGATGATGTGCGGACAGACTTGGACTTTGCCGTGCAAGTAATAGATGAGCACCGTGCCGGAGATGAGGATGAAGTCGCGCCCCAATACCGTGCCCACCAACCACAGGGGCACCTGCGCCAGTCCGCGGCGGTCTTCAAAATCCAGCGTCAGCAACACCAACGCGGAGACGAGGAGGAATTTGTCCGCCAGCGGATCGAGGATGGCGCCCAGTTCGCTGCGCTGATTGAAGCGGCGCGCCACGTAGCCGTCCACCCCATCGCAGACGGCGGCGATGAAGAACGCGCCGCAGGCCAGCCAGAAATTGATATCTTCCCCGTTGCGGAAGTAATAGAGCAGATGCACCGCAAAAAACGGCACCAGCAGGATGCGAAAGACGGTAATCTTGTTGGCGGTCGTCATGCTCCTGCGCGGAAGTTAGCACCGGGCAGGCTGTGGCGCAATTTCAGAACCCAATTAGTTTGTACACCAACCCTGCAGCAGCGCCCGCCACTACGACGCGGGTGACTTCCCATTTGAAACGAATCATCGCCGCGCCCAGCGTCAGCGCGGTCAACAACGCAAAGAGATTCAATCCGTGCCCCGTCCAGCCGATGGGGAGCAATCCGCCCTGCCCCGTCGTGGCCGGCAGCAATACTTGCCCCGCAAACCAGATGGCCAGATTGAGCACCACGCCCACCACCGCCGCCGTGATGGCACCGAGCATGCAGGCGATGGGTTTGTTCTGACGCAGCCCTTCCACGTAGGGCGCACCCAGCAGGATCCAGAGAAAGCACGGCACGAATGTGACCCACGTGGTGATGAACGCGCCGAGCGTCGCTGACTGCAACGGAGAGAGCGGGCCGAGTGGATCCGCCTGCACCCACGCGCCGAGGAAGCCCACGAACTGCAGCACCATGATAAGCGGCCCCGGCGTGCTTTCCGCCAAGCCCAAGCCGTCGAGCATCTGCGGTGCAGTGACCCATTGCTGCTCCACCGCCTGCTGCGCCACATACGGCAGCACCGCGTAGGCGCCGCCGAAAGTCACCACGGCGGTCTTGCTGAAAAACACTCCTTGATCCACCAGGACATTCGCGGTGCCCAGCCACAACGCCAGCGCGCCCACAGGCACCCACCACAGCGCCAGCCACGTCAGCAGCACGCGCAGGGATTGTCCCCACGTCGGACGCGCAGCCGCTTCCAACAATGCTGGGTCATCTTTTTTGCTCGTGGATTGGAACGCATTCTGGAAACGCAATCCAATCCATGCCGCCACCGCGATCACCAGCGGAAAAGGTGCCTTCAAAAAGAACAACGCGCCAAACGCCGCCGCCGCCAGCATCCAACGCGGCGCATTGCCCAGCGCTTTCTTGCCGATCTTCCACACCGCCACTGCCACGATGGCCACGACCGCCGGTTTCAATCCCGCAAACAACGCCGCCACCCAGCTCACGCTGCCGTACGTCACGTACACCCACGACAACACCCAAAGCAGCACCGCCGCCGGCAACACGAAGAGTACGCCGGCCACGATGCCGCCCCACGTGCCGTGCAAAAGCCAACCCAGATACGTCGCCAGTTGCTGCGCCTCCGGCCCGGGCAGCAGCGTGCAGAAATTCCATGCGTGCATGAAACGCGCATCGTCCACCCACTTGCGGCGCTCCACCACTTCCTCGTGCATGATGGCGATCTGCCCGGCAGGCCCGCCGAAGCTGATGAAGCCGAGCTTGAGCCAGAACCGCCACGCCTCGGCGAAGGTGGGCCGGACAGGCTTTGCTTCAGGCGCAGGAGTTGGATTGGAAACGTCGCTCATTCTTTCATGCGCTCCAGTGCGCGATCCAACCGGCGCAGCGTGCGATCGCGACCCAGCACTTCCATGAGATGATAAAGGCTCGGGCCAACCATCTTGCCCGTGCAAGCCACGCGCACCGGCTGCACGAGGTCGCGGGGTTTGACACCCAACTGAACGGCGGTCGCCTTAAGCGCGGCTTCCAATCCCGCCGCATCGAAAGCGGTCAAGGCCGCGCGCAGCGTCTCCATTGCCGGACGGTTCTTGGGCACCAATGCCGCAGCGGCGGCCTCGGGTTCATAACTCACCTCGTCCACAAAATAGAAATCGCAGAAGGCGGGCAGACCCGTGACTTGCCGCACTTTTTCCTGCGCGGTGAGCAGCGCGGCCTCCACGTAGCCCGGCGCAAATGCGGCGAAGTCCACGCCCGCCTTGCGGAATTGCGGCGCGGCCAGCTCGCGCAATCGCGCGGCGGGCAACCGGCGCAGATGCTCGTAGTTCATCCACTGCATCTTCTCGAAATCAAACCGGGCGTTGGCGCGCAGAATCTGCGGCACGTCGAAGCGGCTGATGATTTCCGCCACGGGCATCACCTGCGAATCGTCTTTGGGCGACCAGCCCAGCAGGCAGAGATAATTCACCACTGCTTCGGGCACAAACCCGTCCTGCATGTACGTGCTGAGCGACGCGCCCGTGTCGCGCTTGCTCATCTTCGAGCCGTCCATATTCAGGATGAGCGGAATGTGTCCGTACTGCGGCGGCGACGCGCCCAGCGCCCGGAACAGTGCCACGTGCTTGAAGGTGTTTGACAGGTGATCCTCGCCGCGCAACACGTGCGTGATGCCCATCTCCAGATCGTCCACCACGTTCACGAAATGGAACACCGGCTTGCCGTCGGAACGGATGATGACGAAATCGGGACTGGCGGCCTCGCGATCGGTCAGTTCGCGCGTGACTTCGCCGCACACCAAATCGTGCAGCGTGATCGCCGCGCGCTCCATGCGAAACCAAACCGCGCCGTCCTTTTCGTAGGCGGCATCTTTGGCCAGCAGCGCGTCGGCGTGTTGACGATAGCGCACGCCGCGTTGTGATTGGAAATACGGGCCGCACGCGCCTTGGCTCGGCCCAGCGGGATCGCTGTTGACCGGGCCTTCATCCCAGTCCAATCCCAACCAGCGCAGTCCATCCAGAATCACGGCGATGGCCTCCTGCGAATTGCGCGCCTCGTCGGTGTCTTCGATGCGCAGGATGAACGTGCCGCCGGTGTGCCGGGCGTAAAGCCAGTTGAAGAGCGCCGTGCGCGCGCCGCCAATGTGCAGATAGCCGGTGGGACTGGGTGCGAATCGCACGCGGACTGCTGGGTTGCCAGGTTCGCTCATGGGTTTTCAGCGTAGCGAATTGCCGGGGGGCTGGGCAAGCCGCCGTCGTTCCAACGATTCCAGCACGGCGCAGAGCGCTTCCAATCGCGGTGTCGCAACGCCGGTGGTGCGGGCTTGTCGCAGTGGCTCCAGAAACATCGCCTCCAATTCCATCGGTTGCCCACGTTCGAAATCCAAGATGGAAGACGCGCGGTAACTGCCCATGCGCCGCGTGTTGACGATCATGCGCTCGGCTTGCTCGGTGTCCGCGCGCAGTCCTTTGGCGTTGGCCACGGCGATGACTTCGGCCATCAACTCGCGCACGGCGCGTAGCCAACGCGGATCGTCGAGCAACTGGTCGCTGGGCAATGTGGTTTCCAGTGCGCCCGCAATTTCGCGTCCACCATTTTCAAATGCCGACCAACCTGCAGCAGCGGCGACGCCCAGTCCGTTGAAGGGAATATTCCAGACGAGCTTTTCCCACAGGGCGCGTTCCAGATTTTCCGCCACGACACAGGGCACGCCCGCATCTTCAAACAAGCTGGCAACCTCGCGTGTGCGTGCGGCGGCTGGCCGACCAAATTCGCCCAGCACCACTTTGCCAAACGCGATGTGCCGCACGACGCCCGGCGCAGTGCGGTTGAGGCAGACGAAGCAAAGTCCGCCGAGGATCTGTTCGGCGGGGAACAGCGTGGCCAGTCGCTCGCAGTTGCCCAGCCCGTTTTGCAGACACAACAACCGGGTGTGCGGACCGACCAACGGCGTGATGAGCGGCGCGTACTGATCGTTGGCGGTGGTCTTGAGTCCGATGCAGACCAAGTCAACCACGCCGATCGTCTGCGGCTGTTCATGGATGGGCGGGCGCAGTGTGAAATCGCCTTCGGGACTTTCCACGCGCAGACCGTTCGCGCGCACGGTTTCAAAATCGCTGCGCAAAAGAAAATGCACCTGCTGGCCCACGCGCGACAACCGCGCGCCGTACCAGCAGCCCAGTGCGCCGCAGCCCACCATGGCGATTTTCATCGGGCGTCAGTCTAGTGGCTCAAACAAAAAAGGCACTCTGGAAGCCAGAGTGCCCTGTTGCATGCGTAACGAAATTTACTTCTTCACGCCGAGGATCGCGTCCTTCGCGGCCTTGGCCACGCGGAACTTCACGACCTTCTTGGCCTTGATCTGGATCGCTTCGCCGGTCGCGGGGTTGCGGCCCATGCGCGCCTTGCGGTTCACCAACACCAGCTTGCCGATGCCCGGCAGCGTGAAGGTGTCCTTCGCGTGTTTGTACGCCAGATGCGCAATCTCTTCCAGAGCCGACACGGCTTGCTTCTTGGTGATGCCGACCTTGTGGGCCAGTTCAGCGGCGGTTTGCGACTTCGTTAGTTTTTTCGACATGATATTGTTGGGTTGGTTGACTGATGTAAACTGTCAGTTAACTTGGGGGGAACTTAATGTCGTTCAAAAATCCGCCGCAAGGAGAAAAGTGATTTTCCTCAGAAAAGTAATTCACATCAGTAATCGATAGCAGGCTTGACACACGAAAACCCCACCACAACATGCGCACGCCGTGGCCACCCAGAAACCCAAAACCGTCACCCTCGGATTGCTCCAGCACGCCTGCAGCGGGAAGCCCGAATCGAATCTGAAGAAGACCCTCGCCGCCGTGGAACGCGCCGCGCGCGATGGGGCGCAAATCATCTGCACGCAGGAACTTTTCCGTTCGCAATATTTCTGCCAGAGCGAGGATCACAAAAACTTCGCGCTCGCCGAACGCATCCCCGGCCCCAGCACCGCCGCTTTCCAAAAACTCGCGAAGAAGCACAAGGTCGTCATCATCGCTTCGCTCTTCGAGAAGCGCGCCGCGGGCCTCTATCACAACACCGCTGTCATCATTGATGCCGACGGTTCGCTCTTGGGCATCTACCGCAAGATGCACATCCCTGACGATCCGCTCTTCTACGAGAAGTTTTATTTCACGCCCGGCGACACGGGCTTCCGCGCGTGGCAAACCAAGTACGCGAAGATCGGCGTGCTCATCTGCTGGGATCAGTGGTATCCGGAAGCCGCGCGGCTGACGGCGATGCAGGGCGCGGAGATTCTTTTTTATCCGACGGCCATCGGCTGGCATCCGAGCGAGAAGAAAGAATTCGGCGTGAACCAACACGGCGCGTGGGAGATCATCCAACGCAGCCACGCCGTGGCCAACGGCTGTTTCGTCGCTGCGGTGAATCGGGTCGGTCTTGAACAACCCATCGGCGGCGACGGTCTGGAATTCTGGGGGCAATCTTTTGTCGCCGGCACCAGTGGCCAGATCATCGCCAAAGCCAGTACGGGCAAGGAGGAGAATCTTCTCGTGCCGGTGGACGTGGCGAAGGTGGATGTCACGCGCACGCACTGGCCTTTTCTGCGCGACCGCCGCATTGACGCGTACGGCGGCCTCACCCAGCGGCTGATTGATTGATGGCCGCGACGCCGGCTCATTCCCCGTACCGCGGCCGCATCGCGCCCTCGCCCACGGGCTTTCTGCACCTCGGCCATGCGCGAACGTTTTGGATCGCGCAACAACGCGCGCGGCAACATTTGGGCACGCTCATCCTGCGCAACGAAGACCTTGATCGCGCGCGGTGCAGACCCGAATTCGTGGCCGCGATGTTCGAGGATCTCAAATGGTTCGGCCTCGAATGGAGCGAAGGGCCGGACAGCGGCGGGCCATTCGTGCCGTACAATCAAAGCGAACGCAGCGCCCACTACCGCGCGGCGTTCGAGCAGCTCAAGTCCGCCGGCTTCATTTATCCGTGCAGTTGCTCGCGCAAAGACATCCAGCAATCCGCCACTGCGCCGCACGCCGAAGATGGCGAACCGATTTATCCGGGCACGTGCCGCGAAAAGGGAGTGCAAGATCAAGCCGATGACACCACCGCGAAGGTTCAAGAGAACTGGCGCTTCCGAGTGAGCGATGGCGAGGCGGTCGAGTTTGTGGATGGGCATTTTGGTCCGCAACGATTCGTGGCTGGGCGCGACTTCGGCGATTTCCCCGTCTGGCGACACGACGGCATCCCGAGTTACCAACTTGCCGTGGTGGTGGACGACGCCGCGATGGGCATCACCGAAGTCGTGCGCGGCGAAGATTTGCTGCTCTCCACCGCGCGGCAACTGCTCCTGCACCGCGCGCTTGGATTTGCTCCGCCCGCATTCCATCACTGCCCACTGGTGAGGGATGAACACGGCGAGCGCCTGGCCAAACGCCACGACGCGCTGAGCCTGCGCGCCCTGCGCTTGTCGGGGAAAACACCGGAGGCGTTGCGCGCGAATTGGCGCAGCTAGTTGCCCGCAGCGTTGGTGAGCGAATGATTGGCGACAGTGCAGCGCGGCTGCTGCCCGGGTTTGAGGTCGTACTGGCCGCCAGCGGGACAGACCAGCTTCACGCCCGCTGCGCGCGGGTCAATGTCCTGCTCGGATTTCTCAAATCGAATTTTGACCGTCCCGTTGGATTCAGCACTGGCTGTCACCACGGTGCCGCGGCCGTGGCTGACGACCTCGACCACATTGCCTTCCTTCAACAAGACACGCGCCATCATGGTGTCTAATGTTATGGCGCCGCCATCTTTCGCGGCTGGATCGAGCCGCAAGAATTCCATGGCTTGGGAAAGCACGCGCAGATTGTGGAGGCAACCGGCTTCGTTACCTTGCAACTTTTCGGCCACGCGGATGTGCAACACCTCGAAGACAATTACGGCAATCGTCAAGAAAGCTGCGCCTGCACAAAGCGCGAGGTCAATCCATCGGCGGCCGCGTTGCTGTTGGTCGTCCGACACAGAAGTAAGAAAAAACCCAGCCCGAAGCGGTGCCGCTATTTGGGGGCGGCCTCGCCCTCTTCAGTATCCATGCGGCCATGCACGGAGCATGTGGGAGGCTCGTCAACCGTGGTCAACGTGTACGAACCGCCGCCGGGACAGCGCGGCATTTTTTTGTTTTTCAGCAGCGGCTTGATGTCGTCACCCGAGACGTTGGCGTTGTCGCTCTTCTGGCGATCCACGGCCCACTGCTGCATGACGGTTTCCAAGGTGTTGAGATTTTGTTGGCACGCCTTCTTGGCGGCGTCTTTGCGGGCTTGGATGAGGTTGGGGATGGCCACGGCCGCGAGCATGCCGATGATGGCCACCACGATCATGATTTCGACCAGTGTGAATCCTCGCTGATGTCTCAAAGTGAATCTCATAAATCTCATCAATCTCCTCCGCAATCGGTGTAGCACAGACACCAGCGGCTGACAACATGTTACGGCCTCGTTGCCGTCGCCACAGACTATTTGAAGAACAACTCCTCGGCGTTCCACGTCACGCGGTAGCTACTCAAGGCCGTGGGGCGCACGTTGCCGAGGCTGCCGCGATAGGCGGAGTAGATTTTCGGGGAGGTGGTGTAGATCATCGGCATCTGTTCGCCCAAAATGTGCTGCACTTCGTCGAAGAGTTTCTTCCGCTTAGATTGATCCAGCGTCTTGATCTGCTCGTTCATCAAGGTGTCGATGCGCGCTTCCCACTCGGTGGCCGGTTTCGTCTGGCGCGGATACCATTGATGCGTGAATCCGTTGGAGAGCAGCACATTCATGCTGGAGGCCGGATCCACGCCGCCGCCGCCCAGTCCCATCAGGATGCACTCGTAGTCTTTTGTGTTGTTGATCTTGCTGACGAGCGAATTGAATTCGATGGGCTGGTACACCAACTTCACGCCCAACTTTTTCAGATCACTGGCAATCATCGTGGCCAGTTTCTCGCGCACGGGGTTGCCGGTGTTGGTGTTCATGATGAACTCGATGACATTGCCCTCGGCATCCTCCAACAAACCATTGCCGTCGCGGTCTTCGATGCCGATCTCCTTGAGCAACGCCTTGGCCTTGCCCAGATCAAACGGGTACTGGGGTGTGTCGGGGTTGTACCACTTGCTATTGGCTTGCGAGACGAAGCTGTAATTCGGCGCGGCGCGGTTGGCGTAAATGGATTTGACGATTGACGGCCGATCCATCGCGTACGAGATGGCCTGCCGGAATTTCGTGTTGGTGAACCACTTCAGTTTGGTAGGGCTGACCAGTGCCTTGCCATTCTTATCTTTCTCTGGATTCATGTTGAACCAGAGAAAGCCGCGCTCCAACCCCAAGCCCAGCTCGGTCAACTTGAACTTGCCCTTGTCGGCCTCGCCGCGAAACTTGTCGTACTCATCGGGGCGCACGTTTTCGTGCACGTCGCATTCGTCATTGAGAAACGCCAGCGACATCGCGTTCATGTCCGGCACCACTTTGTAGATCAACGTGTCCAGATACGGCAACGACTGGCCTTCGGCATCCACCATGAAAAAGCGCGGGTTGCGCTCCAGCAACGTGAACTCGCCCGGCTTGAATTGTTTCAGGTTGAACGGCCCGCAAGTGACCATCTCCGCCGGCGGTGTGTTGATGCCGTACGCCGACTCAAATTCGCCCGCGGCTACTTTGGGTGCCAGCACGTGCTGGGGGATGATGGGCACGCTGCCGAAGTATTCGATGAACGGCGCGTAAGGTTCGGGCGTCACCACTTTCACCGTCAGGTCGTCCACCTTGGTCACCTCGAAATTTTTGCCGTCAATCTTGAAGAGGTCAGCGGTGACATTGTTGATCTTCGGGTCGTAAACCACCTGCCACGTGAACACCACATCGTCAGCCGTCAACGGCTTGCCGTCGCTCCACACGACGCCTTTGCGCAGATGGAAAGTCCACGTCTTTTGATCCGCCTCCACGTTCCACTTGTGAGCCAGCCCCGGGCGCACCTCCTGCGTCTGCGTATCCAAAACCGCCAGCCCCATGAACAAGAGCCGGATGATGTCGGTCGAGGAAGACTCGTTTTCCGTGATGGGATTGAACGTCTTGGGATCGCCGAAGGAGGCAATCACCAATCGCCCGCCCGGTTTGCCCGGCTGACACGGCACCACCAGCGGCGGCTCCGTGACCGTCGCGTTGCCGCGATCGACAATCTTGGTTCCGTTCCCCTTGTCGCAGCCGCTCAACAAAATCCCGGCAAGGCTCAACAACGCAATCTGGCCAATCGTTTTCATGATGGTGCCGGCGAGATTACAGACTGTCCCAGCGGAGGCAAAGGTCAAATCCTCACCGGCCCTCACTGCGCCAGATGACACGCCGCCCAGCGACCCGGCGTCACTTCGCGCAACTCGGGCACCTCGGTCTTGCAACGCGCCTCCGCCACCGGACAGCGCGGATGAAACGGACAACCCGATGGCGGATTGATGGGCGAAGGCACATCGCCCGGCAGCAACATCCGCTGACGTTTGCTCTTCGGATCCACCACCGGCACCGCCGAGATGAGCGCCTTCGTGTAAGGATGCTTCGGATCGCGGCAGAGAGAGCGCGACTCGCCCATCTCCACCACTTTGCCCAGATACATCACCATCACGCGCCGGCTGATGTGCTCCACCACCGCCAGATCGTGCGCGATGAACAGGTACGCCACGCCTTCCTGCTGTTGCAGGTCGCCCAGCAGATTGATGATCTGCGCCTGCACGGAGACATCGAGCGCGCTGATCGGCTCGTCGCACACGATGAGCTTGGGCCGCACCGCCAACGCGCGCGCGATACCGATGCGTTGGCGTTGCCCGCCGCTGAACTCGTGCGGATAACGCTGCGCGTGCAGCGGATCCAATCCCACCGACTTCAACAACTCCCCCACCCGCTCGCGCCGCGCCGCCGCGTCCGGCGCCAGATTGTGGATTTCCAGCGCCTCCCCCACGATCTGCCCCACCGTCATGCGCGGATTCAGCGAGCTGACCGGATCCTGAAAAATCATCTGAAACGTGCGCCGCTTCTGGCGCAGTGCCTCCCCGCGAAGCTTCCTCAAATCCGCGCCCTCCAACACCACGCTGCCGGCCGTCGGTTCGATCAATCGAATCACCGCGCGACCCAGCGTCGTCTTGCCGCAACCCGATTCCCCCACCAACCCCAGCGTCTCGCCCGGCTCGATGGAGAAGCTCACGCCATCCACCGCGCGCACGTAGCCTTTCACGCGGCTGAACAGCCCTTGCCGCACCGGGAAGTGCACCTTCAGATCTTTGACTTCAAGCAGGCTCACGTCAGGTCGCTTTCATTTCCAGTGCGGACAACGCACGTGGCAGGCCGGTTCTGCTTCAATCAACGCCGGTGCTTTCTGCGAGCAATCCGGCTGCACCACCGGACAGCGCGGATGGAATCGGCAGCCCGACGGGAACGCGCCCACGGCCGGCACCGTCCCGGCGATGGCTTCCAGCCGGCCCATCTCGCGCCCCAATTCCGGCACCGAGCGCATCAACGCCCGCGTGTACGGGTGCATCGGGCGGCGCAGCAACTGATCCGCTGGCGCTTCCTCCACCACTTGGCCGGCGTACATCACCGCCACGCGATCGGCGATGTCGCCGACGATTCCGAGGTTGTGTGTGATGAGCAGGATGCTCATGCCCAAGCGGTGTTTAAGGTCGCGCAGCAGTTCCAAGATCTGCGCTTGGATGGTCACGTCCAACGCGGTGGTGGGTTCGTCGGCGATGAGCAGTTTGGGCTGCGCCGCCAGCGCCATCGCGATCATCACGCGCTGCTGCATGCCGCCGGAGAGTTGATGCGGGTAATCGCGCAGGCGCAGTTCCGGCTCGGGGATGCCCACGAGTTTGAGCAACTCCACCATCTCCTTCTCCGTGGCGGCAGCGGGGCGATGCAGGCGCAGCGGCTCGATCAATTGTTCGCCCACGCGATACACGGGGTTGAGCGATGCGCCCGGTTCCTGAAAAATGTAGCCCACCGTACCGCCACGGATGCGTCGCAGACTGCCCTTGTCCATCTCCAGCACGTTGTGGCCGTTGACCAGAATGCGGCCGCCGACATACCGCGCCGGGGGCGTGGGCAGCAACTGCGCGATGGACAGCGCCGTCACGCTTTTGCCACAGCCTGACTCGCCCACCAGACAGAGCGTCTGCCCTTCCTCCAAGACCAGCGACACGCCGTCGAGTGCGCGCAGTGCCTCGCTGCCCGTACCGAATTCCAACTTCAAATCCTGAATTTCCAAAAGTGGCGGCATGATCAGGCTTTCGTGTCCGCCGCGTCGCGCAGGCCATCGCCCAGAAAATTAAACGCCAGCACGGTGACAAAGATGGCCGCGCCCGGCGCCAGCAGCCACGGGAACTGCTGCAGATGTTGGTAGTTGGAATAGGCGTCCTTGAGCATCAACCCCCAACTGGCCTGCGGTTCCTGAATGCCCACGGCCAGATAGCTCAAGATGACTTCGCCGAGAATGTAGTAGGGCACGCTCAAGGTCGCCGCGACGATCACGTACGAAAAGGTGTTGGGCAGGATGTGGCGGATGATGATGCGCAGATCCGACTGGCCCAGCGCGCGCGCGGCCAGCACGTACTGCCGTTCGCGCAATGAGAGCGTCATGCCGCGGATCACCCGCGCCATGCTCGCCCAGCCGATGAAACTCAGGATCACCACGATGAGCAGGTACACGCGCGTGGAACTTAAATCTGGCGGGAAGGTCGCGCGCAGCGTCAGGATGAGGTACAGGCCGGGCACCGACATGATCAGCTCGCACAGGCGCATGATGCCGTTATCCACCAAGCCGCCGTAGTAACCGGAGATGCCGCCCACCAACATGCCAATCGTGAAGGTCAACGCGATGCCGACCAACCCGATGGACAACGAAATCTGCGAGCCGTACAGCAGGCGCGAGAACACGTCGCGGCCCAGTTGATCGGTGCCCAGCAGATGCACCGGGTAGTTCGCATCGGCGGTGCCAAAGAAATGCAGGCGCGCGGGGATTAGCCCGATGAGCTTGTACTCATCGCCCGTCACAAAAAAGCGCAGCGGCATTGAATCTTCCCGATCCAGTTTGTAGGCGAACTGTTTGCCCTCAATTTCCAACGGCACCGATCGGGGCACCACCAATCGCAGTCCTTCAAAGTGCGGACGCACCGGCGGATGAAAGAAGCGCGTGCGATCTTCGCGGTCGTAGTTGTGCGGGGCCACGAACCCCGCGAGCAACGCGGTCCCGTACAACACCACGAGGATGACGCCGCCCACCAACGCGATACGGCGCTGCCGCAGGCGATGCCAGAAAAGCTGCCACGGCGTGCGCGGTTGGCGCGTCGGCGATGGGTTCGTGGATGAGATGGACTCGCTCATTCTCGGAGTCGAATGCGCGGGTCGCTCCACGCCAGCAGAAGGTCCGCGATGAAATTGCCCACCATGAGCAGGCCCGTGGCCATCACCACTGTCGCCACCACGAGCCGGTAATCTTGCGAGGTGAGCGCTTCCAAGGTCAGCCGTCCCAGTCCGGGCCACGAGAAAATATTTTCAATGATGAACGCCCCGCTGAGCAGTCCCGCCAACGAGTAGCCAAAGATGGTGAGCAGCGGGTTGATGGCATTGCGCAGCGCGTGCTTGCCCACCACCCAGCCTTCGCTCAGCCCGCGGGCGCGCGCGGCGGTGACGTAGTCGGCGCGCAGTGTGTCCAGCAGATTGGAGCGCATCTGCCGCATGATGCCCGCGAGGGAACTGGCCGCCAGCACCAGCGCCGGCAGCGTCAGGTGATGCAGACGATTCAAGACGCGGGCGGCGTCCCAATCTTCCACGCCGATGTAGCGGTTGGATTCCACGCCGCTGACGGGGAACCAACCCGACGCGTAGGCGAAGAGCAGCGCCATCAGTCCCAATAAAATTTCCGGGATGGAAAGCCCGAGGAAGGCGATCATTGCGCAGCCGCGGTCCACCCACGAATCTTTCCTCACTGCGGCCCAAATGCCCAGCGGCAGCGCGACCAGCCACGCGATGAGCAGCGCCGCCAACGCCAGCACAAAGGTGTTCCAGAGCCGCATCACGATCAGTTCTGAGACGGGGATTTTGTACTCCAGCGAATAGCCCAAGTCGCCGCGCAGCGCGTCCTTCATCCAATAGCCGTAACGCACGTACCACGGCCGATCCAGATGCGCCTTGGCGCGCAGTTGGGTCAGCTTCTCTTTGGTGATCTGCGGATTATTTTCCAGCTTGGAATAATAATCGCCCGGCGTGAGCGACATCAACAGGAAGGTCAGCAGCGACACCCCAATGAGGATGGGGATCATGTGGAGCAGGCGCTGGAACAGATAAGTCCACATACCGTGAGGCGGGGAGACTGGCAAATCTGCGCCGCTGTTGGCCAGCCAAAACGCCCCACACTTTTCATTGGACACTGTGGTGTGCCTTCGCGTGAAATGCGCGCACATGATCGTCACGGCAGAACGCACGCTCACGCTTGGCCATTCGCCCGATCCCGACGACGCCTTCATGTTCTACGCGTTGGCGAAGGAACTCATCCCCACGCGCGGCCTGCGGTTTGACCACATCTTGCAGGATATCCAAACGCTCAACGAACGCGCCACTCGCGGCGAGCTGGACATCTCCGCCATCAGCATCCACGCCTACGCGCATGTCTGCGATCAGTACGCGCTGCTGCCCAGCGGCGCCAGCATGGGCGATGGCTACGGCCCGATGCTCGTGGCGCAGCAACCGTTTTCGCGCGAAGACATCGCCCGCAGCAAAATCGCCGTGCCCGGCTTGATGACCAGCGCGTTTCTGGCGCTGCAATTGTGGCTTGGCAAATCCGCGCGCGAGCTGAATCTGGTGGTGGTGCCGTTCGACAAAATCTTCGAGACGGTGCACAGCGGCGCAGCGGAGGTCGGCCTCATCATCCACGAGGGCCAGCTCACTTTTCAGAATGAGGGTCTCGTCTGCTGCGCTGACTTGGGCGTGTGGTGGGGACAACAGAACGACGGTCTGCCGCTGCCGCTGGGCGGGAATGTGATTCACAAACGCCACGCGCCTGAGTTGCGCAGAGGCATCGCGGAAATTCTTCACGCGAGCATCCAGTACAGTCTGGACCATCGCGAGCCAGCCGTGGCGCACGCGCTGCAATACGCGCGCGACATGGGCCACGATCTCGCCGACAAGTTCGTGGGCATGTACGTCAATCACTGGACGCTCGATTACGGCGATCGCGGTCGCGAGACGATCCGGCGTTTTCTCGGACAAGCCCACGCCGCCGGACTCGTGCCGCGCCAGACAGAGTTGGAGTTCGTTTAATCACCCACCTTTTCCCATGATGCACTACCGACGATTTGGCCGCACCGAATTGCAGATGCCCGTCATTTCCTGCGGCGGCATGCGCTATCAACACAAGTGGCAGGACGTCCCGTGGAGCGAGGTGCCCAAGGACGGCCAGGCGAATCTCGAGGCGACGATTCATCGCGCAGTCGAGATCGGCATCAATCACATCGAAACCGCGCGCGGCTATGGCTCCAGCGAAATGCAGCTCGGGCCGGTGCTCAAACAATTCCCGCGCGAGAAACTCATCGTGCAAACGAAGGTCGCGCCCTTCGCCACGGCGCGCGAGTTCATCGACACGTTCAATCGCTCGATGGATTATCTGCAACTCGACCATGTGGATCTGCTCTCGATGCACGGCATCAACAACCGGCTGTTGCTCGACTGGAGCCTGCGCAAAGGCGGTTGCGTGGAAGCAGCGCGGCAACTCCAGCGCGAAGGCCGCGTGCGCCACGTCGGCTTTTCCACACACGCCACCACGGATGTGATTTTGGAAGCGGTGCGCAGCGACGCCTTCGATTACTTCAACGTCCACTGGTATTTCGTGAACGACCTCAACTGGTCCGCCCTCGAGGAGGCCGCGCAGCGCGACATGGGCGTCTTCATCATCAGCCCCAATGACAAAGGCGGCAAACTCTACGCGCCGCCGCAGAAGCTCGTGGAGATGTGCGCGCCGCTGACGCCCATGCAGTTCAACAGCCTCTACTGCCTCGCACGGCCGCAGGTGCACACGCTCAGTTGCGGCGCCGCGCGCCCCAGCGATTTCGACGACCACATCGCCGGCTTAAAACACTACGACCGCGCGGCGGAAATCATCGCGCCGATGGAACAACGACTGCGCGCCGAGATGGATCGCGTGCTCGGCGCGGATTGGTGCGCCCGCTGGCACGAAGGATTGCCGCACTTCGTGGATGTGCCCGGCAACGTGAACGTGATGGAAATCCTGCGCCTGTGGACGCATGCCAAATCGCTGGACTTGGTGGACTGGGGCAAGATGCGTTACAACCTGCTGGGCCAAGCCGACCACTGGTTCCCCGGCGAAAATGCGGGCAAGCTCGACCGCGCGGACGTACACACCGCTGTGAGTCGCAGCCCGTTTGCCGGCCGCATCGTGGATATTCTCGAAGAGGCGCACGCGATGTTTTTGGACGCGCCCAAGCAGCGCCTCAGCGCCAGCTAATCTTTCCCGCTCACTTCACTTGCCGCCGAGGAAGTGCTCGAAGAAGGCGTAGATCACCGCGTTGGATTCCGGCGTGGGATCGTGCGCGGGGCGGTTGGTCATCGCCACGCGATTTTCAGTGCCGAGAATTTTATTGGCGGCGATGGAGTGGTGCAGCGACTGCCAGCGGCGCGGCGGATCTTCGGAACCGCCGGAGACAAGAAATGGTCGCGGGGCCATCAGCACGTGCAGCTCGTGCAGATCGCGCCCGGATTCCATCATCGTTTTGTAGGCACCGGTGCGCGGGTTGGCAGCGGTCACCACGCCGGGCTTGCGGGCGAGGTTGGCGTCGCGCCCCAAATACCACGGCTCCCAATAATTGATGTTGGAGCGCGCCTCCTCGAACACGATGCCCGGATCCGACCACACTGCGCAGGCAAACTTTTCGGATAAGCACGAGGCGAACATCGCCCACTTGCCACCGTAGGAATGGCCGACCACCCCGATGCGCGCGCCGTCCACATTGGGCAGCCGCGCGAGCAGCGTGTGACAGTTGATCGCCCCGTACGCGAGAAAAGACAGCGGCTGCCATTGCGGCCGGCCCGGTTCGGGTTTTCGTGCATCACCGCTCGGGCTGCCAATGGACAGCGAGACAAAGCCGCGCCGCGTGAGTTGATAGCCGAAGTCGCGCCCCGCCTTTCCCAAACCCGCGCCCGTCTCCGCATCATAGAATGGCACGAGCACCGCCGGGAACGGGCCTTTGCCATCGGGCACCAGTAAAAAGCCCGCGACCGTCTGGCCTTCCGCAAAGGGCACGCGCACCTTGTGCTGCGTGAAATTCTCGCGCCGGATCGTCTCCAGAATCTCCAGCTTCGGTTGCTGCAACAACGCCGGCCATGCGCCCATCAATCCGTGCCACTGCTTGAGAATCTCTTGGCGTCGCTCCTGCCATTGCGCGGGCGTCTTGGCAACCGCGCCGTCTGGGAATTGCAGCGGCGAAGTATAATTGCCGCCCTGCCCCGCGAACTCTTTTGGGACAACAAAATGCGGCGTGAGAATCGACGGCAACGGCTGCGCGGCAAATGCCACATTGCCTGCAACGAGAGTGACGAGGAGAGAGCGGAGCATGCGCGCACTCTACACGCGCAACACGGGACTGCAAGCCGGCGGCGGCCGCCCTTTACTTGCCTTTGCCTTTGGGCGGCTCGGGCGTCGTCTTGGGTTTGGGCGCGGGCGAAGTCTTGTCGGGATCCGACGCGTTCAACTGCGTGAGAATCTCGGTGGTCAAATCGTGCCCGGCCTCGCTGAACAGCAGCGCGGGATTGCCGGCAGGCCCCATGGCGGCGGCGTCAAAAATGTAATTGTAACTGCGCTCCTTGGCCTTGGCGCTGATGACCTCGCGAATCTCATCAAGCAACTTCTTGCGCGCGTCGCCTTCATCCTTTTGCAGCTCGGTGATGGAGGCGCGCCGAAACTGGTCGATGGACGCCATCAACTCCCGAACCTCGTCGGCCTTCTTGATGGTGATCCGTTTCAGCCGCTCCTTTTCCGCGACGTTGAGCGTGGGATCCTCGAGCTGCCGCATCATTTTCTGGTGCTGCTCCACCAGCTTCTGCTGTTCCTCCATCAACTCCTTTTGCTGGCCTTCTTTGGTGACCTCTTTTTGGCGCAGGGCTTCCTGTGCCTTCTTGGATTTCCAGTAGCCGTTGAAGACCTTGACCATGTCCACCGTGCCCATTTTCAGTTCGGCACCATGCGCCATGCTCAAGGCCAAGCACAGTGCGGACAGGATGGGGATTCGTAGATGAGTTTTCATGGGATGATTAAATTAGAAAGAGCGC
>SIAW01000059.1 GCA_009695465.1 Pedosphaera sp.
CCATTCTGGAAACGGCGGATTGCCCCAGAGTCGCTGACCGTTCACCTGACAGATGAATGGCTCTTTGGCTCCATGATAGCCTGGGCCGAAGAGATGCAGCGGGCCGCCTTCCCACGCAGTGTGGACACGGAATCGTTCCACGTCGTAGGCCAAATGCAGTTTGTCCGAGAGCCGCACCACGATGCTGCGACTGCTCTGCGGCATGGGTGCCATCCTGAAAATCTGATCGGGCGGATCGTGGCGCGGCGGAAGTTTTATCACCGGTGCAGGCGCGGCTGAAGATGTCACAACAGCCAACAGCAGGCTGCTGAGTGTCCCGATGCGTTGCGAGGTGCAGATCATGAGACAATCAACGCGCCGGGCGACCTTCATGCGCAGTTAATTCCCAGTACTCGCCGAAAAATCCCGCGTGGGCAACGCCGTTGGCTGGGCGTTTTTGGATGGGCACGGCCATTTCCAACACGGCGTAGTCGGGTAACTTGGGAACCTGCTGCGCGTTGCTTTGATGGCCAAATTCGCTGAACGTGAAGCCGCTGTTGAGCACGACGTATCGCTGCGGGTTCAGCGGATTGGGATAAATCAGCGCGGGCACAAACTTGTCGGCGGGCCATTGCTGATCCTTCACGCGCACACCGGTGGCGGACCACTGGATGGGAAGTTGGCCCGCGATTTTTGCCAGCACACGATTGGAGGATGGATCGCCCCACAACACCAGATTGGCGCTGGCGATGTCGGCATTCGTCACCTCCGTGTCATCCATCACGCGCGGCTTGCCGCGAAATTGCCGGTGCCATTGGGTGATCGCGTGTTCCATTTCGCGCTGCACCCACGCGCCGGCAGCGGCGTTCAGCGGCTTTCCGGTTGGCCGCACCATGATGAAGGCCGAGTAAAACGCATCATCAATCGGCCCTTGCAGACCGGGCAACTTGGCGAGTTGGTTTTGCGCAAGCGTGGCGACAGCAACCCAGCGCCCTTGCGATTTGCGCAGGTTCACTTTTCCCTGCGCGGCTTCGGCAGAGAGAGTCTGTTGATCAATCTGGATCTGCACCGGGCGACCAGTCCACTCGGGCGTGCTCGGCACGGTCAAGGTGAGCGCTGATGCGTTTTGCGTTTTCACACTCAGCACCCCATCGCGGACCTGCGCGGCATCCACGCGCGCTTCCTGCCAATGCTCATCCATTCCTTGCAACGTCACCCACGTCTGCGTGGGATAGCGGAGCGTCCAAGTGACGAGTCGCACTTGCTTTGGAAATTCTGTGCGGCCCGTGACGGCCAGTGCGTCCACCAGCTTTTCCAATTTTACTTTTGCCGCGGGTTCATATTTGTGACCGGTCTTGGGGCCGATGATGTGTGTCAGCGGCAATCCTTCGCGCGCCATCGCTTTCGCCATCAGATCCGCGGCTTGCTTCTGTGGATCCACTTCGCCGCTGTACGCCACCACACCCGTGTTGGCGAGGTTGGCGGCGCAATCGGGCACGTCGTACAGGTGCCAGAGTTTTTCCTCCCACCACATGGGCTTGGGCTCCTTGGCGCGAAGATTTTGATAGATCGCCGTGTCCACAAATCCGGCACCGGGCGCGACAGCCGCCCACAGTCCGGCGTGATGCGCGCCCAAGTGCCACGCGCCCGCGCCGCCCATCGAAAAACCGCGCATGCAGATCCGCTGGGAGTCGATGGGATAATGCTGCTGAACATCGCGCATGGCTTCGAAGCAGTCCGTCTCGCCGGCGAACTTGAACGCGTTGCAGTAGCGGCCGTAGGGATGAAGCACGAACGTGTCTGGGGGCGTGATTTGGCCGAGCCGGAGCAGGCGCTCATTGAGAAAACGAACCTCGCTCAGATTGTTGTCGCGGCCGTGCAACCAGAAATCCATCCGCCAAAGTTTCTGAGGGCGCGGCGAATAGCTCGGAGGAATGACCAAGCCGTACGGCTGCACCGAACCATCAATCTCGGAAACATAACCGCGCACCACCAGGCCGGTGACTTTGGTCCACTGTGATTGACCGCCTCGAAGTTGCGCCGCGCGATCCATGCCGTGGCGCAGGAGATTGTGCGCAGCAGGCACGTCATTGGTGGTGTAGAACATGTCATGCGCCAACGCGTGATCCACCGCGTTGTAAAAAATCTGGACGTCGGGCAGCAGCGCGCTGTGCGGAGTGGATTTGACATCCGCAATCGCCTTGGCGAGGAGGTCGAGTTTTTGGCGCAGCGCCGTGCGTTCCGCAGCAGGGATGGCAATGCCCGGTGGCGGCGCAGTCGCAGCCTTTTCTGCAGCCGCGACAACGAGCGCGCTCAATAACAGCGACAGGATGGCGATTCGCCGCGCGATTATTTCAGTTCCTCCAACAGTGCCAACAGTGCGCCGGTGATTTTCACCGAGGCGCCGGTCTCAAGATAGCTGGACTTGGCGCGCCATGTTTCGTAGCCCGCCAGCTTGTGCTGTTCGGGCGTGGGCAGATAGCCGTTATAACCGTTGGCCAGCGAGATGGTGAAGAGCGGCTTGATGGGGCTCTTGGCCTTCAACTCCAACCCGATCTCAACAAATGTCTCGCAGGGAATCGCCGCGATGGCCAGATCGCCAATCCGCAGCACCTGCACGATGGCGCGCACTTCGTCGGGATACTCGTGCATCTGCACCGTCTCGCGCGCGTAGATTTCCTGTTGCGTGCTCATGCGGGGAAAAGTTTTGGTGCGACTGACGATTTCGCGGGCGGTGGCCAGTTCGACAGCCGTGGGCTTGCGGACTTTGAGTGTCAGCTCCACTTGCTTGGCTGCGAGTCGCACGTGCGCGTGGAACGGGACATCGCGATGAGCCGTGTGGACTTTCTGCGCGACGGCATCGGCGACAATTCGGATGCGCCCGTACGGCCCGGGATTGGGCTGGCCGCCCTCTTTCCAGTTGATGTTGTTGATGTCCGCGCTGGTGCCATTGGAGAGGATGCCGACGAAAGGCGGATCGAGCCGGTCAGCGCCCAGCAGTTGCTGGATGCGATCGGCGAACGCGCCAAAATAATCAGCGGACACCCCAGTCACTCCCCCAACATAGTGGAGAGAATAATTGGCGAGCAGGCCGAGCGGTGCGCCGTTGGTGCCGCGCAGTGTGATGAAACGGATCTCCGGATCGGTCGGCCCCGCAGGCTTGAGCAAGTCCGGATTTTTGACACCGGGATTCATCCGCACTTGGTCAATCCCGCCAAACGGATTCTTGTTCTCCACGCCGGGCTTCATGTGCCAGCGGCGATTGAAGACTTGCTCGGGTTCCAACGCCCTGCCCCAACCGATCTGCGCGGGCCGCAGTTGCGCGTGGGCGCGCTTCACGCCATCCACAATCCGGCCAATGAGAAATTGTTTGTAGCTCGCATTGGCATCGCTCTGAAACACAGAAGCCGATGTGGGTGCCGAATGCGTATGCGTCGCCGACATCAACTGGTGCGCGACGGGAATCCCAACTTCCTTTTCGATGCGCGCCTTGGCCGCGTCGAACACCTCGCGCGGGATCATGCAACTGTCGCAGACGACGATGGCCAGCTTCGTACGGCCGTCATCCAACACCAGACAGCGCGCGTGTAGTTCGTCCTGCACCGTTGCAGCGATGCTGTCTTGCATGCCGCCGTTGATGCTGACGCCCAGTTGCGGCGTGATGTTGCTTGCAGCGGCTCCTGCGCGCAGCGGCACGGGCTGCGGGGCAGGCCCAGCCAGCGCGGTGCAGACGCAGAGTGCAGCCAAGAATAGCAAGGCAGTGAAAATTTTCATGGGACGGTGATGTGGGGATGCGGTGGATTATTAGAATGCAGATTGTTGCGACGGGTGTTGAAAAGCAAATCCCAAAGTGGACTGGTCACGCCGAAGTTGCGCGCTGAATTGCTGTGATGATGCGCCAGATGATTGCGCTGCAGGCGGCGGCCCCACTGCGATGTCAGTGGCGCGGCGTGGATGGCCAGATGCAGATATTCGTAGGCCAGATAACCCAGAATGAACGCGCCGACAAACGCTGGCAGCAGCGCCAGCGGCGGCACGCACGCCAGACAAATCGTGACGGGCAGCAAGATCAGAAAGGCATTTTGCGGCGGAACGATCGCCAGCGCCAGATCATCGGGGTTGTCGTGGTGTTTGCCGTGGATAGTCTCCATGACGCGCCCCATCCAGTCTTTGCGTTCCCAGTGGAACAGGTAGCGGTGTAGCAAATATTCGAAGAGCGTCCATCCGATCAATCCGCCGCCGATGGCGAAGCTGAATGGGACTGCGCCAAGATCCGCAGACAGGCGCGAGGTGGCAAACACCAACAACGCCACGGCCACCGGCAGCCAGATAATGAGCGGCAGCCAAGGAATCGCGCGGTGCTGTGGCGTGGCGTTCACGGTCGGGACGGGCCGTCTTTCATCAAACGTTCCAACTGCGCGCGGCGATCGGCGGCTGGAAGTTTGCCCAGCGCGGCCGCTTCAGCAAAGAATTGATCGAGGTCATCACCGCATTGGAGCAGCAGCTTGTCGAAGGCCGGTACGTACTTGTAGTACGTAGCCATCGCCGCCATGCGCGGATTGCTGGGCGGCTTGGCAAACCAGGAATCGTAGCCGCTGTATCCATTCCACTGCGCCTTCAATTCCAGATACCGATCGTGCATGCGACTGTGCAGCGCCTGTTTTTGCAGCCGCATGTCTGGCGCGCGCAGGTCGGTGGCGTACAATCGGCGCAGCTCATCGCGCGTGATTTCCAGCAGCTTAAAAAACTGCTGCCGCTGCCCGGTGGTTTGATGATACGCAGCCAGCGCGGTGGCGTTGTGCTGTGCGGTAAGCCAGCGGCGCACGCCCGCCTGCCCGACCGCTGTCGCCATGCTTTCATTGAACGCCGCGTCGTTGGCGATGAAGAGTCGGCGATGCGCCAGTTCGTGAAAGAGCAACTCCGCCAACTCGGTGTCCGGTTCGTGGATGAACGTGCTCAGCAGCGGATCGCGAAACCAGCCCAGCGTGGAATAGGCGCGCGCGCCGCCGAGGTGCACTTCCAGCCCTTCGCTGCGCAGCGTTTGGGCGTAGTGTTCGGCGCGGGCTTTGTCGAAATAACTGCGGGCGGTGAATCGCCCCACGACCGGGTACCACCAGCTTTCCAGTTCGGTCGAGAATTCCTTGGATGCCGTGACGACCCACACCGAATTGGGGCGATCCAGTTTTTTGTAGGTGCGGTAACTGCCGCCGGCGGGCAGTCCCAAATTGGTTTCCGCGAACGTCCGCAACTCCATCGCCAACCGCAGACGCTGCTTCAGCGATTCAGGCTCTGCCGGGTCTTGCAGAATTTCGGGAACATCGCGGTGGCCCGTGAGCATCTCGCACTGACCCTGCGCCGCCTGACAATAATACCCCAGCGTCTGACAACCGGCGCAGAGCTGGCCGATGACCACCACGGCCAGCAAGATGACGAGGTTCATCTTCAGTGGCACCGGCAAATCAGAGCTTGCGCATCTGCTCTTTCTTGCGCTCGGCACCGCCTTTGTTCCAAATCTTATCACGGACAGCCTGCTCCACCTCGCGCAACTCCACCCGCACGGTCGGACTTTTGGTTTTCGCATACTTGGCGCGCAGTTGCAGTTCCATGCGCACCAATTCCTCCACGCGCATGTCGCGATAAATGGCCTTCATCAGTTGCAGACAGTGTGCCCGTTGCCGCTCCCGATGCAAGACCGCGCGCGCCATACGCGGTCTATTCTTGCCCACGCCAGATTTTTGGGCGATAGGTTTTGCCAATCGGGCGCTCGTAGCTCAGCTGGATAGAGCAGCGGTCTTCTAAACCGCAGGCCGTTGGTTCGAGTCCAACCGGGCGCGCCACACTTTCTTACTTTTCCCTGTGCGCCTTCGGACGCATCCTCTGCGGATGTTGCGTTTGGAACAATTGGCGGAATTGGCGCAGCGACATGCCCCTGCGCTGTCGGCCAAGGTCGCTGAGTTCCCCATTGGCGGGCGCGACTTTGCTTTCAACTCCCGCCCCGCTGTGATGGGCGTAATCAATCTCTCGCCCGGTTCGTGGTATCGCGAGAGTGTCTGTCTTTCGGTGGAGTCGGCGGTGCAGCGTGGCGTGATGCTGACTTCGCAGGGTGCGGATCTGGTGGACATCGGCGCTGAGTCCACGCTGGCCAACACCGATCGCGTGGACGGCAGCAGTCAGATTGCGCAGCTTGTGCCGGTGGTCAGGCAACTGTGCGCGCAGGGCGTGCGCGTCTCGGTCGAGACTTACTTGCCCGACGTTGCCCGCGCGTGTCTCGAAGCGGGTGCGGCAGTCATCAATCTCACGGGCCACACGGACAGTGCGGAGATTTATCGCATGGCAGCGGCGCACGATGCTGCGGTGATCATCTGCTATGTCGAAGGGCCCAATGTGCGCGAGGTGGACACGCTGGATCTGTCTGTCGATCCCATCCCCAAAATGCGCGACTACTTTGCGCGCGAGATTGCCAGCGCGCAGCGCGCGGGACTGCACAAGCTGCTGCTGGACCCGGGGCTGGGCTTTTACTATCGCAACCTGCAGGACAGCTCGCAGCGGGTGCGTTATCAGATGCAAACCTTCCTGAACACCTTTCGTCTGCGCGAACTGGGCTGGCCGGTGTGCCACGCCCTGCCCCACGCCTTCGAATTCTTTCGCGAGGAAGTCCGCAGTGCCGAAGCGTTCTTTGCGGTGCTGGCGTTGTTGGGCAAGACTGATCTCTTGCGGACGCACGAAGTGTCGAGGACACGCGCGGTGTTGGACACCTTGTCCGCCTACTAACTCGCTACGCGGTGACGGGCCGACAGAGGAAGATCATCTCTTCTCCCGACGCGAGCACCTCTTGTCCGATGATCTCCAGCCCTGCAGCACTCGCGGTGGCGGTGATGCGTTCGGGTGTGTAGCGGCAAGAAAAAAAGAGGCGCACCTTGTCGCCAGGCTGGAAATCAAAGGCGCGCCCGTGCGTAGTCAATTGGCGCGGGCGATCGAAAATGTAATCTGCGACCACCTGCCGGATGCCCGGAGCCGCTGTGTCCTGGATTCCAAACTGGATGCTCCCGTCGCTGCGCTCGGCACCCAGATCGAGCATCAGTCGCTGCAACCATTCCCGCGTGGGCGAGTTGTCGTACTGCGGCAGGATGCGCTGCATGCCGCGGGTGTCATCTGTGCCGGGCGCGAGGTTGGCGCTGGCGATGAGCAGATCCTGCGGGCGCAGCAGCGCTTGGAATTGTCGGAAGGCTTGCGCGGGTTCCAGATTGGGCAGCATGCCAAAAAATGTGAACACGCGCGGATGGCGCGGGTCTGCGAGTTGATCCAGCAACGGCGACAACGCGTGCAGCTCACTGAGATCGGCAACGACGGGGCGCGCGTTGAGCGCGGGCAAGATTGCGCGCGCCGCGTGCGTCGCCATGATGAGGAGCGGCAGGCTGGTGTCCACGGGCACATATCCCGCAACGAGATTGCGCGCGGCGAACAGGCGCAGGAGCTGTGCTTCTTTCTGACCGCTGCCGCAGCCCAGTCCAATCACGAAAGATGGCTGGTGATTACCGCATGACAATGCCGCGCCGTGCAGACGTTCGATGTGCGCGGGATAGTGAGTGTCAGTGCGCGAAGGGGCGAAGGTGTTGTGGACTTGCAGCCAGAGATGCGCCTGCGCGTGGCTCTCGTAATGGAAGCGCATGGCGATGCGGCGTTGAGCGAGGGACTGGAGCAACTGCTCGCGGTCGGCATCGGGAAAGCGGCTGGGATGAATGACGGCCGCGATGGCGTCGTTCATGGAATGGGCAGGAGCGGTTTGGTCTGCGGGAAAATCTGGTACAGAATCAGGTACACGATCACGCCGGTGACCGAGACGTACATCCACAGCGGCCACGCCCAGCGCGTGACTTTTTTGTGCTGCTCAAAGCGTCCTTTGATCGCGTGCAGTACGGCGATAATGATGAGCGGGACGATCACCACGGCGAGGATGACGTGGCTGATGAGGATCGTCAGATAGATGGGTTTGAACCAGGCAGGCTCGGTGAACTTGGTGATCGCGGCGTAGTAGTGATAGACCAGATAACAGGCTAGGAAGATGGTGGAGGTGATCAGCGCGGCGACCATGCAGTTGCGATGGGCGGTGCGGTTGCCGGCGCGGATGTAGCGGTAGCCGAGCAGCAAAAAGACCGTGCTCAGCGTGTTGAGGCTGGCATTGATTGCGGGCAAATCCTGGATGGACATCAGCGGGCGGGGATCAGTTGTTTAATTGCGGCCAGTACTTTGCCGGATAACTCCGCATCCGTGAACTCAAATGTGCCGCGCACCTGGCCTTGGGCATCCACGATGACCATGATCGTGCTGTGGATGAAAAGATCGGCAGCGCTGGTGCGGGTGTCGGCGGTTTTTTCCACGCCGGTGAGCTTCAGTCCTTCCACGGCGAGCTTGGCCAGTTCGGTTTTGCTACCGGTGAGAAACGCCCAGCGCGTGTAATCGGGCTTGTAGGTTTCAGAAAAACTTTTCAAGCGCTCGGGCGTGTCGTGGTCGGGGTCGGTGGTCAACGTCACGAATTTGACGGGCAAATCTTTGGGAAGGGACTGCAGCAAGTCCGCCATGCCTTTGGTCATCAACGGGCACGGACCGGGGCAGCGCGTGAAGACGATGTTCGCCAGCCAGACACCTCCTTTGTAATTAGCGAAGGTGACGGGTTTGCCATGCTGATTGGTGAGCTGGAAATTCCCGACGCGACTGTACACGGGCATCGACGCATTGCCGTCTTGGTGGAGGGCAAGCTGGGCGTTGGCCTCGCGGAGCAGATCGCGCAGGCTGTCGTTTTCTTTTCGGAGTTGGTCAATCCGCGATTGCAGCGCCTGCCCGTCTTGACTCAAGCCACCCGTGCGGCGCGATTGGGTGAGGATAAATGCCGTCACGATGCCCACCACGCAAATGCCCAAGACGAGCCAGACGGCGTGCCAAGGATTTGTGCGTTCCGCGCTCATGAAAATGACGGCTGAACTGGACGGCAGCGCTGGGCGGTGCGGACTATTCGAAGGATGCCGTGGCGACGACGGGCTTCTCTCGCATCCACCAGCCCGCAGATTTATTCCACCACGTTGCGTAGTCCGCTGCGCTCAGCACCTCGAATTCTCCGCGCATCGCCGCGTGACCATCGCCGCAAAGCTGCGCGCAGGTGATGCTCATCTTGCCAGCTTCCGTGGGGCGGAAATGCAGCGGGATGCGCAAGCCGGGAATGGCGTCCTGACAGACGCGCAGGGGCACGACCTTGAAACAGTGGATCACGTCCTTGGACGAGATGTGGGCGATGACCGGCGCGTGCACCGGGACTTTCATGCCTTTGATGTCCAGATCGTCGAGTCCGTTGGAATCGCCGGGCAGGCGACCGAATGGATTGGCCACGCTGGCCTGTCGCATATCCTGACGGCCGAAGTTGCCGTCAACGCCGGGGTAAATGGTGTTCCAACTGAACTGCTCGGCCACCACGCGCACGACCAGCGTGGGGCTTGTCTTGACGTTGACCTCGCAGACGCGAAAGGGCTTCTCCGGTTGGCCCAGCAATTTGGAGACCTCTTCGCTCTGCGCAAAAATAACTTTGGCTGCATCGGACTTCTCGCTGAGCAGTGTGATGGTGTACGTTGCGCCCGGTTTCAGCGCGGCCAAGCCCGTCCATCGCAGGCGCTCTTTGCCTTCGCCGGCGAGGCTCGCGCGATTCGTGCGGTAGTTGCTGTAGAGCAGCTCGATGTTTTTGTGATTGTCCGCGGTGAACACTACCGGGCCGGTGGCATCACCTTCATGGATCTGGATCGTCGCGGGCCGCGTGGAGAGGATGGAGATGGAGTGCAGTCCGTGGGTCTGATTGGTGTCGGCCTGGAACGGCTCAGTCTTCCCGGCAAGTCTCGGCGTGGTTTCAGGATCCAACTCGCGCTCGACAAACTGCAGCTCGCGTCTGCTTTCAGGTTTGCCTTGGGGAAAATGTTTGGCATCCATCACGCCCGCCCAAAGCGGTACGGCGAAGCAGACGATCAACACCACCTCAATGAAGATGATTGCAACCTCCGCGATGGTCGTGGGGATCTTGGATTTGAAGCCGTGATAATCGGCCCGCGGATGCGCCGCGGCGCGGAAGAAGATCATCGTGTAGAAAAAGTATCCCAGCCATCCGACGAAGAGCACGCCCATCAACACGTGGACATACACGATCATGGAATCAATCTTGTGGCCGTCTTGGGAAATCGACACCTGCTCCGGGAAGCCCATCATCGGGCGGAACATCTTGTTGAGCGGCTGCAATGATTGGTCAAGGCGCTCGGTGCCCATCGAGTTCAAGGCGATGGTTACAAGCACGGTGATGACGCTGCTAATCAGAATCAGTTTGAGTACTTTGTTTTTCATCCTCAGTTCACTTCAATCAAAGCTGGCGTGGTTGTCGCCGCAGTTGGAAACGTCGCGGGCACGGCTGCGAGGGCTTCATACGCTGCCGCGCGGCGCGCCAGAAAAAGGCAGAAGGCACCGACACCCATCAGCACGAAGGTGATCACGCCCATGAGCGTGAAGATGCCCGCGTTCATGCCATCGGCCAGCGGTGAGTCGGACTGGCCAAAGCAGGTCGCACACGCCACGGCGTTGTGGGGGAGCAACGCAGTTGCCGCAGCGATGATCAGCGCGATGGTGGGCAGGCGAAGGTTCATAGATAGCTGATGTCCTTCATCTTTTTGAGGATGCTGCGACTGTAGAAAATCAGCGCGACACCCGACACGATGAATCCCAGTCCAAAATAAAGCCAACTCACGCCCTGCCCTTTGGCGAATTGCAAGATGCCCCAGCCTCCCACTCCCAGTCCCAAAAAGATGGAGACCACGATGAAGAAAATATGGAAGGCCTTGAGTGACATCTCTACTTCGCGTCCTCCACCATCGGCATACCGGTGACGGGGTCAAACGCGTGCTGGTTGCCTTTGATCTCGTTGCCGGGCTTGTCGAAAATCTCGCTGGCATTGGTCAGATACATCAGTCCGATGAAAAAGAAGATCGTGCTGATGAGCGTCAGGCTGATGGTCTTCCACTTGGCATCCCAATAAAGGTGCATGAAGACGGCGACGACCGCTGACGCTTTGATGGAGGCCACGGTGAGGCCAATCACGATGGCCCAGCGGAAGGCGCCCAGCTTTTCGCTGACCTTGAACAAGTCGGCCGCGAAGCTGATGGCGGTGCCGACAATCAGCACGGTGCCCACCAGCCAAATCATCGGCTTGAACTTCTTCTCGAAATACTCCGGCGATGAATGGTCGTCAGACATAAATTAGAGCAGGTACAAAATCGGGAAGAGAAAGATCCACACCAGATCCACGAAATGCCAGAATAGTCCGGTGATCTCGATGCGGTTGGCGAACCGATCCGGATCGCGCAGCCAGAGACGATGGTTGCACGGGAGCAGATGGTAGAGCATCACGATGATGCCGCCCAGCACGTGCAGCGCGTGCAGTCCGGTCAGCGTGTAGTAAGTCGCAAAGAAGGTGCTGTGCTTTGGCTCGAAGGAGGAGAGGCGCTGGATGTCCGCGCGCGGGACGGTGATGGAATGCGCGGCGTGGCCGGTGGCGTGCGCGCCGGGCTTGGCTTCAGCAACGCGAACCGCACCCGCGGCTGCACCGTGTTTTGCGGGCCAGCTATCGTGCGCCGGCGCAAAGATCAGCGACTTGACCTTTTTCTTGGCCAACGTTGTCGTGCGCCAAGCGAAGGCGTGGCTCCAGAATGGAATGTCGAACGCAGCGCCGATGTGATGTTCGTGCCCCGCTTCGTCAATGTACCCGACAATGTGACCGTCCAGCGGCTTGTCCTTGAGCTCCACCTTGGCGTAGTCCTGCTTGTTGGGGTCGTAGCGATTGCCCCACGCCGTGTGCAGGCGATTGGTGTAGGAGGTTTCGCCCGTCATCTTGGCGGCATCAGTGAAGACGCGCGCGGCGGCTTCGTTGCTGACAAAGGTGATGTCGTAATGGGTGAGCTTGGCCGGCCATTCGTACGACCATTTCACGCCGAGAAACATCAGGGCAAAGACGATGGTGACCCATTGCCAGTAGCGGTACTTGGCAAAGTCTTTCAACTTCAGCGACACCCACGCCAAGACGATGGTGACACTCGATGCGATGAGGACGAGCGTGTTGAAGGCGCCCACCCATTTGTTCATCAGTCCCAGTGACCACGTGCCGGGTTCCGATCCCACGCGCAGCAAGACGTAGGCGGAGAAGAGCGCGCCGAAGAGCATCACTTCCGATGCTAGAAACAGCCAGATGCCCACCTTGCCGTTGTAGAGGCCGGTATCGGGGCGATCCTTGGTCGTGTAAGGAATATCCATGCGTTAAACAGGCTGGGTCGTCTTTTTCGCGCCGGTTGTGAGCGGGGTTGCGGGCGCGTTCTGCGGCAGATAATCGCTCTCGGGATGATCGGGATGGCTGTACTCGTACGGGCCGTGGTTCACCTGCAACTCGCCCACGAAATTACCGTGCGGCGGCGGCGTCGGCGTCTGCCATTCCAGCGTGGTGGAATGCCACGGGTTGTCGGAGGTCACCTTCTCGCCGTTGCGGATGCTCCAGAAGAAATTCACGATGAACGGGATTTGCGCCAGCGCCAAGCCCCACGCCGCGTAAGCGATGTCCAGATTCGTCGAAATCGTTTGGGGTGCCAAGCCGAGCACGCCATCTTGCCCGGCGTAGGTTGCGCCACCATCCGACATGCGGCGGCTCAAGCCGTCCATCCCCTGCTTGAACATGGGGAAGAAAACCAAGTTCATGAACACCAGCGAGCACCAGAAATGCACCTTGCCCCAGAACTCGTTCATCTTGCGGCCGGTCGCCTTGGGGTACCAATAATAAACACCCGCGAAGAGACCGAAGATCGTGCCCGGCGCAATCACGTAGTGGAAATGCGCGATGACGTAATAGGTATCGTGCAGATGGATGTCGGTGAAATTGAAACCCAGCGGCAAGCCCGTGAGACCGCCAATGCCGAACATCGGCAGGAACGCCAATGCGAAGAGCGAGGCGGCGGTGAACCGGATGGATCCTCGCCACAACGACATGAAGAGGCACGTCAACAGGATGACGGACGGGATGGAAATGATCATCGTGGTCGTCTGGAAAAATGTGGCCACCTTAGTGCCCATGCCTGTCAGGTACATGTGATGCGCCCACACGATGAAGGAGAGAAAGCCGAGTACAAAAATGCCACCCACCATCACCTTGTAACCCCAGATGGGACGGCGCGTGCAGTTGGCGACGATCTCCGTGACGATGCCAATCGCTGGCAGAATGAGGACGTACACTTCCGGATGGCCCAGGAACCAGAACAGATGTTGCCACAACAACGGACTGCCGCCGCCGCTGATGTCAATGGGTTGCCCCGCTACAAACAGACCCGTCGGCAGGAAGAAGCTGGTGCCCGCGAGCTTGTCCATCAACTGCATCACACCGGCCGCTTCCAACGGCGGGAAGGCCAGCAACAGCAAGAAGGCGGTGATGAACTGCGCCCACACAAAAAACGGCAGGCGCATCCACGTCATGCCCGGGGCGCGCAATTGGATGATGGTGGCGATGAAATTCACCGCGCCCAGCAGCGAGGAAGTGATCAAGAGCACCATGCCGACCAGCCAGTACACTTGGCCATCGGTGGGAATCACCGACGCGAGCGGCGAGTAGGAAGTCCAGCCCGCCTGCGCGGCGCCGCCGGGAATAAAAAAGCTGGCGAACATGACCACGCAGCCCAAGAAGAACACCCAGAAGCTGGCCATGTTCAGGCGCGGGAACGCCATGTCCGGCGCGCCGATCTGCAGCGGCACCACGTAGTTGCCGAAACCCGCGAAGGCCAGCGGCACGATTCCCATGAACACCATGATGGTGCCGTGCATCGCGCCGAAGGTGTTGTACAACGCCGGCGTCATCGTGCCGTCCTTCGCCACATTCCCCAAGAGGGCCTGAAGGATGTCGCCGAGGATCGGGATCGGCACACCCGGCTTGGCGATTTGCCAGCGCATGGCCATGATGAGCGTGAAGCCAAAGAGCAGGAACAGCAGCCCGCACATCGCATACTGGATGCCGATGACTTTGTGGTCCGACGAGAAAATGTACTTGGTGAGGAACGACTGCTCGTGATGCTCACCGTGTCCGGCATCGTGGCTGACGTGTGTCTTAGTGTGTTCCATTTTGAGTATCTCTTCCAAACAGGCGCGGCATTATCCTCGCTTGTCGAAAATCATCAAGCCCAGCAATAGGGGCAGGTAAATCAGGGAGCAATAGAAAAGTCGGCGCGCGGCCTGCTCCGTGCGATGCCTCGCAAACGCCAGCGCGCACCACAAGAACAGCAACCCCAACAACAGCGCGCCGCCAAGGTAGATGCCCCCCGCCATCTTCAACACGAATGGCGCCAGCGAAACCGGCAACAATCCCAGCGTGTAGCTCAGCGCATGCTGGCTCGTGCGCGCGCCCGTGTCGTCGCCCAGCGGCAACATCACGAAGCCCGCCCGTGCGTAGTCCTCGCGGTACATCCACGCGATGGCCAGAAAATGCGGCAACTGCCAGAAGACAAGGATGGCCACCAGCGACCAGCCTTGAAGCGAGATGTGCGCGATGTCACCGCCCACCGCCGTCCAGCCCATCAACGGCGGCAATGCGCCGGGCACCGCGCCGACGATGGTATTGAGCGGCGTCACGCGCTTGAGCGGTGTATAAACCAAGACGTAGCTGACCAGCGTGACCGCGCCCAGCACGCTCGTCAGCAGGTTCACGCCGCGCGCCAGATAGAGCAGCCCAATGACACTAGCTGCGCCGCCGTAGAGCAACGCCAGTTCCGGGCGCAGCCGCCCCGAAGGCAGCGGCCGCTGGGCGGTGCGCACCATCTTGGCGTCGTGTTCCTTCTCCAGAAATTGATTGAGCGCCTGCGCGCCGCTGGCGACCAGTCCCGTGCCGATGAGCACATGCAGCAGCAGCGTGTAATTGCTGGGGCCTTGATGGTGCATGTAAAAACCAACGACTGTCGTGAGCAGCACGAACAGCGTCAGGCGCAGTTTGATCAGCTCTGCGAAGACGGCGAAGCGGCTCGACAAAGTCGTGCGTGCATCTGCCAATGCTGGGTTGGAGATTCGCATCAGGAAATTGCCGGCAGACCCGCGATGGTAAAACCGCCGCGCGTTTCTTCACCGACAGCGCGTGTCGGAGTGCTGTGCAGCGCGCGGGACGTGGTCAAACAAAGCAACGTGCCGCAGCCCAACGACAGCGCGCCCACGACAACGTGAAGCGTGGCGATGTCCACCGGCTTATTTTTCAGAACCGTGAACACACCAAGCACGGCCTGCACGCAGATGAGCGCGAGCCACGTTCCAGCGATGGTGCGCAGCCGATGGCCGCCTGCGGTGTGCTTGCGCGTCTGCCAAAAGGCAAACGCGATGGCGGTCAAAATCACACCAGCCATCAGGCGATGGATCATGTGAATGTTAATTTGGAATGCCGTCACGGGTGCGGGGTCGCGCCAATCCACGATGCGATCTCGGATTTGGTTGTAGTTGGCGATGGAAGCCGAGTCCGTCGCGGGCCAGAGTTGACCGTAGGCGAGCGGAAAGTCTGGCACCGCGATCCCCGCATGCTGATGGCGCATCGTCGCGCCCAGCATCAGTTGCAGTAGAACGAACACGGTGGCCACGATGTAAACTCGGCGCAGTCGCAATTGCCAGTGGGTGTCGGCGGCAGATTGAACGGCGTCCGCCGCCAGCCAGCCGCGGCGCAGAAACAGGGCGATGGAACCCATCGTCAGAAAAAACAATTGTCCCAGCGTGGCATGCACGATGCCCAGATCAGGATTCTTTTCGGTGACGCGCAGTCCGCCGAAAATTCCCTGCGTGATGACCATGAGCACAGCCGCAACTGCGAGCCAGCGCAGCCAAGCGCGTGCGTCTTTGCGCCAGACCCAAACCGCCAGCACAACCGTGAGCAGTCCCACCAACGAGGCGAGCAGGCGGTGCGTGTGCTCGTAGAAGATGTTTCCTTTCCAGAGCGAGATGGGAAAAAGAAACATGTTGTGGCCGTACGTTCTGGGCCAGTCCGGGACAGCCATGCCGGCTTCGCGGCTGGTGACCAAACCGCCCAGCGCAATCAGGCAAAGAGTGAGCACCGCCGTGATGCAGGCGAATACATGCAGCCCCCTATTGTAAGTTTGCCCAGCCAACGTTGCCCCTTTGCAAATGAAACGCCCGCGCCAGCCGCTGCGGACAGTCAGTCGGAATATTACTTGGGCACCTCGACCTTGAAGTCAACGGCCTTGATGCCGTCAGCACCGACGGAGATTTTCTTTTCCTGCTTGCCGCCTTTGCGATGGAAAATTTCCAGCACGTATTCGCCCGGAGGAACATTCTTGACGGTGAACGCCCCGTTCTTGTCGGTGACAGCAAAGAACGGATGCTCGACAACGCCCACGTAGGCAAACATCCAAGGATGGATGTCGCACTTGATGCGCAGGAGAATTTCCGGCTTCTCAAACACAAACTTCACCGCCGGACCCATGGGGAGTTGCGCCAGGTTCTGCTCTTTGTTGCCGTCAACAACTGGCGTGGGATGGACGTTGTGCAACACTGGATCGGAGTTGCGCACCTCCAACGTCTGCCCCGTTTGCAATCCGACGACGTAAGGCAGGTACTCGCACTTGGACTGGTCCAGCACCACCGGCTGCTTGCTGGGCGCAGGAATGTCGGACGGCTTCAGTCCGCTTTTGATGTGCACAAAAACATCCGCCAGCCCGTTGCCTTTGCCGGTGTTCCAAAACCGTGTGGCAGGTTTTTTGTCGCCATGCAATTTGACGCACAACGGATCGAGCGGCAGAAATTGTTCGGGCGGCGGCGTGCCTTTGAGTGTGATGACGCCGGAAATGTCCGCAGCCATCACCGCAGGTGCGAGCGTTGCGCAAAAAATCACCAACCAATGTGTGTTTCTCATTTTGATCTCTTCTCCGTTGGGAAAAACTAGCACTGGGTCAGACAGGGTGCAAGTGCGTTGTGAAACATTTCACAATGTGATGCCCCGCAGTCCAAACCCACCCGTCATTTGAGCGCGCTGCGCAGCGCCGCCATGGTGAGCGCCGTGTTCGCCGCTTCGGCACCACGGTTGTATTTGGTGGCCAGACACCGCGCTTTCGCCTGCGCTTCATTTTCCAACAGCAATACTTCGTGGATGATGGGGGTGCCCGTTTCGACAGCAATCGCACCCAGCAGATGGCTGACAGTGCGCCCAACGTGATCGGCATGTGTCGTTTCACCGCGCAGGATGACGCCCAGACAAATGACCGCCGCGATACCTTTGCGGCGTGCCAACGCGGCGGCGATGACAGGGATCTCGAACGCGCCGGGCACTCGCACGGTCTTGATTTTTGCGCCCGCGTTTTTGAGCGTGGCCTCAGCGTGCGCCAACATGCCGTTGACGTATTGGGCGTTATACTCGGATGCCACGATGGCGATGGTCGCTTTGGTGCGGCGAAGATTTTTCTGGGGTTGTTGCAGCATGGAAACCCAGTCAGATGGCGTGGCCCATCTTGTCGCGCTTTGTTTTCAGGTAGCGCTTGTTGTGCGCGTTGGCTACCACGCGGATGGGCACTTGCTCGACAATCTTCAGCCCGTAACCCTCAAGCCCCACCACTTTCTTTGGATTATTCGTGAGCAG
>SIAW01000003.1 GCA_009695465.1 Pedosphaera sp.
CCCCCAGCGGACTGTCACGTCCGCATTGTCAATTCAAGCCCCGCACTGGGCGCGATGACGCAGTGCGTGATCCACAAGCACCAACGCCGCCATCGCTTCCACCATCGGCACTGCGCGCGGCAACACGCAGGGATCGTGGCGGCCACGGGCCTTGAGCTTCACGTTTCGTCCCTCGACACTCACCGTCTCCTGTTCCTGCAAGATGGTGGCCGTGGGCTTGAACCCCACGCGGAAGTGGATCGACTCACCATTGGAGATGCCGCCCTGCACACCGCCGGAACGATTGGTGAGCGTGCGCACGCGACCGTCGCGCATGCGAAATACGTCGTTGTGTTCGCTGCCTTTGAGCAGTGTGCCGGCGAAGCCCGAGCCAATCTCAAAACCTTTGCTCGCCGGCAGACTGAGCATCGCCTTGCCCAAGTCCGCCTCCAATCTGTCAAACACCGGCTCACCCCAACCCGGCGGCACGCCGCGCGCCACGCAAGTCACCACGCCGCCCACGCTGTCGCCGGCTTTGCGGATGCGCTCGATGAGCGCGATCATCCGCTTCGCCACCGCGCCGTCGGGGCAGCGCACGATGTTGGATTCCACCTGCTGCAGAGTCAGCCTCTCTAAATCCACCGCCGCCGCGATGTCCTTCACCTGCGTCACGCAGGCGAGAATCTCCACGCCGAATTGTTCGCGCAGGATTTTCTTGGCGATGGCACCGGCGGCGACGCGGCCAATCGTTTCCCGCGCGCTGGTGCGTCCGCCACCCGGCCATGCGCGGATGCCGAACTTGGCGTGATAGGTGAAATCTGCGTGCGACGGCCGGAACTTCGTGGCCATCTCCGTGTACGCCTCCGACCGTTGATCGGTGTTGGCCACCAGCATCGCGACGGGCGTGCCCAGCGTGTGCCCCTCGAACGTCCCGGATAAAATGCGGACGATGTCCGTCTCCTGCCGTTGCGTGACGATGCGCGATTGGCCGGGGCGGCGGCGGTCCAACTCCGGTTGGATGTCCGCCTCCGTCAACGCCAGTCGTGGCGGGCAACCGTCCACCACCACGCCCACCCCCGCACCGTGCGATTCGCCCCAAGTCGTGATGCGAAATAGTTCGCCAAAGGAATTGCCCATGCGCGGACGATCATGGCACGAAGCGCAGGCACGGGTCAAACCTCACGGGGCGGCGCACTCCACTCATTTCAACTCCAACAATTCTTTTTCCGTCCACGGCAATTGACGCCGGGCATTCGCCGCCTTCACGCGGGCCACCGCCTCGGGCGTGACGGGATCCGCCTCGTGCTCCCACTCGCGCCGCGCATAGGTCAGGATGGCCGCGATCTGTTTCTCATCGAAGCCCTGCAGCGCGGGCATGCTCATCGTGTACGTGCGCCCGTGCAGCGTGATGGGCCCGGTGACACCGTGCAGCACGATGCCGATGGCGCGCTCCGCCGAGCCTGTCAAAAATGGCGAATCCAAAAGCGGCGGGGCCTTGCCTTCCTCGCCCAGTCCGTTGGCCTGATGACACGTTGCACAGGCGACTTGATACAACTCGCGACCGGCAACAAAGCGCGCTTGCTCTTCCGCTGTGAGTGCGCGCGGCGGGGCTTTCGGTTTGGCAGCTTCTCCCCAGACAAGAAATTTTTCCAGACGCGCCAAGCGATCTTTCATTGCGGCGTCCTTCGCCAACTCCACCAGTGCGGCTGGCTGGGATTTGAAGGCCACGGGTTTCACCGCGCGCTCCTTCGAGAACGCTGCGGCCAGCACGCCGTCCAGCAATGTCTGCCGCAACGCGCCCGGTTGCGCTGCCGCTACGCGCAGCAATTTCTCCAGCCGCTGCGGCTCGCGTTGGCGCACCACACAACCGGCCAGCGCTGTGAGGATGTCGCGGATGTGCGGACGGTTCGGCTGCCACGCTAACTCCGCCGCTGCGCGTTGCAGGAACTCCAACTCGCGCCCGGCCAGTCCCGTGATCAGTGCTTCGCGGATGATGACGTCCTGTCCGTGCTGCGCGACAAAGCTGCGCAACACCGTCTCCACTCCGGGCAGTCGCAAATTGGAAAGCGTCAGCGCGAACTGCCGGCGCACGTCGCGATCGGGTTCAGTCTGCAACGCAAGCAGGCTCTGCAACATTTCCTGCCGCGTCTCCTCATCGCCTGCGGGGATCTGCGCGAACCACGCCTCGGTGGTGCGCAACGCAGCGATGCGCACGCGCGGATGTTTGGCTGACAGCGCGGTTTGCAGTGTGGCGGCATCCAACGCGCCGAGTCCTTCGAGCGTCCACAGCGCGTGCTGTGCCGCCATCGCGTTCGTCTCTTGTTTGGCAAGCTGCCGCAGCGCGGGCGCCACGGTGGCGTTGCCCTGCTGCACAAGCAATCGCTGCGCGGTGTCGCGCCACCAACCGTTGGCGTGAGAGAGATGCGTCACCCACTGCTCCGGGGTTTGCGAAGAAAAAGCGGGCGGCGCTCCCGGCGTTTTTGATTCGTGCACCACGCGGTAGATGCGGCCGAGGCCGATGGACTGGTCGAGTTTGCGTTCGATGATCTGCTTGCGCAGAAACGGTGTGATGTAGAGTTTGTGCTGCAAGATGCCGCGGTACATATCCACGATGTACAGGCAGCCGTCGGGGCCGTTGTAGAGATTGGTCGGGCGAAAACGTTCATCGGTGGAGGTGAGCCATTCCTCTTTTTTGTAAGCGTTCTCGCCTTTGGGCTGGCCGTCCTGCCACGTGATTTTCTGGTGGCGAACCATGTTGCCGGCAGGCTCGGCGATGAACACGTCGCCAATCATCTGCGCGGGATACTGGTCGCCGCGATAGACCACGGGGCCGCAAGCGGCCGTGAATGTGGACAGATGCCCCGCGCGCAGCATCGCCGGTTGATAACCTCGGTTGATGCCCGGATTGACGCGACTGGTCCAGACCTCGTTGCTGCCGAAGAGGCGCACGCCCGCGCCTTGTGTGGCGGCGTAATGCAGATTGCGCACGGTGTACTCGGTGGGAATCAAGTCCACATGCAACGGGCTGGAGTTGCTGTTGTGATAAATCCGGCCGTGATCATCCTGCGTGATGCCCCACTGCCCGCGCGCGGTGGTGTTTGTCACCGCCCACTGGCCACCGATCAGCCGCAGTCGCCGCGAAGATTTGGCGTTGTAGAGCCAGTTGTCCAAGCCGTGCATCAACCCGTTGTCGGTGTGTTCCACCGGACCTTGCCGCGCGAAATCCTTGAGCACCGCTGTGCGCCGATCGCAGACGCGGTCGCCATCGGTGTCCTCGCAGAACCACAGGTTGGGCGGCTCGGCGACCAGCACGCCGCCTTTGACCAACGCCACGGCGCGCGGCATTTGCAGGCCCGACAAAAATTCAGTGCGCCGATCCATACGCCCATCGCCGTTGGTGTCCTCCAAAACCACAATGCTACCCAGCCGCGCGTCTTCGCCCCGGCCTTCCACGTTGGGCATGTAGGCGCGCATCTCCACCACCCAAAACCGGCCGTCGCCATCAATGGCCATCGCCACGGGGTCGTGCACCAACGGATCGGCGGCGACAATCTCGATGCGGAATCCGGGCGCCAGCTTGAAAGTCTTGAGCGCCTGCTCTGCCGTCAATGCAGGCGCGGGCGGCACGTCCATCTCGCGCCAGACTTCCTTCATCACCTCCACTTTGGCGGCAGGAGCAACGGCAGGCTGTGCGAGCGACGGTGCGGCCAGTCCTGTCAGGATTTGTCCTGCCAACAGTGGGAGCACCAGCGCAAGTTGCGTTGTTTTCAAGAACCGGCAGCATACCCGCAGCGGCCGGTCACGGGTCAACCGCAAACCTGTGCGCCGTGAATAGCTAGCGCTTGCCTTTGGCCGAACATCAGCGACACTCCCAGCAAGGAGAAGGGGGAGATGGTTCCAGTCAATCGATTCCGCATTGTCGCTGCCGCGTGCGTTTGCCTTTGGGCGAGCGCCTGCGACACCCTGCGTGTGGGTCGCCTATTTCCCGAGCCGCCACCGTTTGACACCCGCATCCAGATTGCGGAGCTCAAGAAAAATGCGGAGCGCGGCAACGTGGTCGCCATGGCGCACTTGGGTTGGCGCTACGAAACGGGCACGGGTGTGCCAGCGGATTTGGGCCACGCCTCGCAGTGGTATCGCATGGCGGCGGATGAGGGTCATTCGCTGGCGCAAAATAATCTGGGCTGCCTGTATCGCGATGGCCGCAGCATGCGCCAGGATTATACGGAGGCCGCCAAGTGGTTTCGCCGCGCCGCCGATCAAGGCAACGATCATGCGCGCAATAATCTGGGCTGGCTGTACGAGCATGGCCGCGGTGTGGCGCAGGATTACGCGCAGGCCGCCAAGTGGTATCAACTGGCGGCTGAACCCAAGACCGATGTGTTGACGGACAAGTCGCTCCTCGGTCATGCCTTCGCGCAAAACAACCTCGGCAACCTGCTGCGCGATGGCAAGGGTGTGGAGGCCGATCCCGCGATGGCCGTGCGCTGGTACCGTCGCGCTGCCGAACAGGACAACCCGCACGCACTGCACAATCTTGGCGTGATGAACGAGCGCGGGCTGGGCGTGAAACAGAATTACGAGGAGGCCGGGCGGCATTACCTGCGCGCTGCGGAGCTGGGCAATGTGTACGCGATGAACAGCCTCGGATTTCTTTTCGAGAAAGGCATGGGCACCTCGCGCGATTACGACAAGGCCCTCTTCTGGTACAGCCAAGCCTCGGAGCGAGGCTACACACTGGCCATGCATAACTTGGGCGCGATGTACCGGGACGGGCGCGGTGTCAAACAGGACTACATCGCCGCTGCCGAGTGGTACGAGAAAGCCGCGATGAAAGGCAACGCCTACGCGCAGGCAATGCTGGGTTGGATGTACGAAGGCGGCCACGGCGTGCGACAGGATTTTCTGAAGGCGGCGGAATGGTACCGGCAATCCGCGGTGCAGGGATTATCCGTCGGGCAAATCAGTCTTGGGCTTTTCTATTACCATGGCGCGGGCGTGCAGCAGGATTATGTGCAAGCGCACAAGTGGCTTTGCCTTTCGGCCAGTGCCGGCCACGAGAAGGCGGCCAAGTACAGTGTGGAAGTCGCCAAGAAAATGTCGGACGAACAACTGGACGAGTCCCAGCGATTGATCGAGATCTTCCGGCCCAAGCTCGAATCGCATGACTGGGTGTTTCAGCCGGTGGATAACCCGCTGCCCCGACCATGAGCTGCGCCGTTTCCACCACTGGTTATCGCCATGCCCACGGGCGCAATGTCAACAGCTTGCCATCGACACAATCAACGAAACTACCAAACTAAAACTGCCATGAGGTTACAACGTTCTCTTCTCCAAATCGGATTGCTGGGTGCCCTGTGCTTGACCGGATGTTTTGCCACGCAAAGCGGCGACTCCCGTTTCACCCCCAATGTCTTCACCAGCGACAAACTCGTCCGCCGTTATGATCGGCCGATCAATGTCGTGCTGCCCGCCGTGCGCAAGACGCTCAAAGACACCGGCACGTTGACCGCCGAGGATGCCACGCGCAATGTCCTCACCGCGCGCATCAACACACGCCACGTGTGGGTGAAGGTGGAGCAGGATGGCGAAAGCGAAAACATCAGCAAGGTCACCTATCAAGTGCGGACGGATTCCTCATTCCTCGTCGGTGGGCGCAATCCGGACATCCGGCTGGCTGCGGAACTGGCGGAGGACACTTTTAAGAACTTGGTGGAGCAGGAGAACAAGTAGCCGCCGCTCGGGCAGCCTGCCGGTCAGGCGGATTGCCTGTTCTTCAGCAAGAAGAGTCGCTCGCGCGCCTTCTCGGCCAGCACATGGCCGGGCAGGCGCGTTTCAATTTCCTCCAATGCCGCACGCGCCGAAAGGATGTTGCCCAGCTTGAGATGCCAGTCGGCCATGAGATTGAGCCAGCGCGCCACGTCCTCGCGAGTTTGGTGCGGCGTCTGCACCAGCAACTCCAGCTCGGTGAAGGCCAGGTCCGCGCGTTCGTAGCGGCTGAAATAAATCTCCGCGAGCACTTCGCGCGTGTGATTGTCCAGCGGGTGCGCCTCCAAATGTTTCATACACTCGGAGACCAGCGTGCCGACATCGCCGGGTTGGTCGGCCTCGAACGTATTGGAGAGTCGCGCCGCGCGCTGCGCAATCTTCAACGCCAGCGCCGTGCCCGGATAACGCGCAATCAACATCTGCAACGTCGCCTGCGCTGCGGGCCGGTCTTGCGCAAACCGAATCTGCCAATCAGCGAGCGTGTTGAGCGCCCGCGAAATCTGGGTGGGCGTGTGATGGGGCTGCGTGACCAAGTTCTCCAAGGTCGCGCGCGCGGTGGCAAGGTCGCGCAGGTTCTCGGCATGGATTTGAGCGATGAGCAACTGGCCGTCAAAGTCGTCGGGGAACTGCTGCAACTGGCCCTCGATCTCCGCCAGTGCGCCAGTTAAATCGCCGCGCCCGCGCTTGCCCTCGGCCATCGCGTAGTTGGGTTTGGATCCCAGATTTTCGCTGCCGGTGAGAAATCCCAATGTGCCATCGCTCATCATGCCGGCAATGGTCGGTGCCCAAATCAATCCCAGCACCACGAATGGCAAGCCCATCGCCGCAGTCGCGCCCGTGCTCAACGTCGTCCCCCAAAGCATCAGGATGAGCAGCAGCACCGACACCACGAGCTTCACCATCAGCGCGGTGTCCATCTCGCGGCGATGACGGACCATCTGGTAGCCGATGAAGCCGATGCCTCCCAGAATCAGCGGAATCAGTAGGTAGCGCATGCGCGGCTACTTGGGCTTGGCCACCAGATCGAAGGTGATGGTCGTGCGCGTGCGCGTCTGCAGGTTGCGGATTTCCATCTCCTGCAACTGCCAATCCCCGCCGATCTTGCGAAAGGATTTTGGTTTGAACACCTTGAGCATCTCGCCCTTCGCGTCGTAGGCGAATGCTTGGATCAGCCCGTGCGTATCCTTGTCGATCCACGATTCCACGCGGGCGTACGCGCCGGGTTCGGGCTTGGCGTTCTCGCTTTCCAACACAACACACATCTGGCTGCGACACATCTCCTCCTTCAACTTGCGCTGCTTGTCCCAGCCCAGAAATTCAAACCCGAAATCCGCCAGCCAAAAATCTGAGCCTGCGAAAGGTTGCATGGAGCGGCTTCCCTGAAAGCGCGCCGCCGTGGCCAACTCCGCGACACTGACATTGGTTGCGTACTCCGCCGGTTTGCCCACGCGCCGGAACACCGCGAAGCTGTTCACGCCATTGGTCGGCGCGGTGGCATTCGCCAGCCGATAGTAGTTCACCCACGTGCCCGTGTCGGCCAGGTGATAAATCTGGAACTGCGCACGTACCACCGGCTCGGCACCGTTGGGGCCCACTCGCAAAAATGTGGCGTTGCCCTCGTACTGCTGGCGCGGCGCAAGCTGTAGGAGCTTTTGCGCGAAGGCGCGTCCTTGGGTTTCCTGTTCGGCCAACGGCAACTCCGCCGCGTTGCCTGTTCCAACAATCCAAGCAAGAGTCGCCGCCAGACAAATTGGTTTGAGGGAGCGCAGCACGGTCAATCCTTCATCATCACGGTGGGGCGTTCGCCCTTTCGGCCAGTGACGACAAAGTTCACTTTGGGTGCCCCGTCGCAACCGCAGCCGGTCTGTTTGTGGAAGTCTGTCTTGGAACGCCGCAGCCCTTTCCAAACAAAAAGCGCGAGCGTCGCAGCCACGATGGCCATCACAGTTGCTTGCTGCCAATCCACGCCGCGAGATTAGGCCACAGTGCCCCAAGCGCAAGCCGCACCTCGTTTGGCGGAACATCCCGGGCGAGTTAACTGCGCCACGCAGCGGCACACTCGTGGGACAGTCTGTCTCATTTGTCTCCAAATAGACCGCGTGCCTGATTCTTGAAATGATTGCTTAACTGATTGTCCTTCAACACGAAGAAAGATTATTCACAGCGTGGCACAGCCGTTGCTTGAGTGGGCTGAGTTCTCTGGGTAATCAACCACGGAGGCAAGTATGGGAAAAATTTTAGGCATTGATTTGGGCACGACGAACTCCTGCATGGCCATCATGGAGGGAGGACAAGCTGTCGTGCTGGAAAACTCCGAGGGCAAACGCACCACGCCTTCAGTGGTGGCGTTCACCAAATCGGGCGAGCGATTGGTCGGCGACGCCGCCAAGCGCCAAGCGGTGACGAACCCGTCGTGCACAATCTTCTCCGCCAAGCGTTTCATCGGCCGTAAATTTTCAGAGGTCAAGGAAGAGTCCAAGCGCATGCCCTACAAAGTGGTGGAGGGCAAGAACGGGGACGCCGCCGTGGAGATCAACATCGGAGGCACCTCCAAGGTGTACAGCCCGGCGGAAATCTCCGCGATCATTTTGGTCAAGCTCAAGGCCGATGCCGAGATGCGTTTGGGCGAGACCATCAAGGACGCGGTCATCACCGTGCCGGCTTATTTTAACGACGCGCAGCGCCAGGCCACCAAGGACGCGGGCAAGATTGCGGGCTTGGAAGTCCGCCGCATTATCAACGAACCCACCGCCGCGTCGCTGGCCTACGGGCTGGACAAAAAGAAGGACGAGAAGATCGCGGTGTACGATCTGGGTGGCGGCACGTTTGACATTTCCATTCTGGACATCGGCGACAAGGTGTTTGAAGTCAAGGCCACTAACGGCGACACGCACTTGGGCGGTGATGACTGGGACAACGCGGTCATTGACTGGATCGTCGCGGGATTCAAGAGCGACACGGGCATTGATCTCACGCGCCAGCCCGACGCGATGCAGCGTATCAAGGAAGAGGCCGAGAAGGCCAAGATCGCGCTCTCCAGCGCGTCCACGTACGAGATCAGTCTGCCGTTCGTCACAGCCGATCAAGCCGGTCCCAAACATATCCGCACCGAACTTTCCCGCGCGAAGCTGGAGCAGTTGACCGACGCGCTCTTTGAACGCACCACCGGTCCGGTGAAGGCGTGCCTGCGCGATTCCGGACTCACCGCGGGCAACATTGATGAACTGGTACTCGTGGGCGGGATGACCCGCATGCCGCGCGTGGTGGAGACGGCGCGCGCGCTCATCGGCAAGCAGCCGCATCAAGGCGTGAACCCCGACGAAGTCGTCGCGGTCGGCGCAGCCATTCAAGGTGGCGTGCTCAATCGTGAACAAGGTTTGGAAAGCGTCCTGCTGTTGGATGTCACCCCACTGTCGCTGGGCATCGAGACTGAGGGCGGCATTTTCACCAAGCTCATCGAGCGCAACACGACCATCCCGACAAAGAAGTCGCAGATCTTTTCCACCGCAGCCGACAATCAACCCGGTGTGGACGTAAAGGTGTTGCAGGGCGAACGCGCCATGTCGCGCGACAACAAACTCATCGGCAATTTCAAGCTGGACGGACTCCCGCCCGCACCGCGTGGCATGCCGCAGATCGCGGTTGCCTTTGACATTGATTCCAACGGCATCCTGCACGTCACCGCGAAGGACACTGGCTCCGGCAAGGAACAGAAAATCACCATCTCCAATTCAGGCGGGCTTTCCACCGCTGAGATTGAACAGATGAAGCAGGACGCCGAGAAGCACGCCGAGGAAGACAAGCAGCGGCGCGAATCGGTGGAGTTGCGCAATCACACGGACTCTGCGGTGTATGCGGCTGAAAAGTTTCTGCGCGAACAGAAAGACACCCTCGCCGACAATCTGAAGGCGGATGTCACCAAAGCCGTTGAACAGGCCAAGGAAGCTTTGAAGGGCGAAGACAGCGCCAAGATTAAGACAGCAGGCGAAGCGTTGCAGGAAGCCATGCAAGCCGCCACGGCCGCTGCGTACAAGGCCTCGAGCGAGAAAGCCCAGCAGGAAGCCGCAGCCGGCAAAGCCAAGGCGGACGACGAACCGACCGGCCCCGTGGTGGACGCCGAAGTGGTGCACGAAGAGAAGAAATGATTTCCCGTGGCGCGTGCCACACAATCACAGCAACCCCAAACAACAACCATACACAACATGTCACTAAACATACAACCACTCGGCGACCGGGTTCTCGTTGAACCAAGCGCAGAGGAAGATGTGAAGAAGGGCGGCATTATCATTCCTGATACCGCCAAGGAAAAACCGCAGGAAGGCAAAGTCGTGGCACTGGGCACCGGCAAGACCGATGATGACGGCAAGAAAGTACCCTTCGAAGTCAAAAAGGGCGACCGCGTGTTGGTCAGCAAATATGGCGGCACGGAAATCAAGGTCGACGGCAAGGAGTACAAAATCTTCAACTCCGACGACATCCTGGCGATCGTGAAGTAACCTTTAACCCACAAAAAATACTATGGCTGCAAAACAACTGATATTCGACGAACAGGCCCGCCAACGCATCCTCCGGGGTGTGGAGAAACTGGCCAAGGCTGTCAAAGTGACTCTCGGCCCGAAAGGCCGCAACGTCCTCATCGACAAAAAATTTGGCTCCCCCACCGCCACCAAGGACGGTGTGACGGTCGCCAAGGAGATCGAACTGGAGTGCCCGTTTGAAAACATGGGCGCGCAGATGGTGCGCGAAAGCGCGAGCAAGACCAGCGACGTGGCCGGTGACGGCACCACGACCGCCACGGTGTTGGCTGAAGCCATCTATCGCGAAGGTCTGCGCAGCGTGACCGCTGGCGCCAGCCCCATCCACATCCAACGCGGCATCCATAAGGCCGTTGAAGTCGCCGTCGCGGAGCTCGCCAAGATCTCCAAGAAGGTGAAGGACAAGGAAGAGATCAAGCAAGTAGCCACCGTCTCCGCCAACTGGGACACGAGCATCGGCGAGATCATCGCTGACGCCATGGATCAGGTCGGCAAAGACGGCACGATCACCGTCGAAGAAGCGCGCTCCATCGACACCACGCTCGAAGTGGTCGAGGGCATGCAGTTCGACAAAGGCTATCTCTCGCCCTACTTCATCACCGACGCGGACACGATGATCACCACGCTCAAGGACTGCCACATTCTTCTGTACGAGAAGAAAGTCAGCAGCTTGAAGGACATCCAGCCCATCCTCGAGAAGGTGGTCGCCGCCGGCAACAAGCCGCTGTTGATCATCGCCGAAGACGTCGAGGGCGAGGCACTGGCCACGTTGGTCGTCAACCGCATCCGCGGCACCATCAAGATCTGCGCCGTCAAGGCTCCGGGTTTTGGCGATCGTCGCAAGGCCATGATGGAAGACATCGCCATCCTGACCGGCGGCCGTTTCATCACCGAGGATCTCGGTCTGAAACTGGAGACCATCGAACTGTCCGACCTCGGCCACGCTGAGACCGTCAAGGTGGAGAAAGAGAACACCACCATCATTGATGGCAACGGCAAATCCAGCGAGATCAAGGGGCGCATCGAACAAATCCGCCGCCAGATCGACGAGACCACCTCGGACTACGACCGCGAGAAATTGCAGGAGCGCCTGGCCAAGTTGGCCGGTGGCGTGGCCATCATCAACGTTGGCGCCGCGACCGAGTCAGAGATGAAAGAGAAGAAGGCGCGCGTCGAAGACGCCCTGCACGCAACCCGTGCGGCCGTCGAAGAAGGCATCGTGCCCGGCGGTGGTACCGCGCTGCTGCGCTGTCTGCCGGCCCTCGAGAAGATGAAACTTCAAGGGGACGAGCAACTCGGTGTGCAGATCGTTCGCCACGCGCTGGAAGCGCCGCTGCGCGAACTGTCCGCCAATGCCGGACTCGAAGGCGCCGTGATCGTCCGTGGCGTGCTCGATGCCAAGGGCAATGTGGGTTACAACTTGAGCACGGAAACTTACGTTGACCTCATCAAGGCCGGCGTGGTGGATCCGACCAAAGTCACCCGCAGCGCGTTGCAGAATGCCGCATCCATCGCGGCGCTGCTGCTCACCACCGAGTGCCTCATCACCGATATTCCTGAGAAGGAAAAGGCGTCCGGCGGTGGTGGCCATGACCACGACCACATGTAATTGATCGTCGGCAACGACTGAATCACGACGGGGCTGGGCAACCAGCCCCGTTTTTATTTACAGCGACGCCACGCTCAATCGCGCGCCCAACGTCGCCGTCGCTCCCGCAGCCAGTGTCACGCCATTGCGGCCGACATTGCCCACCTCCACGCAAACCATCTGCCGATATTCGTCCGCAGCCATGTCCGCTATCCGCGCGGACTTTTCCATCCACGGATTCCAGACCACGGTGGAGCGCGACTGCGACTTGGCCACCACGATGCGACGCGCCCAAGCGCGATCCAGAATTTCCACCGCGCCCTCGGTGTCCAGATAAACGCGGTCGGTCTCTGCCTCGATGCACAGCGCAGACTCGTGCTGTTGTCGCAACGCGAAGTCGGCGGTCTTGTCCAAAAAGTGGACACCCTGCAAACCCGCGATCTCCACAGCGGCAATATCGCTCACAGAAAAATAACTGTGCAGGCACGTTTCAAACGCCAGCTCCCGATCTGTCGCCGTGTTCGTCACGCTGAGTTCAATCTCCAACTCATCGCCCACCCTCACACAGTACTCCGCATGGAACGGAGCCTCATCCGCCGCGGCGTCCAGCACAAATACCGCGCGCACCGCACCATCGCTCAGCGATTGGGTGCGTGCCAATGTCCACTCGCGCAGGCGGGCAAAACCGTGAGCCCCGCAATCTGCCCGGTCGCCAAACCACGGAAAGATGATGGGCACCCCCCCGCGAATGGCCTTGCCGTTGGCGAAGCGACTGGCGCGGCTCAGGAACAGCAGCGGCCGTTCATTCCGCTGCTGGAAGTGCGTGAGGTGCGCACCTTGCAAATAGATTTCTGCCGTGCTGAGCGCGCTGCTCAACACGATTTTGGGCAAGCCCCCCTGCCCCTCCATCACCTGCACGCGGCCGGAAATTTCGTGTGTCTTCAATGCTGCGAGATCCGCTGGCGCTGTCATCGTGGCACTATGCCGTCGGCCTTCCTCGTACGCACGATTTTCCGCTTTCCATCACCGGCAAACTTCGCCAGCCTCTGCGCGCATCATGGCAAAAAAGACGGACTATAAGTTTTGTTTCGGCCCGTGGAATATCAGCGAGGGACAGGATCCCTACGGCCCGACCGTGCGCAAACCGCAGACGTTTGATTGGAAGCTCTCGCAGCTCAAGGCGCATGGGTTTGATGCGATGATGTTCCATGACGACGACGCCGTGCCGGACATTGATAGCAAATCCGCCGCGCAGGTGTTGAAGGAAGCCAAGGCGCTCAAGAAGCGTTTGGACAATCTGGGCATCGCCGCGGAGATGGTGGCACCGCGCTTGTGGTTCCATCCCTCCACGATTGATGGCGCCTACACGAGCAACGATCCCAAGTGCCGCGCGTACGCCATTGACCGATCCCGGTTGTCCATCGACATCGCGCATGAACTGGACACCGACATCCTCGTGCTGTGGCTGGCGCGCGAAGGCTCGTACATCCGCGAATCCAAAGACGCGCGGCGCTGCGTGGATCTGCTCGTGACGGCGTTTGACAAGATGCTCGCGCATGACAAGGGCATCCGGCTGGCCATCGAGCCCAAGCCCAACGAGCCGATGGATCACGCATACATCCCCACCATCGGCCACGCGCTGGCGGTGGCTCAACTCACGCGCGATCCCAAGCGCGTTGGTTGCCTCATCGAAAGCGCGCACGCCACGCTGGCCGGACTGGATCCCGCTGATGAAATTGATTTCGCCTGCGCCTTCGGCAAGTTGTGGTCGCTGCATTTGAATGATCAGAACGGGCTGAAGTACGATCAGGATCGCCCGTTTGGCTGCACGAATCTGCGCAGTGCCTTCGATCAGGTTCGCTCACTGGAACGCAACTGCTACGGCCAGCGCGGCGAGTATGTCTGCTTCGATGTCCATCCGTTCCGCACGACGAAGGAGGAACATTGGATGGCGCATCTGGTGAACAGTCGCAGCACTTTCCTGCATCTGCTGGAGAAGGCGCGTTCCTTCGATGAGAAGTCTGCGCAAAAGTTGGTGGCCGATCGCGATTATCAGAACCTCGACCAGATGGTGATTGAACACCTGCTGGGCCGCTGAAATCGGGCCGCGCTAAACGGGCAGTCCCATCTCGCGCAACGCGGCAATGCTGTGCGCGGGATCGGCGTGCAGAATCGCCCGCCAGCCGCGCGCTGAACCGGCGGCAATGTTCTCCGGACGATCATCCAAGTAAGCGATGGCGTCACCCGCGCGGCCGGTGATGCGCTCCACCACCTCGTACAGATGCGCTTCGGGCTTCATCGCGCCGTGCTCGAAGGAATAGATGTGGCCATCGAACTGGCTCAGGAACGGGAAGTCCGCGCGGATCTGCTCCATGGCCAGTGCATTGGTGTTGGAGAAAATGAACGTCGGCACTCCCTGCGCGCGCAGTCGTGCGTGCAGCGCAATCATCGGTGCGATTGGCGAAAAGATGGTGCCGTATAACCGGCCCAGTTCTTCCAGCGACCCCGTGTAGCCAGTGCCTGATTGTACCGCCGCAAAAAACTCCGGCGTGGTCATCCGCCCCGCTTCATAGTCGAGCAGCAGTGGCGATTGGTTGATGAACTGATTCAGCGCCTCGGCGGACAATCGGGACTGCAGCGCAAGAGCGCGCACGAGGATGGCGTAGTCGAAATCAACCAGCACCTTGCCGAGATCAAACACCACCACCTGCGGGACGGTCACGGGCGCTCCTGTCATCCGCGCATTTCCCGCCGACCTTCCAGCGCGTGCGTGAGGGTCAGTTCATCGGCGAACTCCAGCCCGCTGCCCGCCGGCAAACCGTGCGCGATGCGCGAGACTTTTACACCCGCTGCGCTCAGTCGCCGCGCGAGATAGATGCAAGTCGCGTCCCCTTCCACATCGGTGGCCAGGGCCAGAATTACTTCCAACACCGTGCGAGCTTGCAGGCGTTTTTCCAGCTCGCCGATGCGCAGATCTTCCGGGCCCACGCCGTTGATGGGAGAAAGTTTGCCACCCAACACATGGAAGCGCCCGTGGAACGCGCCGGATTTGTTCACGCTGATGACATCCAACGCCGTCTCCACCACGCAGAGCAACGTGGCATCGCGCCGCGTGTCCGTGCACAGCTCGCACGGCTGACTTTCGGTGAGCGCGCCGCAGGTGTGACAGGGCGCAGTCCTTTCGCGCGCCTCCAGCAAACACTGCGCGAGGTGTTTTACTTGCGGCGCGTCCGACTGCACCAGATGCAGCGCCAACCGCTCGGCCGAGCGCGGGCCGATGCCCGGCAGCCGGCCCAGCGCCGCCATGAGTTGCGCCACGGGTTCGGGCAGCGAAGTCATGCGCCGATCAACCCAGACCCGGCAGGTTCATGCCCGCAGTGATCTTGGCCATCTCGTTTTTCTGAATCTCCTGCCCTTGCGCGATGGCGCTGCTGACGGCGGAAAGCAGCATGTCCTCCAGCATCTCCGCGTCCTCCGGATTGAGCACTTTGGGATCAATCTTGATGGACTGCACCGTGCCGTCGCAGCGCGCGACAACCTTCACCGCGCCGCCGCCGCTGGTGGTCTCGACGGTTCGCGCGGCCAATTGCGCCTGTAATTGCCCGGCCTGTTGCTGGGCGCGCATGGCTTGCTTCATCAATTTGTTCAGACTACTCATGGTTCCTTTCTAGCCCGACGTCCTCACGTCCACGATCTGGCCTTTGAACACCTCCAAGGCCTGGCGGATGAGCGGGTCGTTCTTAAAATCCTCAACACCAGCCTTCGCCGGATTGGCTTTGGCGGCCGACGCTTCCATAGACGCGACAGTCGCCCGCGGCACGATTGGCACGGGCAATGGAGTGGCCGGCGGCAATTCCGCAGGTGCCGTCCATCCTGCCGGGCGTTCGGCCACAATCAACTTGGCCTCCGCACCCGCGTGCCCGATTTGCGCCAGCGCCTTGCGCAGTGTTTGGTGAAACTGCGGATTGTCGGCCAGCTCCATCGAGTCGGCGAATTCCTTCGGATAACCGATGGTCAACAGCTTCGTGTCCCACGCGACAGGATGCGCGTCCTGCAGAAAACTCTTTGCGAACGGTTGCAGGACACCCGCCGCCGCCACCAATTGCGGCCACCATTGCTGCGCCGTACCCGCCGCCGCGCTGGGAGCAATGCTCACCGCAGGTGTGCTCGCGGCAGATGCGCTCACCACAGGTGCGTTCATCACAGGTGCGCCCACCGCAGGTGTGCCCAGCGCAGGTGACGCAGGTGTGCCGCGCAGTTGTTGGAGGCGGTTGAGCACCGTGTCCAGACTCACCGCTTTGGCGGCCTCGATGGCTTTCATCAAGCTCACCTCGACCAAAGTTTTTTTGGACATCGCATCGCGCAGGCGCAGTTCGCACTCAGTCAACGCCTCCAAGATGCGCGTGACGGCCGCCGTGTCGCCCAGCTTGGCGTGGCTTGCCAATGCGGCGGTCTCCGCCTCAGAGATTTCCATCAGGGACAGATCGCCTTTGGTGACCTCGAACACGAGCAGGTTGCGGAAGTGCGTGAGCAAGTCCGCGACGAGCCGTCCCAGTTCCTTGCCGCCGCTCACCAGCGAGTGCAATTCGCGAAGTGCGCCCTCAGCGTTGCCGCGCAGCACCGCCTCGGCCAATTCCAGCACCTGCGATTGCGAGGCCAACCCGAACATCGAGAGCACGTCCTCCTCGCGCACTTGCCCGCCGCAGAAACTGATGAGCTGGTCGAGGGTGGACTCGGCGTCGCGCATGCCGCCGTCCGCGCCGCGTGCGATGGCGTGAAGCGCGGAGGCATCAACCGAAACATTCTCCTGTTTGGCGATGAGCGCGAGATGCCCGACGATGAGCGAGGCGGGGATGCGCCGCAGATCAAACCGTTGGCAGCGCGAAAGAATGGTGGGCAACACCTTCTCCGGATCGGTGGTGGCGAAGATAAACTTCACGTGGGCCGGCGGCTCTTCCAGCGTCTTCAACAACGCGTTGAAGGCCGCCGTGGAGAGCATGTGCACCTCGTCAATGATGTAGATCTTGAAGCGCGAAGCGGCGGGGGCGAAGCGGCAGGTGTCGCGCAGTTCGCGCACTTGATCCACGCCATTGTTGCTGGCGCCGTCAATCTCCAGCACGTCCAGCGAACGGCCCTCGGTGATCTCGCGGCAGCGCTCATCGTCCTCTGCCGGTGCCGCGATCGGCCCATTGGTGGCGTTGAGGCACTTGGCAAAAATGCGCGCGAGGGTGGTCTTGCCCGTGCCACGCGGTCCGCAGAAAAGATACGCGTGCGCGATGCGCCCAGTGCCGATGGCGTTGATGAGCGTGCGCGTGACGTGATCTTGCCCCACCACTTCCTCGAACCGCTGCGGACGGTATTTGCGCGCGAGTACTTGGTACGTCATGGGCGCGGGAAGGTCCGGCGGCGCCGACAGCAGCGCGTCGCGCGAAGCAACTGCGATCTGCTGTCTGCGGTGTTCATTGTCGGTGAAAGAAAAGCCAGGGCTACCACGGCGATACGGGGCATGCTGCCGTTGCTGCCTTCCGGCTCTGGCGGGGTTCACAAGCCCGCACTCCATGGGCCCTGACAAAATCCGAGCCAAGTGTGCGACCACACCACCGCAGCAGCAAGGAGAAAGCCACGGCTATTCCGCGCGGAATTTGTGGATGGTGCTGGTGCGATAAATCTCCGAGTCCTTGTAGATGGTGCTCGGAAACTTGGGCTGATTGACCGAGTCCGGATAGTGCTGGGTCTCCAGACAGATCGCGCTGCGATGCGGATAGATTTTCCCGCCCTTGCCTTTCTGGCTCTTCAGAAAATTGCCGGTGTAAAACTGGATGCCCGGTTCCCGCGTGTGAATCTCCATCACGCGCCCGCTGGCCGGGTCTTTGAGCGTGGCCGCCAAGCGCATGTCACCCAGCTTGCCGTTGACGACAAAGTTGTGGTCGTACCCTTTCCACGGCGTGTCATCGGCGGGAATGCGCGCGCCGATGCGGTGCGCCTGCCGGAAATCAATCTCGCTGCCGGCGACGGGCTTGATCTCGCCCGTGGGGATGAGGGTGTTATCCACCGGCGTGAAATTATCCGCCTCCAACTTGAGCGTGTGATCCAGCACCGTGGCCGCGCCTGCGCCCGCCAGGTTGAAGTACGCGTGATTGGTGAGATTGATGGGCGTGCTCTCGCCGGGCGCGGCGTCCATCAACTTCGCTTCATAATCAATGCGCAGCTCGCTTTCCCGCGTGAGCGCGTAAGTGACGGTGACCTGCAGCTTGCCCGGATAGCCTTCCTCGCCCGCCGCGCTGGTGTAGGTGAAGACCACGCCCTGCTCGATCAATTCCTTGCCGCGCTTGGTTTCATAGGGTGCACCGCGCCACATCACCTTGCTCAGACTGTTGGTCGTACCGCCATGCAGATGGTTGGGATCATTGTTGATGGCCAGCGAATATTCCTTGCCGTTGAGCGTGAACTTGCCCTTGGCGATGCGGTTGCACACGCGCCCGGTGGTACAGCCAAAATACTGGTTATCGTCAGATTGGTAGCCGGCCACGTTGTCGAATCCCAACACCACATCGGCCGTCTTGCCGGTCTTGTCGGGCACGTGCATCTCCACCAACGTCGCGCCGTAGTCGGTCACCTTGGCCACGAGACCCTTTCCATTTTTCAACGTCCACACCGTGGCGGGTTCCCCCGCTTTGGTTTTTCCGAAGGACGCAGCAGGCGGGAGCGAGGCAGCAGGTTTGTTGGAGGACATCGGGTTGGGGATGGATTTACAGGCGTTGGCAAAAAGCATCGCACTCAGTGCGAGCGACAATTGCAACAGGGACAGGTTGGTCGGCATGCGGCAATTACAACAACAGCCCGCTGGCCAAGGCAAACGCAATCTTACGCGGTCGGATGCAGCACCACCGACACGCAATGGGCCGGCTGAAAAATCTGCTGCGCTGCTCGCCGCGTGTCCTCGACGGTCACCGCCGCGTATTCCACATCCTCGCGCCACTGATAATCGTGGCCCAGTCCATGCAGTTCATCCACGGCCGCCGCACCGGCGAGGTGCCCCAAGTCTTGGCGCGCAATCTTGCGCTGGCCCAGCATCTTGTTTTTGGCGCGGTGCAATTCCTCCTCGGTCAACCCCGCCTCGCGCAGGGCCGCCGCTTCCGCCAACAGTTCCTGCTCCACGCGCGCCGCGTGTTCGGGCGCCGTGCCGGCATAGAGAAAGAAAGTTCCCGGGATCAACCCCGGCTGGTTCTGCGCGCCCACATAATAGGCCATGCCCAATTGCTCGCGGATGCGCAGGAAGAGGCGCGAACCCAAGTCGCTGCACGCCTCCGAGAGGACATCCAGCGCCAGTCGTTCCTTGTCAAACAGCGTGCAGCCCGCATAGACGATGAGGACCACGGCTTGTTCTTTGTCGCGCGCCTGATCCACGCGCTGCATGCCTTCGGATAACGCAGGCGGCACTGGCCGCGTGAAATCCGCCCCGCGTCGCCACAGGCCGAATGCTTTCTCGATTTCCGCGCGCACTGCATCGGGCCGCACATCACCGTACACCGCGAGCACCGCATTGTTCGGCACGACCAGCCGGCGGTGGTACGAGACCACATCGGCGCGGTCGAGCGATTTCACCGACGCTTCTTTGCCCTGCACACTCAAGCCGTAACCACGCGCACCGAACAACGTCTCGCGCGCCAATCGCGCGGCGCTTTGCAGCAGGCGATCATTCTGCGACTTGATCGCTGCCAGTTGGACTTGGCGCTGACGTTCCAGCGCGGCATCGGGAAACGAGGGGTGCAGGATGACATCGGAAAAAATATCCAAGCCCAGCGGCAAATCGCCGCTCATCACTTCCATCGTCACCCCAAAATTGTCGCCGCCCGCGAAGGAGTTGATGTGGCCGCCGACCGATTCAATCTGCTCAGCGATCTGCTGGCCCGTGCGACGATCGGTGCCCTTGAGCATCAGCTTGGACATGAACTGGGTGACGCCGCTTTGCGCCTCAGATTCCGCCAGCACGCCGCCCTCCCAAATCGCGCGCAACTGCACGAAGGGCAACCGATGATCCTCTTTCACCAGCAAGCGCAGGCCATTGGGCAGTTCATATTTCTGCACAGGATGCGTGTCGGCGCGCACGATGACGGCGGCGGCGCGCGGCGTTTGTCCCTGCGGCAAGAGCGCGTAGAGCGTGCGGTTGTCGTCCGTGAGATAGTTCTGCGCGACACGCAGCAGATCCGCCGGGGTGACGCGCTTGACAGACTCCACGTGGCGCTCGGCAAAACCCAGATCGTTCGCGTTGCTCCACGAACCGCCCAGTGTCTGCGCCTGTCCTTGCATCGTCTTGCGCGTGGCCAGCGTGGCGGCAACAAATTGTTTGACCACCTTTTCCAGCTCCGCAGCGGGCACGGGTTGCGTGCGGATTTGATCCAACTCCGCCAGCAACGCCTCGCGCGCGGCATCGAACTTGTCGGCGTCCACTACCGCGCTCATGCCGAAGACGCCCATATCGGTGGGCGTGTAAGTCCACGCGTCGGCGGAATTCACCACGCCTTTTTTCTCGCGGACATTCTGGTACAGGCGCGAGCTGCGCCCCCCGCCGAGTACCGTGGCCAGCACATCCAACGCGGGCATGTCCGGATGCCGCAGTCCCGGCACGTGCCAACTGTAATGGAGATGGCCCTGCTGGATGGCCGCCTCCTCAATCACTTCGCGCGGGGCGGTCTGCCGCGGTTCGGCCGGCAGCACGATGGGCGGCAGTGCGCGGGCTTTGCTACCGGCGAACGCTGTCTTGATCTGCTCCACAACAGTCGTGGTGTCCACATCGCCGACGATGACGAGGAAGACATTGTTGGGCACGTAACGATGGCGGTAGTAGTGGACGATGTCCTCGCGCTTGAGTTCGTTGAAGATGTCCGGATAACCGATGACCGTGTAGCGGTACGGGCTGGTCGTGTAGGCCGTCTCGAACAGGCGCCGGCTGGAGCGTTGGCCGGGATCATCGTGGCCCATCGCGATCTCGCGGCGGATCACGTCCAGTTCCTTTGCCAACTCATCGGCCGGCAACGACGCGTGCTGGAGGATGTCGCACAGGATGTCGATGGCGACGACCGTGCCGTCATTGGGCACATCGATGTAATACACCGTGCGATCGAAGGACGTGTAGGCGTTCATGTACCCGCCGGCCTCCTGCACCTCCTGATCAATGCGCCCGGCGCCACGTTTCTCGGTGCCTTTGAAAAGCATGTGCTCGAGAATGTGGGAGAGGCCCGCGCCCATCCATGCGCCTTCGTGGATGCTGCCGGTGCGGCACCAAGCCTGCGCGGAGACGACCGGCGCGGAGTGATCCTCGCGCACGATGATGGTCAAACCATTCTCCAACGTAATCAGCCGAGTGTCGGACTGCCCGTTTGCGGCTGCGGATGCCAATGCCATGGACGAGCTTAACGCGGGGCGAACAACCAGCGCCAGCGCGGAAATCGGCAGCGCTAATTCTTGTCTTCGGACTGCGGCTTGGGAGGGAACTGGATACGCACCGTGGCCCCAGCCGGCTTGGAGGGACGCACGGGCAGATTGGCCATCGCAGCGGCGGTAAGGAATGGCTTGCGAAAAGCCTCATCAAAATCGTAGCCACCAGCGAAGTCCGCGCGGCTGTCCTCCTCGGTCTTGGCCAGCAGCCGATGATCCACCATGTTGAAAACCACCTCGCCAAAATCCTCGCACCGGCGCAGTCCCCATTCGTTGAGCACCATCAGCGCCATCGGACCAAACTGATCCAGCGCGTAGTCGCGCAGTCCACCCAGCAGTTCCTGCCCTTTGATATGGCGCACCACGCCGCCCTTCTCGCTTTTGGCGATACGCTGCTGGGTGTCACCCAGTCCTTCACGAAGAAAATGATATGCGCCCCGCGCAAAACGCGGATCCGCAACGACGATAGTGTACAGCACCTCGTCAAAACTCGTCTTTTCCATTCTTATTCCTGTGCCCCTGACGACGGATCTTCCAGACCCGTCGCCGCTAGGTCGGTCTTTGGTGTCTGCGACAGACGCCACGATTGAACCGCCCACCCCACCGCCAGCAGAAAGACAACGAACGCCAGCACGCGTCTCTCCCGCGCGGTGAGAAAATGCATGCGGGAACCTAACACCAGCAGTTAGGCAACCGCAATACTAACTAGTCTATTCGGCACGATAATGAATTTCTTTACTTCTTTTCCTGAAATAAATTGCTGGGCGCGCTCGCACGCCAAGGCCAACCGCTCAATTTCAGCGTTCGATGCGCCCCGCGGCACGATGATGTGCCCGCGCAATTTGCCGTTCACCTGCACGGGCAACTCCAACGTGTCCTCAATCAGCAACGCTTCGTCGAATGCCGGCCATGGTTCGTAGCCGAGCGAAGGCGCTGACTGGCCAGCGTGCAGTTTTGCCCACAGTTCTTCCGCAATGTGCGGCGCGAAGGGCGCGAGTAGTTGCAGGAATGGGCGCATCACGGATCGCGGACGCGTTTTCCAGGCGGTCGCTTCGTTCACGAAAACCATCATCGCGCTGATGGCGGTGTTGAAGCGCATGCTATCGAGATCCTCGGTGACTTTCTTGATGCACGCGTGCAGCACCTTGAGTTGCTCTTTCGTCGGCTCGGCATCGGTGAGGGTCGCGCTAAGTTTGATGGCCTCCAGCAATGCGCCGTGTTTCTCGGCGCTCGTGGCGGTGAGGGATTGCTCGAACTCCGTCTCGCTCGCCTCGTCCACGAAGAGCCGCCACACGCGGCCGAGGAACTTGTAAACGCCAGCCACACCCTGCGTGTTCCACGGCTTGGTGTCCTGCAACGGCCCCATGAACATTTCGTAAAGGCGAAACGCGTCCGCGCCGTATTCCACGAGCACATCGTCGGGGTTCACCACGTTGCCGCGCGACTTGCTCATCTTCTGGCCGTCCGCGCCGAGGATGAGTCCTTGATTGACGAGCTTGTAGAACGGCTCGGCGGTGGAGACGTGGCCGAGGTCGAACAGAACCTTGTGCCAGAACCGCGCGTAAAGCAGATGCAACACCGCGTGCTCCGTGCCGCCGACATACAAATCCACGCCGGGCGTGGATTTAGGGGATGGGGAATGGGAGATAGGGGATAGGGTGGAACCCATCCAGTAGCTCTCCGCGTCCTTGTTCACGAAAGCCGTGCCGCATTTCGTGTCGAGATAGCGCAGATAATACCAGCAACTGCCGGCCCATTGCGGCATCGTGTTCGTCTCGCGCACCGCGCCGTCGGGCAGGTTCACCCACTCCTTCGCGCGCGCGAGCGGCGGTTCGCCAGTGGCGGTGGGTTTGTAATCCTCGAGCGCTGGCGGCAAAAGCGGCAGCGCGCTTTCCGGCAACGCTTCGTGATAAAGATTCCCGCTGGCGTCGCGCTTCCAGATTATCGGGAACGGCTCGCCCCAATATCGTTGCCGGCTGAAAAGCCAGTCGCGCAACTTGTAGTTGATGGTCTTCTTGCCGAGATTCTTTTCCTCGAGCCACGCCGTGATTTTCTTCTGCGCTTCGATGGTCGGCATGCCATCGAGAAAACCCGAGTTCACCGCCGTGCCGTCGTCAATGAAACCCTGCCAATCGGTTTTCGAATCCAGCGGCGCGACGACTTGCACGATGGGCAAGTTGAACTTCTGCGCGAACTCGAAATCGCGCGTGTCATGTCCGGGCACCGCCATGATTGCGCCGGTGCCGTAAGTCGCGAGCACGTAGTCGGCGATCCAGATGGGAATCTTCTCGCCGTTGACGGGATTGATTGCGTGCGCGCCGGTGAAGACGCCCGACTTCTCCTTCGCCAGTTCCGTGCGTTCGAGATCGGACCGCGTCGCCGCGAACTCCTGATATTGCTTCACCGCGTCGCGCTGCCCGGCGGTCGTGATTTCGCCGACGAGTTTGTGCTCGGGCGAAAGCACCATGTAAGTCGCGCCGAACAACGTGTCCGGGCGCGTGGTGAAAACGCGGATCTTCGCCGCGTGACCGTCCATTTGGAAATCCACTTCCGCGCCCTCGCTGCGGCCGATCCAGTTTCGCTGCATCTCCTTTAGCGAATCGCTCCAGTCAATCGTGTCGAGATCCGCGAGCAACTTCTCCGCGAACGCCGTGATACGCAGCATCCATTGGCGCATCGGCTTGCGGAAGACCGGGAACCCGCCCACCTCGCTCTTGCCATCAATGACCTCCTCGTTCGCCAGCACGGTGCCGAGTTCGGGACACCAATTCACCGGCGCTTCGCTGACGAACGCGAGCCGCTTAGAATCGCGATGGGCGCGGCGCTGCTCCTCGCTGTCGCAACCGTCGGGATACGCGAGCGTGCTGATTGGCTCGGCGCGGTTCGTCGCCGGATTGAACCACGAGTTGTAAATCTGGAGAAAAATCCACTGCGTCCAGCGGAAGTAATCGGGATCAGTCGTCGCCACCTCGCGCGACCAATCGTAGCTGAACCCGAGCGACTTAATTTGGCGCGTGAAGTTGGTGATGTTCGCCTCGGTGGTCACGCGCGGGTGCTGACCGGTCTTCACCGCGTATTGCTCCGCGGGCAGGCCGAAGGAATCCCAGCCCATCGGATGCAGCACATGCCGACCCTGCGCGCGTCGCCAGCGGGCGAGAATATCCGTGGCCGTGTAGCCCTCGGGATGGCCGACGTGCAATCCCGCGCCACTCGGATACGGAAACATGTCGAGGATGTAAAACTTCGGCGGCAACTGCGTCGCGGCTACGTTTCCGGAGAGTCCGTGGCGCACGGCAAACGGATGCGCGGCCGGCACGGCCTCGCCGGGATTAAAAGCGCGGAAGGTCTCCTCGGCAGCCCAGTGCTGCTGCCACTTGGGCTCGAACAAATCAAACGGATACTGTCTGCGCATGGACATCGGGCGGGGATATTGGGCAAAGGCACAGGCCAGAGCAATTGCGGAATTGGGAAGCGCCGTTCGCGACTCTATTTCCCAGCCTTGGCGTCGATGCGGGTGCGCAAGAGTGCCGAACGTGCGATCGCTGCCACAATTTGTGGCGCGGACATTTTCTTGGCCACTTCATCACGCCATTTTTTAGAAAGCTGATGAGTCTCCGCCGAGAGATGGAACCACGCGTAGGACTCCACACGATCCCTCTCAATGCCGAACCCATCCCGGTACATACAGCCCAACGCGCATTGCGCCGGCACATGATCCTGCTCCGCCGCCAGCCGATACCACTCCATCGCCTTCGCCACGTCCTTCTTCGCTCCATCGCCGTATTGGTACATCACACCAAACTCATATTGCGCGACGGGAAGATTCTGCGCCACGGCCAGCCACCGCCACTTCAACGCCTCCGCCTTGTCCTTTTTCACACCGACACCAAACTCGAAAATCGACGCGATGCAGTGCTGCGCCTCGGCATCGCCCTGCGCCGCCGCAAGCCGGTACCATTTCAGCGCCGCACCAAAATCCTCCTCCACGCCCTCGCCCATATAATAGCGCTGACCCAGTTTGGATTGTGCCTTGGAATCACCCGCATCGGCCTTGGCGCGCAACTCCGCCAGCGCCTTGGCAGCCAGCGCCCTTTTCTCAGCGAAAGTCTGGCCACCGCAAATGTCGGCCGTGAATAATAGAGCGAAGCAGAACCCTGCAACCCACCTTGTCGTGGAACCCATCACGCACCCAGCTTAACTCATCCGCCAATAACTTCAACGTCACTCGCACGCGACAAGTCTATCGCCTTCTGCCGCGAGCGATGTCACCTTGCGCCCATCACCGAAATGAAAACGCCACTCGCTCTCACGTTGCTCATCGCGCTGTGCTTCGCCCAACCCACGGCAGTGCGTGCGGCCGGCAAATATTTTGAGATCACCTATCCGCGGCCGGCGCAGGCCAAGGCGGGCGAGTTGTCACTGGGCGTCACGTACACGCTCTGGCTGCCCGAGGGCGTGCAGAAGGTGCGCGGGATCATTGTCCATCAACACGGCTGCGGCGAGGGCGCGTGCAAAGGCGGCGCGACGGCGGCGTACGATCTGCACTGGCAGGCGCTGGCGGCAAAGTGGGACTGCGCGCTGCTTGGTCCGTCGTATCATCAAAGCGAGAAAGATAATTGCCGGCTTTGGTGCGACCCGCGCAATGGTTCGCATAAAACTTTCCTGCGCGCGCTCGATGAGTTCGCCGCGAAGTCCGGTCGCGCTGAACTCGCGCGGGCACCGTGGTGTCTGTGGGGCCACAGCGGCGGTGGTTTCTGGGCGAGCCTGATGCAGACGATGTATCCCGAACGCATCGTGGCCATCTGGTTTCGTTCCGGCACGGCATTCGCCACGTGGGAGAAAGGCGAGATTCCCAAACCGGAAATTCCCGCCGCTGCCTACGGCATCCCGATCATGCTCAACCCGGGCGCAAAAGAAAATGGCGACACCCGGTTCAGCGGCGCGTGGACCGGTTCGCTGGCGATGTTCAAGTGGTACCGCGCAAATGGCGCGCCTGCAGGCTTCGCGCCCGACCCGCGCACGGCGCATGAATGCGGCGATTCGCGTTACCTCGCCATCCCGTTTTTTGACGCGTGCCTCGCACTGCGTCTGCCCGCGAAGGGCGCGGTGGAGCAGAAACTCAAGCCCATGGATCAGGAGGAAGGATTTTACGCCACGCTGTTGGGCGACAGTTTCAATGGGCCGATTAAAATGGACGCGCGGCCGCGAGTTAATTTCAAGCACATGAACTGGCTCCCGACCGAAGCTGTTGGCAAGGCGTGGGTGCAGTATGTGAAAACGGGCGCGACGGAAGACACCACGCCGCCGCCCGCGCCGTTCAATCTGCGCGTCGCGGCCAAGCCCGGTGGCGCGGAGTTGACGTGGGATGCGGCGGCGGATTTCGAGAGCGGCCTCGCGGGATTTGTCATCGAACGCGACGGACAAGAACTGGCGCGGCTGCCGGAAAAACCCGTGGGCCGTTTTGGCCGCGCACTGTTCCAGCCGATGTCCTATCACGACACGCCGGAGAAACCCAAAGACGGCGCGCTGCCTGCGATGCGTTTTGTGGACACCACAGCGAAGCTCGGCGCCAAGCACGTCTATCGTGTCATCGCCATCAACAGCGTCGGGCTGAAGTCCACGCCCGTGAGCAGTCCGTAGCGCAGCGCGTCAGCCCGATTCGCTCACGAAAAGAACGGGAAGAGTTTCTTGAGTTCCGCCGCGTCGGGTCGGCGGCCGTACTCGCAAATCTCGAATGCCTCGGCGTGTTTCACCTGCGCGCCTTTTGCGTCGCCGTGCCATTGCTTAAGCTCCTTGCGGAAACGGTCGGCGATGGACTGGAACCGCGCGGCGTGCGACGCGCGCACGGCGGCGATGCGCTTGGGTTTGTCGGCGGGCGTCTTGGGCAACAGCAACGCGCTGCCAGTCGCGCCGCCTTCCAAGAACTGCGATTCCATCACGGCCAGCGCATCCAGCTTCTTCTCGATGACCGCATCAATGGAGACGACAATGTCGGCGGTGGACGGGTTGGGTTTCTGGAAGCGGTCGGTGTAAAACAGGAAGAGCGGGTTGCGCGCGAGCGGCGGCGTGTCCGGGCAGATGAACGGCACGGCCACCATGTAGGCGGCGTCCTGCACCAGCACGCCGGTGTAGCGATGGTCGGGATGATAATCGTTGGGGCGCGGGCTGAACACGATGTCCGCGCGCCATTGCCGGATGAGTCGCGTGATGTGGCGGCGATTCTCCAGCGTGGGCATCAGCTCGCCGTCGTGGATGTCGAGCACCTCCACGTGCGTGCCGAGAATCTTGGATGCCTGCTCCACTTCCTCCTTGCGGCGCAGCGCGAGCGGGCCGCCTGCCTGTCGCCAGTGACCGATATCGCCGTTGGTCACGGAGACAAACTTCACGTGATGCCCCGCCTGCGCCCACAACGCGCCCACACCGCCGGTCTGCAATTCGCAATCATCGGGGTGCGCACCAAAACAGATGATGCGCAGCTTGCCATCCTCGACACGCCCGGCGGCTGGCTGCGCCAGTGCGGACAACGATGTGGCGGCGAGGGAGAGCGAGGCCAGAAAATGGCGGCGGGAGAGGTGGGGCTTCATGGAGTTTCCAGTACAGAAGCGCCCAGTCTTGCGCAAGGCATTTGCGCCCGGCCCAACCGCAGTGGTTTTCCATTGGACAATCCTGCGCGTGCCGACTGAGATGCGGTCATGAACCCGCTGCGTTGTTTGCTCTTGCTGTGCTGTGCGTCCGTGTTGTTGTCCGCCGACGCCGCGCCCATCCGCATCATCGCGCTGGGAGATTCCATCACCAAAGGTGTTCGCGGCGGTGTGACGGTGCAGGAAACTTTTGCCGCGCGAGTGGAGGCGACACTGCGCGTGCAGGACATCGCGGTGGAGGTGATCAACACCGGCATCGGCGGCGAGCGCACCGATCAGGCGTTGGCGCGGCTGGACAAGGACATTGTTGCGCTCAAACCGGCCATCGTCGTCATCATGTACGGCACCAACGACAGTTATGTGGATGTGGGCCGCACCGAGCCGCGACTGACGGTGCAGGAGTATCGCGCCAATCTCGTGAACCTCGTCAAGCAACTGCGTGCCGCAGGCATCGTTCCCATCCTGATGACCGAGCCGCGCTGGGGTCGCGCCGCCAAACCCAATGGCGCGGGCGAACATCCCAATCTGCGTCTGGAAAAATATGTCGAGGCTTGCCGCGCCGTGGCGCAGGAAATGAAGGTGCCTTTGGCGGATCACTTCCGCGTCTGGACCGAGCAGGAAACCAAAGGCGTGGACGTGGGAACGTGGACGACGGACCAGTGCCATCCCAATCCTCTCGGCCACCAGAAATTGGCGGACACACTGCTGCCCATCCTGCGCGCCGCGCTCCCGGCAGCCAAGTGATCGCCACGGGCGCTTGGCCGTGATGTTGCAGCCAAAATTGTGCAGTCAAATCAGCGGCAAGCATCCTGAATTTGCGTTGTCACTCGCCGTCCAACCGGCTACGAATTAACTATGTTGACCCTGTTGGTACGCATCCATTTTGTATCTCTAGTGACGGCTGTGGCTTTGCAAGCGGCGGAGGTGAAGCCTGTCAGTTATTACAAGGACATCCGGCCGATTTTCCAGGCCAACTGCCAAGGCTGCCATCAACCGGCCAAAGACAAGGGCGGTTATGTGATGACCGATTTCAAACGCCTGCTGGCGGGCGGCGACAGCAAGAAGACGGCGATCGTGCCCAAGGACGCGGCCAAGAGTCATCTGCTGGCGATGTTGCAGCCCGGCAAAGATGGCAAGGTGGAGATGCCCAAAGGCAAAGAGCCGCTGCACGCGACAGAGATTGCGATCATCACGCGCTGGATCAGCGAAGGCTCGACGGACGATTCCCCCGCAGCCACCAAGCAGGTTTACGACGCGGCTCATCCGCCGGTGTACACGCTGCCGCCGACCATTACGGCGCTGGATTATTCCCCCGACGGCGCGCTGCTGGCGGTGGCGGGTTTCAACGAGGTGCTGCTGCACAAAGCTGATGGCTCTGGTTTGGTGGCGCGGCTCGTCGGCATTTCCGAGCGCATCGAGTCCATCCGCTTTTCGCCGGACGGCAAGCGGCTGGCCGTCACCGGTGGACGCCCGGCGCGCATGGGCGAGGTGCAGGTGTGGGATATGGAGAAGCAGACGTTGCTGCTCTCCCACGCGGTGAGCTACGACACGGTGTACGGCGCGTGCTGGTCGCCCGATGGCAACACGATCGCCTTTGGCTGCGGCGACAACTCCGTGCGCGCGATTGATGCCAAGACCGGCAAACAGATTTTCTTCCAAGGGGCGCACAACGACTGGGTGTTGGGCACCGCCTTTGATGTCAAAGGCGAGCACCTCGTCTCCATCGGCCGCGACATGACAGCCAAGCTCACGCACTTCGCCAGCGCGCGGTTCATCGACAACATCACCTCCATCACGCCGGGTGCGCTCAAGGGCGGCATCGGCGCGATTGACGCGCATCCGGACCGCAACACCATTCTGGTGGGCGGCTCCGACGGCGCGCCGCAGGTGTTCCGCATCTTCCGCCAGACCGCGCGACAGATCGGTGACAACGCCAATCTCATCCGCAAATACACGGACATGCCCGGCCGCGTCTGCGATGTGCGCTATCGCAAAGACGGCAAGGCATTCGCCGCCGCCAGCGCGCTCGACGGCAAAGGACAGGTCGTGATCTGGGCCGTGGACGCCGCGGTGGCGGTGCCCGCCGATGTCCAGAAATTGTACGCCAAGCCCGCCGCCCAACGCACGCCGCAGGAGGAGAACGTGCTGGATAAATTTGAGAGCGACAACATGAAGCAGGTCGCCAAGGTGGACGTGGCGGAAAGCGGCATCTACGCGCTGGCCTTCACGCCGGATGGCAAGACGCTCGCGGCGGCTGGCTCCGACGGTCACGTGCGCCTGCACAACGCCACTGACGGTGCGGTGATTAAAAAATACATGCCCGTCACGCTCAGCAAACCCGTCGTGGGTGTCGCCGATCAGTCCGTCGCCAGTCTCACGACCGATGAGCTGAAGCTGGAAACCTTGCCCAAAGATTTCGTGGTGGCCGCGCTGGAGATTTTCCCAAAAGAGATTGAGCTGCGCGATCGCACCGAACACGTGCAGATGTTGGTGACGGCGAAGTCCTCCAGCGGCGAGGCCGTAGATGTCACGCGCATGGTGAAGATGACCGTGAGCGGCGGTGTGGCGGATGCGTCGCTGCGCGGCTGGTTGACGGCGCTCAAAGATGGCGACGGCAAAATTGACATCACCTTCGCGGGCAAGACGGCTACGGCCACTGTGCGCGTCACGGGATTTGGCAAGCCGTTCACGGTGGACTATGTGCGCGATGTGATGCCCACGCTCTCCAAGGCGGGCTGCAACGCCGGCACCTGTCACGGCGCCAAGGACGGCAGGCGCGGGTTCAAACTCTCGCTGCGCGGGTACGACCCCATTTACGATGTGCGCGCGTTGACGGATGAGCTGTCGGCGCGCCGCGTCAATGTCGCCTCGCCGGAGGACAGTTTGATGCTGCTCAAATCCACCGGCAGCGTGCCGCACGAGGGCGGGCAGGCCATCCGCCCCGGCTCCGAGGCGTATCGGATCGTCTATCAATGGATCGCCAGCGGCGCCAAACTGGATTTGTCCACGGTGCGCGTGGCGGGCATCGAATTGTTCCCCATCAACCCCGTGGTGCAGCAGATTGGCGGACGCCAGCAGATGCGGGTGTTAGCCACCTACGCCGACGGGCGTAAACGCGACGTGACGGCCGAGTCATTCATCGAGAGTGGCAACATGGACATCACCACCTCCGACAAGGGCGCACTGGTCACGGTGCTGCGCCGGGGCGAGGCCGCGGTACTGGCGCGCTACGAAGGCGCGTATGCCGCGACGACCATCACGGCGATGGGCGACCGCACTGGATTTGTCTGGCAGACGCCGCCGACGTGGGGCCGCATTGACGAGCTGGTCGCCGCCAAGTGGCAGCGCATGAAAATCCAGCCGTCGGATCTGTGCACCGATGCGGAGTTCTTCCGCCGTGTGAATCTGGATCTCACCGGCCTGCCGCCCACGGCCGATCAAGTGCGGCAGTTCATCGCCGACACCCGCGACACGCGCGTCAAGCGCGATGAGGTCATTGACAAGCTGGTGGGCAGCGATCCTTTCGTGGATCACTGGTCCAACAAATGGGCCGACCTGTTGCAGGTGAACCGCAAGTTCCTGGGCACGGAAGGTTCGGTGGCGTTCCGCGATTGGATCCGCAACGAGGTGAAGACGAACACGCCGTACAACGAGTTCGCCTACAAGATTCTCACCGCGACAGGCTCCAACAAAGAGAACCCGGCGGCGGCGTACTACAAGATTCTGCGCGCGCCCGACGCCATCATGGAGAACACCACGCACCTGTGGCTGGCCACGCGGTTCAACTGCAACAAGTGCCACGACCATCCCTTCGAGCGCTGGACACAGGATCAGTATTATCAGACGGCCGCTTACTTCGCCCGCGTCGGCCTCAAGAAAGACGAGGCCAGCGGTGCCCGCAATATCGAGGGTACCGCAGTGGAAGGCGCCAAGCCGCTCTTTGAGATTGTGGAGGATCTCGCGCAGGGCGAGATTAAACATGACCGCACGGGTGCTGTCGCCGCGCCGACATTCCCCTACCCCGCGCAGTCTGCCGCCAAGGCCGATGCCTCGCGCCGCACGCAGATGGCGTCGTGGGTCACCTCGCCGGACAACCGTTATTTCGCGCGCAGCTACGTCAATCGTCTGTGGGGTTATCTGCTGGGCGTGGGCATCATTGAGCCGTTGGATGACATCCGCGCGGGCAACCCCGCCAGCAATCCCGAGTTGCTCGACACGTTGACGCAGGAATTCATCACCAGCAAATTCAACGTGCAGCAGCTCATCAAGCTCATCTGCAAATCGCGCGCCTACCAGCTCTCCGTCGCCTCCAACAAATGGAACGCGGATGACACCATCAATTACTCGCACGCCACCCCGCGCCGTCTGCCCGCCGAGGTGTTGTTTGACACCATCTATTTTGCCACTGGCACGCAGAGCAAAATCCCCGGTGTGCCGCCGGGCACCCGCGCGGCGGCGTTGCCGGATGCGGGCGTGGCGTTGGCCGATGGATTTCTGGGCAACCTCGGCCGTCCCGTGCGCGAGAGCGCTTGCGAATGCGAACGCGTCAACGATCTGCAACTCGGCCCGGTGATGGCGCTGGTCACCGGCCCCACGGTGGACATGGCCATCACGGATTCGGACAACGCCATCTCCAAGCTGGTCAAGTCGCAGCCCGACGACAAGCGGCTCATCGAGGAGTTGTATCTGCGCATCCTCAACCGTCCCGCCACCGAGAAGGAAATCGCGACTGGGTTGGGTCTGATGAACGACATCGAAGGCAACAATCAAGTGGTGCAAAAGGAACTGACGCAGTTTGAGGCCGACCTCAAACCCGTCACCGCCAAGCGCGAGGCGCAGCGTGATACGGACATCAAGGAGGCTCAGACCTCTCTGACGGCTTATCAAAAGCAGATTGAGCCACGCGAAAAGGAATTGGATCGCCAGCAGCAGGAACGTGTCGCCGCCGCAGACAAAGCGCACAAAGCCTATGAGGTGACCATTCTCGGCAAGTTTCAGGAATGGCAAACCAAGGGCGGCAATCAAACGCCGTGGACGCGGCTGGCTATCAAGGAACTCAAATCCACTGCCGGCGCGAAACTGGAGGCCGACGCCAATGGAACCATCTTTGCCAGCGGCACGCGCGGCAAGGATACCTACACCATCACCGCCGAGACGGATCTGAAAAAGATCACCGGTCTGCGCTTGGAGGCACTGACCGATTCGCGCCTGCCCAAGAACGGCCCAGGCCGCGCGGACGACGGCAATTTTGTGCTGTCGGAAGTGGACATCGAGTGGGCGCCCAAAACCAAGCCCGCCGACAAGCGCCGGATGAGTCTGGAGAATGGCCGCGCCGATTTCAGCCAAGCATCCTACGACGTGAAGACGGCCATTGACGGCCAGGCACCGGGCGCGAACAACGGCTGGGCCATCTCGCCGGAGATCGGCAAGGATCACCTCGCCTCATTTGAGTTCAAGGACAAGGCGGAGGATGACGGCGGCATCATCCTCTTCATCCGGATGCGCCAGGTGTTTGACAGTGGGGAACATGCGCTGGGCAAATTCCGGCTGGGTGCCACGGACGCGAACAAGCCCGTCAGCTTTGGCCACCCGAAAAACATCGCGGAGCTGTTCGCCATCGCGCCGGACAAGCGCGACGACAAGCAGAAGCAGGCGTTGATGGAATACTACCGCGGGCAAGATGGCGAGTTGCAGAAGTTCGCCAAGGCGCTGGCCGACGCCAAACAGCCGCGCCCCATTGATCCGGAGTTGAAGGATTTGCAGGACAAGCTGGCGCGCGCCCAACTGCCGCTGGCAGTGGACCCGCGGCTGGTGGAATTCAAACGCGCCTCGGATTTGAGCGCCAAACAATTGCTGAACAAACGGCTGTACGGCGCGCAGGACATCGCTTGGGCGCTCATCAACAACCCAGCGTTCCTCTTCAATCACTAGACTGGACAAATCAACCCACGACGCTAATTTCAATCAAAGGAGCACCAAATGATTAGAGTACCTGGCGAACTCGGAAAAGATCTGTGCGACGCAAATCTGGGCATGACTCGGCGCGACATCCTGCGCGTGGGCGGCTCGGGGCTGCTGGGGCTATCCCTCGGCGGCATGTTCGAGCTGCAGGCGCGCGCGAAGGAAGCCGCCATCGGCGGTGGCCCCGGCTGGGGCAAGGCCAAGAGCGTCATCCTGCTTTATCTGCAAGGCGGCCCGTCGCATCTGGATTTGTGGGATCCCAAGCCCGACGCGCCGGACAATGTGCGCTCGGTGTTTAAGCCTATCCCGACCAAAATACCCGGCGTGAACTTCACGGAGCTGATGCCGCAACTGGCGCAGGTGAACGACAAGTTCACGATGATCCGCTCGGTCAGCTACACGCCCAACGGACTTTTCAATCACACCGCCGCCATCTATCAGATGATGACCGGTTACACGACCGACAAGGTCAGCCCGTCCGGCCAGTTGGAGCCGCCCAGCCCGAAGGATTTCCCGAACTTTGGTTCCAACATCGTCCGCCTCAAACCGCAGGATGTGCCGATGTTGCCCTTCGTGATGATGCCCCGTCCGCTGCAGGAGAGCAACGTGGTGGGCAAAGGCGGCACCGCCGGATTCTTGGGCAAGGCGTTTGATCCGTACTATCTCTATCCCACCGGCGACGACATGGATCTGGCCAAGATGGATCGCATCAAGGTGGACGATCTGCAGATGCGCCCGGAGGTGTTCAGCCATCGCCTGCGTCGCCGCGCCAAACTGCGCACGGCCATCAACGACGCCATGCCGGACATCGACAAGGCCGTGGCCAAGTACAATCTCAACGAGTACTACGACCGCGCCCTCTCGCTCATCGTCAGCGGCCGTGCGCGCGACGCCTTTGACATCACGCAGGAGACCGACAAGACGCGCGACCGTTATGGCCGCAATACGTTTGGTCAAAGCTGTCTGCTCGCGCGGCGATTGGTCGAGGCGGGCACGCGCGTGGTCGAGGTCGTCTGGCCGAAGGTCGCCAACTCCGACAATCATTCGTGGGACGTGCACGTGGGCTTGGAAGCCCGCATGAAGAATCAATCCGCGCCCATGCTTGATCGCGGCCTCTCCGCACTCTTCGCGGATCTGGACCAGCGCGGCATGCTGGAGAACACGCTCGTGCTGGCCATCGGCGAATTCGGTCGCAGCCCGCAAAAAGGTCTCTCCACCAGCGGCAACAGCAATGACGCCAATGGACGTGATCACTGGCCATACTGCTACACCTGCGTCATCGGCGGCGCGGGCATCAAGCGCGGCTATGTCCATGGCAAGTCCGACAAGACCGCCAGTGCGCCCGACGAGAACCCGGTGCATCCCATCGAGCTGCTCGCTACCATCTACCATGCCTTCGGCATCGCGCCGGACACTATCGTGCACAACCACCTCAACCAGCCGCGCGAGTTGGTGAAGGCGCAGAGCGTGGACAAGTTGTTCGCGTAACCGTTTCTGCTTTCCAAAACCCGGCGAGTCATCGCCGGGTTTTTTGTTGCCCAAATTTGAGCGACGAAACCCTTGCGCCCGCACCGGCACTTGGCGAAAGTCGCACGCATGTTCAGCCTGACAGGAAAGAACGCAGTGATCACCGGTGGCGGCTCCGGCATCGGCAGAGCCATCGCGCAGACCTTTGCCAAGCAGGGCGCGCACGTGGACATCTTGGAAACCAACACCGACGCCGGTGCCCAGACCGTGCGCGACATCCAAGCCGCCGGCGGCTCGGCGGCCGTGCACGCGTGCGATGTCACGAAACAGGCGGAGGTGAAATCGCTCTTTGAGAATCTGGCGCGCGAACGCGGCCGCCTGCATCTGCTGGTCAACAACGCGGGCATCGCGCACGTCGGCAACGTCGTCAACACCACCGAGGCGGACTTTGACCGCGTGATGGCGGTGAACGTGAAGGGCGTTTACAACTGCCTGCAAGCGGGCGTCGCCCACATGGCCGCGCACGGCGGCGGTGCCATCGTCAACATCGCCTCCACCGTCAGCGTGATGGCCATCAACGATCGCTTCGCCTATTCCACCAGCAAAGGTGCCGTACTCTCGATGACCTACGCCGTCGCCAAGGATTTCCTGCGGCAAAACGTCCGCTGCAATGCCATCCTTCCCGGCCGCATCCACACGCCTTTCGTGGACGGTTTCATCGCCAAGAATTATCCCGGGCGCGAAGCGGAGATGTTCCAGAAACTTTCCGAGTACCAACCCGTGGGCCGCATGGGCAAGCCCGAGGAAGTCGCTGCCGTCGCGCTCTTTCTCTGCACCGACGAAGCCTCCTTCATCACCGGCTGCAACTATCCGGTGGACGGTGGCACCATCCACATCCGTTGATCCGCTGCGCATCGAGCGCGGCTTGCCTGTATGAATGGATTCCATTTCCGCGATCTCTGGCGATGGGAAGGCGCGCTGGACCGCGGGCCATTCGTGCTGGCCGGCGCCATCCTCTTCGCCATCAAATACAATCTCGACCGACTCATCGCCGAAGGAATCTTTCACCGCCCACGCTGGTCGATCTTTGAGTATCCCATCCCCTTCCATCAGCAAACGGTGCCGCTGCAGGACGACCTGCCGTTCTTCGCCACTCTCATGGGGGTCGCCCTGCCCTTCATCTGGGCGGGTGCGGCGCTCACCGTGCGGCGACTGCGGTCAGCAGGATTGCCCATCTGGTTGGTCGTGTTTTTCTTTCCGCCATTCATCAACCTCTTCTTCTTCCTGCTCCTCGCCCTGCTGCCTTCCAAGGCGCAACGCGAAACACCACCACAGGCTGACGCCGGCCGGCTCAAAGCAATGTTGGACCGTTGGATCCCCGATCATCCCATGGGCAGCGCAGCACTGGCGCTCTTGCTCAACACACTGCTGGCCCTGCCGCTGATTTACATCGCCACCGAAACGCTGGGCGACTACGGCTGGACTCTCTTCGTGGGCGTGCCATTTTTTCTGGGACTCAGCGCCGTGTTGCTGCACGGCTATCATCGCCCGCGCAACCTGGGCAGTTGCCTGATTGTCGCCTTGTGTTCAGTCGCGCTCATCAGCGCCCTTCTCTTCGCGCTGGCGATGGAAGGCGTGATCTGTCTGCTCATGGCTGCGCCTCTGGGAATTTTGGTGGCACTGACCGGCGGTGTCCTTGGCCACTTCATCCAGAAACAACACTGGGCAAATCTGGAAGCGCCCCGGCTTTATTGCGCCGCCTTGATTGCCCTGCCGGTTTTGATGGCCGCAGAACGGCTTGATCATCCGCCCGCGCCGCTCATCGCCGTCCGCTCCGCCATCGAAGTGAACGCACCGCCCGAAGAAGTCTGGCGTCACGTCGTCAGCTTTCCGGAATTGCCGCCGCCGACTGAACTTCTTTTCCGCGCTGGCGTCGCCTATCCGCTGCGCGCACAAATCCAAGGCACCGGTGTCGGCGCCATCCGGCACTGTGTGTTTTCCACCGGCGCATTTGTTGAACCCATCGAGGTGTGGGACGCGCCGCGACTGCTCCGGTTTTCCGTCACCTCCAATCCGCCGCCAATGCAGGAATGGACGCCGTTTGCCGCCGTGCACCCGCCGCATCTCAACGGCTTTCTCGTCTCGCGCGCCGGCCAGTTTCGCCTCGAACCATTGCCCGGTGGACGCACACGATTGGAAGGCACCACGTGGTATCAGCACCATCTCTGGCCCGCGAGCTACTGGACGCCGTGGTCGGATTTCATCATCCACCGCATCCACCTGCGCGTCCTCCACCACGTCCAGCAACTGGCCGAAGCCGATGCCGCGCATCGTTGAATTGGCCGCGGCAACAAAACGCCGCTTGTGTCGGTGCGAGCCTTGTAGAAAACTGCCTCCCCAGTTTTATGGCACACATCAAGTTGCACATCCCGGGGCCGGTTGAAGTCAGCGCGAAGACTTTCCAGGCGTTCTGCCAGCCGATGGTCGGTCACCGTGGCCAAGGTTTTAAGGATCTCGTCGCAAAGATCCAGCCGCAGCTTCAGACGTTGCTCGGCACCAAGCAGCTCGCCTATCTCTCCACCTCCAGCGCGTGGGGCGTGATGGAAGGTTCGCTGCGCAACCTCACGCAGAAAAAGGTACTCAACTGCATGAAGGGCGCTTTCTCCGACAAGTGGCTCGATGTCGCCAAGCGCTGCGGCAAAGACGCCGAGGCGTTGCAAGTGCCGTGGGGTTCGCCCATCCGCGCGGAGCAGATTGACGCCAAGCTCGCCACCGGCCAGTTCGATTCGCTCACGCTCATCCACAACGAGACCAGCACCGGCACGATGAGCCCGCTGGCGGAGATTGCCGCGCTCAAGAAGAAATATCCCGACGTGATGTTCATCGTGGACGCCGTCAGCTCCATGACCGCGCTGCCGATCCACTTCGACGCGCTCGGCATTGATGTGCTGCTCGCCGGCACGCAGAAGGCATTCGCATTGCCGCCCGGCCTCACCGTCTTCACCGCATCACCCGCCGCGCTCGCGAGGGCTGCGACTGCGAAAGATCGCGGCTACTACTTCGACTTCGTTGAGTTCCAGAAAAACGCGGCGGATCACATGACGCCGAGTACGCCGAGCATCAGCCACGTGTACGCCCTCGCGAGCAAGCTCGATGACTTCTTCGCCGAGGGATTGGAGAACCGCTACGCGCGCCACGCGAAGACGAACCAGATGACGCGCGACTGGGCTGCGCGCCACGGCTTCACGCTCTTCCCGGAGACCGGCTATGAATCCATCACGCTCACCTGCGTCAACAACGGCGCCAAGCCCGGCGGCCGCACGGTGGACGCGGCCAAGTTGCAGAAGCTCGTGAAGGAGCAAGGCTTCCTCATCGACGGCGGCTACGGAAAAATCAAGGGCACCACCTTCCGCCTCTCCAACATGGGCGACGAAACGCCCGAGACGATGGGGCAACTTTTCGCTGCGCTCGACCACGCGATGGCGCAGCTCTGAGTGCCAGCGTGTGCTGGCCGCTGACTGCGGGATTGCTCGGCGGGTTCACTTCGCGTAGCCTGCGCGCGCTGATTTCGCGCGTCAGCACCGCAAACTGAATGAAGAAGTTCCTTGCCGTCTTTGTGTGGGTGATCGTGGCGCTGCTGGGCGCGGGAGCCTACGCCACGATCGCATTCAAACGCAGCGAGCCGGTCAATTCAGCTTACCTCCTCATCGCGGCGATCTGCACCTACGCCATCGGCTACCGGTTTTATTCCAAGTGGATCGCGGCCCGCGTGCTGGCGTTGGATGACCGCCGCGCCACGCCCTGCGAGGTGCACGAGGACGGCCGCGATTTTGTGAAGACGAATAAGTGGATCGTCTTTGGCCACCACTTCGCGGCGATCAGCGGGCCGGGCCCACTTGTGGGGCCGGTGCTCGCGGCGCAGTTTGGTTATCTGCCGGGCGCACTGTGGATTCTCATCGGCGTCGTGCTCGGCGGCGCAGTGCAGGATTTCGTGATCCTCTTTTGCTCCATGCGCCGCGACGGAAAATCGCTCGGCCAAATGGTGAAGGAAGAACTCAACAGCACTGCCGGCGTGATCGGTGTGATGGCCATCCTTTCGATCATGGTTATTCTGTTGGCCGTGCTGGCGCTGGTGGTCGTCAACGCGCTGGCGGAAAGTCCGTGGGGCGTGTTCACCGTGGGCGCGACCGTCCCCATCGCGATGTTGATGGGCGGCTACCTGCGCTGGTGGCGCGTGGGCAAGGTGCTGGAGGTGTCGGTCATCGGCGTAACGCTGCTGTTGCTGGCCGTGTGGGGTGGGCAATTCATCTCCGGCCACGCCACGTTGAAAGAGTGGTTCAAGCTGGATGCCCCCACGCTGGCGTGGTCGGTCGTCGGCTACGCCTTCGCGGCGAGCGTGCTGCCGGTGTGGCTGCTGCTGGCGCCGCGCGATTATCTCAGCACGTTCATGAAGCTCGGCACCATTTTTCTGCTGGCACTGGGTGTGTTGCTGGTGTTGCCGGAAATGAAGATGCCCGCGCTAACCCAGTTCGTGGACGGCTCCGGCCCCGTCGTGCCGGGCAAGCTCTTTCCGTTTTGTTTTATCACCATCGCCTGCGGTGCCATCTCAGGATTTCACACGCTCATCTCCAGTGGCATCACACCCAAAATCATCACACGCGAAGGCTACGCGCGACCCGTGGGATACGGCGCAATGTGCCTGGAATCGTTGGTGGCCATCATGGCGCTCATCGCCGCATGCACGCTGGACCCGGGCGTGTATCTGGCCATGAACATCCCAAAGCCACCCGGTGCCGACGAAGCCGCCGCGGCGGCCATCATCGTCCCCAAAGTGCAGTCCATGGGCTTCGCGTTGCAACCGGAGACGCTTTCCAATCTCGCGCGCCAAGTGCAGGAGGACAATCTTTACGGCCGCACCGGCGGCGCTGCCACGCTAGCCGTGGGAATGGCCCAGATTTTTTCCCGGGTTGTCGGGGAAAAATGGCTGGCCCTCTGGTACCACTTCGCGTTGATGTTCGAGGCGCTCTTCATCCTCACCACGCTCGATGCGGGCACGCGCGTGGGCCGCTACTTGTTGCAGGACGTGCTCGGGCACATTTGGAAACCGCTGGGCAACGTCCGCAACCTCGGTTCCAATTTGCTGGCCAGCGGATTGGTCGTCGGCGCGTGGGGTTATTTTCTGATCGCCGCTGTGCATGATCCCGACGGTGGCATCAAAGCGCTCTGGCCCATCTTTGGCATCGCCAATCAATTGCTCGCCGCCACGGCACTGTGCCTCGCCACGACCGTGATTTTGAAGATGTCCCTTCAACCCGCCACTCAACCCGGTGCGCCGCGCCGTTCCACCGCGTTTGCGTTGGTCACACTGCTGCCGCTTTGCTGGCTGCTGGCGGTGACGGGCACGGCGGCCGTGCAGAAAATCTGGCACGTAGAAACGCGGCCGAACTATCCGTCCATCGGCTTCCTGCAAATCGCGCGGCAGCTTGAGGAGAAACGCCCCTCGCTGGAACGCACCGCCACCGAAGCGCAGTCCAGTGGTGATGAGAAAAAGATTACCGCTGCGCAAGCCGCCTTGCGTAGGAACCGCACGCTCACCTTCAACAACCGGCTCGATGCGGGTGTCACCGCATTTTTTCTCACACTGGTCGCCGCCATTTTTCTGTTGAGCCTGCGCGAGTGGATTCTCCTGCTCGCTCGCAAGAAGCTCGCCGAGTTGCATGAGACACCGCCGACGTGGCTGCCCGAGCATGCGGTGGCCGAAGGCAAGCCGGTGCGGTGGTTCAATGTGGCAGGACTGCTGTTTCTGCTCGCCAAAGAATTGTCCGGCGAGGCGGAGATGGAACGCACAAAGCCTATCTCGACTTGCGACGCCGCGCCCACGCCTGCCGAAGAGAAAGAGCGTTTTGCGAAGCTGACCGAAGAACGCTATCGCGGCATCCGGCGCTGCTGCTAGTGCTGCGCCGTCATGGCGAGACTGCCAGCTTTTGGTCAGTCGGCGCAGTCCCCATTATCACGCCCAGTTCCTTGTACGGCTTGAGCATGAAATGGGTGCCTGTCGAAATCACGCCGGGCATCGTCGCCAGTTTCTCCGTCACGAAGCTGGCCACCGTCCGCAGATTGTTGCCCTCCACCACCACCAATAAATCATAGCCCCCGCTCATCAGATAGCAGGACTGCACTTCGTCGAAGCGGGCGATGCGCTCGGCCACGCGATCAAATCCGCCGTCGCGTTCAGGCGTGACTTTCACCTCGATCACAGCGCGCACCACATCAATGTCCAGCGCCTCCTCGTTGATGACCGTGCGGTAGCCGAGGATGATGTTGTTCTTTTCGTATGTCGCAATCCGCTCGGTCACCTGCCCCTCGGACAAATTCAGCAGCGCGGCGATCTGCGAAGGTTTCAGCGAAGCGTTCTGGCGAAGCAGCCGGAGCAATTCATCCATGCGCGCGAGGGTATCGGCGGCGCAGGGCTAAAGCAAGGCGGTGCACGACCAACCGGCTGGGCCGAAGCGCTGGCGATATTGCAGATCCAACGACTGCGCCGCACCGATGTTGGGCGCGAGTGCAAACAGAGTGGATCCGCTGCCGCTCATCAACGCAGCGACTGCGCCATTGGCCAAAAAGAAATCTTTGATGAGTGGCAGCAGCGGATATTTCACAAACGCGGGCGCCTCCAGCGAGTTGTACAGGAGCGGCGCAACCGCACTGAGCGTTCCTGTTTGCAAGACGTCAGCGAGTGCCGCGGCACGGCCTGGCTGGCCATTGAGCGCATTGGGATGCTTTGCCAATTGCTGATACGCCCACGGTGTGCTGACGCCAAAGCCCGGATGAACGAGCAGCAGTCCCGCATTTTTGAGCGCGGGAAATGGAGGCAACGGCTGCACCAACTCGCCGCGACCGGTCGCCAGCGCGGGATTGTCCTGCAAGAAAAACGGCACATCGGATCCCAATCGCGCCGCCAACTCTTGAAGCTTTTCGGCGGCGAGCGGCTTGCCAAAGAGTTCGTTCAATCCGCGCAGTGTGATGGCGGCATTGGCACTGCCACCGCCCAGCCCTGCGGCCAGCGGCAGGTGTTTGACCAAATGAATTTGCACGCCATGCGCCGCACCGGGATGAGCAGCGAAGAATGCGCTCGCTGCGCGATGGACAAGATTGCGGGAATCCACGGGCAACTCTGGATTGCTGCAGGTGAGTTGCACGCCTGCTGGCGTGGTTTGGAAATGCAACTCGTCGCAGATGGGCACGGGTTGGAAAATGGTTTCCAACTCGTGAAATCCGTCGGTGCGCCGGCCGAGGATGTTCAGAATCAGATTGATCTTGCAGGGGGAAGCGAGGCGCAGCGAGGACATGTGCGTGCTCCGAGTTTCCCCCTCGGCCTAATCAGCCGCAGGTTGCTGGGCTTTCAACTTTTCAGCGGCACGATGCCAGCGCCACGCGATGAACACGCTCAGCTCATACAGGATCTGCATGGGCACAGCTACGACGCACATCGTGAATGGATCGGGCGACGGGGTGGCAATCGCGGCGATGATGAGGTTGGCGATCACCGCGTACATGCGCCACTCGGAGAGGCGACGGTAATTGAGGATGCCGATCTTGACGAGCGTCAGCAGCACCAGCGGTAGCTCAAAGGCGAGGCCCATGCCAATCATGAATTTGCAGATGAAGCTGATGTACTCCTCCGCACGCCATTCGTCGGCACGGAAACCCAACCAGTCGGAGAAGCCCACCGAGACGAGGATGGTGAGTGTCATCACGACGAAGTAACAGAAGAGCACGCCCAGTATGAAGAGCGCCGTTCCGTAGCCGGCGACACGATAGAGAAAATCTTTTTCGCGGACGCGCAATGCGGGCAAGATGAACTGGGCGAGAAAGAAGATCACGAACGGCATGGAAAGGACAAGGCCACCGTAGAGGGCGATCTTGAGCGCCACCATGAAGGCATTGAGCGGTCCATAGTTTTTCAGAATCACCAGATTCCGTGGAACGTGCTCTGCGGTCTCCACTAGTTTCAACGCCAGAAAACGGTTGGTGCTGCCGTTGCCGTCGGGGACGGTGATGGGTGTAAATACGAGGGCATCCACCTTGTTGGTGACACCAAATGAGAGCCAGGCATCCTGCGCTTTAATCGTGAACACCTCGTTCGTGCCGAACATTACTGGAACCGTTCGGTTGGTCATCTGCCGCCAGTCCTCCGTGGTGTTACTCGATTTGAAAACTCGCTTGACGATGTCCGAGGCGGTCCCACCTACCTCATGAAAATCCTCAGCCAACTTTAGCGGCCACGTGAGAATCTGGATGATGTAGTTGGAGGCCACCAGGGCAATGACCATCCCGATGACAACGGCCGAGACGGTTTTGATGAGCACCCAGCGAAGGTCTTCGAGGTGCTCCAGAAATGGTTTGATGGGGCCACCAAAGATATCGCTCGAATCAGATGTTCCACTGTCCCCGCCACCGACCGAACCGGAAGTCTCTGTCGAACTACTCTCACCCCCATGATGGTATTGGGATTCACCCGATGCGGTGCTGTGATGAGATTCGTCGTGGTAGTAGTCACCATGCGCATGATGATACTCGTCATGATAAGGATCATTCGAGTGCGCGGGGACATCCGTGGAATGTGCGTGATCCGCATCGCCCGTTCCGTGATCGGCCTCGTGAACGGCATCAGTCGCAGCCTGCGTGGCGGAAGATTCGGAGGGCACCTCGCTCACAGGCGACGAGACTTGTGCGGGTGTCGAGGAAGCGGAGTCACCCAACGGAAGTTCAGGCTGCTGCGATTGAGTTGCCGGAATCTCGCTGGGCAACGGAGAATGCGTCCCCGTTTCTAACGTGGAACCGAGCTCTGCGTCAGCAGAGTTTTGCTTACCTTCAGGCTCTGAAGCCATTGGTTAAGGCGGGACTGAAAACCTACGCCTTTGAGGCGGGAGTGGTGCCCGTGTCAGCAGGCTTTGCAGCCTCTTTGCCCGCTTCAACTGTGGCAGAAGCCGTGGTCTGCGCATCGATGCGTGGCTGGGGCGGTGTGTAGGGACGATGAATTTCATCGCCAAAATCGCTGGACGCCTTCTTGAATTCACGGATGCCTTTGCCCAAACCTGCGGCCAGCTCCGGCAGCTTCTTCGCACCGAAGAAAATCAGGATGGCGACCATGATAATGACCGCCTCCCACATACCGATGAACGCCAACGTCGTGTTTTCCATAGAACTTAGACCCAGCAGTTCAGCTAACTTATTCAGCGGGTACTGAGCCTGCCAAAATCGCTACTCTGCCGAGGGGAGCAGCCTACGGCTTTGGAGTTTGGAGTAAAGAAAAAAAGGAGCCGCACTGGCCCCTCTTGAAATCACTCCGATAAATCCTGCCAGCGACTATTGCTTGGGCAGCATCAACACGAATTCGCCGCGCCGATTCTTGGCCCGCGCCGATTCGCTGTTGCCTTCGATCAGCGGAATCTCCTCGCCGAAACTCAGCGTGCGAACGCGATCCGAGCTGATGCCGTACTTGACGAGCTGGTCACGGATAGCCTGCGCCCGGCGTTCGCCCAGCGACAGATTATACTGCTCGGTGCCGCGTTCGTCGCAGTGCCCTTCCAGCACCATCAAGTGCTTGGTCTGTTGCGTGAGATGACGCGCCACAATCTCAATCTTTGGCAGGTCGCCCGGCGGGATGATTGCGCTGTCGTAATCAAAATGCACCATCTGCGCCAAGAACGCCTGACGGTCCGGTGTGTTGTTCTCAAAGTTCGACGGAAAATCCGCGTTCATCGGATCACGATTGGTGCCCGTCACTCCCGGTCCACCTGGCAACGGATTGGGCGTCCCAGTCGTACCGCCCAAATTGGGCACGGTGCCGCCCGGAGGTGGCGTGGTGGGAATCCCCGGACCTGCCGGTATGGCAGTCGCCGGGTTCTGCACTATGGTGCGCACCCCGGGAATCATGGTCAGTTTATCTGGCCGCTGCGATTTGCACGCAGTGCCACACAACGCCGTCACCGCCACCATCGCGAATATTCCAGCTTTCATTTTCTTCATGTTGTTGTTCCCCCTTGATATCACGGAGCCGCAGGAATGGGCCCCGGTTTGACTACCACAAATTGTCCGCGCCGATTCTGTGAACGCTCCGCATCCACCACGCCGGTTGCCGCCGGCACTTCCTCGCCGTAGCTGACAGTCTTGATGCGATCAGTGTTGATTCCAAGTTGCACCAAGCGATCACGGATGGCCAATGCGCGCTTTTCGCCTAGCGACATGTTGTACTGCTCGGTACCGCGATCATCACAGTGGCCTTCGATCAAGAGCAGGTGCGTCGGCTGCTTCGCCAAGTACTGCGCCACCGCATCCACCTTTGCGGTCTCATTGGGGCGGACACTGGCGCTGTCATAATCGAACAGAACCGTCTGCGGCGACAGCGACGCGCGATCCACAATCGGGTTGCGATAGTCCACCACCGGATCACCGCCCGTGTTGCCACCATCGCCTCCTTTGCCGCCGGGACGATTGGTCGTGTTGACATTATTCCCATCGGGGAGCGTGTTGCCGCCACCGGGACCTTTGTTGTCCGTGCCACCGCCGGGTGGGATGGTGCCGCCTCCTCCAGTCACAACCGTTTTGCCTTTGGGAATCTGGGTCAAATCCACCGGCCCGGATGTTTTGCACCCAGCGATGAAAACGGTGCTGACCAGTGTCAGTGTTAGAAAATGCATGTGTCCACTCATTGTTTCCTCCTTTACTCCTTGCTGAACTGTCTTTAGCGGGCCCACTCGGCCTGCGATGCGCTGCCCGCGAAAGACGGCAGCAATCTAACTTGCTTGGAGGGCACGTCAAGCAACCCTAGCCCTCTCTTATTCACACCCCGCAAAGAAAATAGGATCGTGCGGCTGTTGGGCGCCCACGACGGATCCTCTCCGCGCGCCAGCACCTTGGCCTCACCGCCTTCAGCCGGCACCACGCAAATGTTAAAATCTCCCATCTGCGTCGTGAAGGCGATCCACTTGCCATCCGGCGACCACGACGGCTCCGAAGGCGACAGCACGCCCGTCGTGGAGATCTGCATCATCGGCCCGCCGCGGGAGGAAGCTTTCACCAGCACACGACGCTTGTTGATGGTGGTCGCAAAGCAAAGCCACTGACCATCGGGCGACCAAGTGGGGCTGGACTCGCCTTCCAGCGTGTTGGTGATGCGCAGCAAGTTGCCATCGCCTTTGTCATTCATGAAATCCCAACCCGCACCCGCGACATAGATGTCCGGACTGCCGCCTTTGCTAAGCACAAACGCCACACGCCCGTCGCCCCCCACCGCAGCGCCCGTGTTTAATCCCATGAACCGCGCGAACACGCGGCGACTGCCATTGGCCAGGTTGTGCTCCAAGATCGTCGGGTTCTCCAAACCATTCACGACCTGATAGGAGGTGTAATAAACCTTCTGGTTGCGTGTTCCCCACGTGGGCGCGCCTGCCAACCGCCCGTCTGTGGTCAGCGCCATGGGACTGTGCCCGTCAAAATCTGCGACATAGATTTCCCGCGAGCGTTCGCCTGTCACCATGCGATAGATGACCCGGGTGCGCGCCACGCCGGGCACGCCCTGCACCGCCTGCACCACATCGTCGGAAAGCGTGTGCGCCTGCAGCCGCTTTGCACCGCCCTCGTAAGATTTGTTGAAGAGATACGCCTTGGCCGCATCTTGCAGCGCGCCGTTGACATTGCCGGCGTTGTCGCCAGTCAAGATGAACCGCGCATCCTTGTCCGCCACAATTTTGAACCCCTGCACTTCCAAGTCGAAGCGCAACACGGCCGCCACCTCGCCGGTAAAACCCTTGATGGCGATCGGCACCAGCTTCTCGTCATCCACCGCACCAATCACTGTCAGCGGCTGACTATCGGCACCAAACAGATTTCCAAAACACAGGATGGCTGCGACGCAAACACCCAGCCTCATTGATACAACCAATTTTCTCATTGTCCCCTCACTCGGTTAATTCCGCATTTCAAAATTGATGGTGAAGGTCTGCTGCGTCTCCTTCACCCCGGCAGGAAACGGCCTGCCGATGGCCTGCACCGTGTTAATGGCGCGTTGCACCGTTTCATCCAGCGGCGCCCGCCCCGACCGTTTTACCACCGCAGCAGATTTCACGCTGCCATCCTTCAAGATCACCACGCGCACCGTGACCATCTCGGTGTAAAACTGTCTCGGCCAACCGCCCGCCTTCCAAGCCTCCTGATAAATCTGAACGACCAGCCCTTCGTAGCCAGAATAGCTGGAAGCACCCGGCGTGAAGGAGATCGGGTTGACGCCGTCCGACATCTGCCCGCGCAACGAGCCCACCGCGTTGGGATTGACGAGTGACGCCAGCTTGGTGGCATGCGAAGGCCCGCCGCTCTTCGCATTCGGCACATTGGGATTGGGACGCTCGACCACCTTCGTGCTGATGTTGGGCTTGGGACGGCTGTTCTCTTTGGGCGCAGTCTTGTTGGCGGATTTATCAACCGCACGTGGCGTGACTTTATCCGGCCCCTTGGGCGTGGTTTTCTCGACCGTCTTTGGCGTCGCCTTTTCCACATGCCGCGGCGTGGGCGGATCCGGCTGCGATGGCGTGGGCGGTTGTGGCGGCTGCGGAGGACTCGGCTGCTGTGGTTCCGGCGTTGGCGGAGTCGGCTGCGCTGGCTGCGACGTCTCCACACGGCGCGCCGTTGTCGGGTCGGCTTTGAGGCCCAACGGAGGCGCACCATCAATGCTCATCGTGATCACCCGCGTGGCGCGAACCGGTTGTTTGCTGGTGGCAAACGCCAGTCCAAACACGACCGCTGCGATCAGCAGCGCGTGCACGCCCGCCGAGAAGGCGTAACATTTTTTGCGGAGCCGGTTCATCCTGTGCGCGGACGTGTGCGCAGCGAGAACCGCGTGATCTGGTTGCGCTGGCACATGTCAATCACCTCGTACAAATGTTTGTTGCGGCCTTCCTCATCCACACGAATGAAAATCACCATGTTGGTGTTGCCACGAAAGGCGCGCACCAGTTCCTGCTCCATCGCGGGCATTCCAACCTGCCGGCCGTCGAGGCGGAATTGACCAGCCGGAGTGATGTCGATGGTGTGTTTGATCTCGGGCAGGCGCGCCTCGGTGTCGCCGCCTTTGGGCAGATTCAGATTCATCCCCTGCTCCAGCAACGGCGTGGCGATGATGAAAATAATGAGCAGCACGAACGCCAAATCGAGCATGGGCGTGATGTTGATATCGCTCAACGTCACCAGCTCGTTGCGTTTGGAAACACGTCGGATGGCCATCAACTCACCCCGCTTTCCACGCCTTCCATGGCGGTCTCATGCACTCGAGTCTCATGCGCGCGCGTGCGCGGTGCGGCACTGGAAGCGCTCGGATTGCTGGCCGCAGTGCGTTCTGCAGTCCGGGTTCCCGGCCTGTCCTCCAAACACTCGGACTCCATCCGCGCAACAAACTCCTGCGCGAAGTTGTCCAGCCCCACGTTGTGTACGCGCAAATTATGAACCAGCCAGTTGTAGCCAAACATGGAAGGAATCGCCACGAGCAGTCCCGCCAACGTGGTGGCCAACGCCGAGGCCACACCGGGCGCGACGTGCGTGAGCGATGCGCTGCCCGCCTGTGCCGCGCCGCTGAACACCTCCATCACGCCCCACACCGTGCCGAACAAACCGATGAAGGGTGAACCGCTCACGGCCACCGCCAGCAGGATCAACCCGCTTTCCAAACGGATGGCCTCGCGGGCAACTGATGCTTCGATGACGCCTTTGATGTGCTCCATGGCCTTGATCGAAACGGCCTTGGCCCGTTCGCCCTGTCCTTGTTTTAAACGCTGCTCCAACGCCTGGCAGCCATCCTGATAGACGGTGAACATCGGACAGCCCTCCGCCGTGATGCGCTTTTCGAACATCGTGGTGACGGTGTTCTGCGAGCGGAAGCCGTCTTGAAAATAATCGTTGTACTTGCGCGCGCGGCGCATCTGCAGCGCCTTGTACACCATCACGCCCCACGCGCACATGGATAGGATGAGCAAGAGCACGATGATGCCCAAGCCCACCGGGTCCACTTCCTCCCAGACAAAACGAATAGTTGGTCTTTTGGCCGCTTCCGCAGCCAGTATCAACGGGAAATCCATCTGATCACCTCCGGTACGATTCCTCCTGTGAGCCCAGTTTGTAGCGCCTCATGCCCCGCAAAGTCAAAGTTTTTCGCTGACGAACCCACCTTTTCGCCTCATAAGACCGACTCGGGCAACGCGCGGCAACCAATTGATGTTAACCCTATTCACAGCCGTTTGTTGACAGCTTCCAACCCCGTGAGCGCCTCCTGCGACATCCTCTTCCTCGGCAGCGGACACAATGCACTCGTGGCCCAAGCCTATTTGGCGCGCGCCGGACTGCGCACGCTGTGCCTGGAACAAAGCCCCGTCGCAGGCGGTGGATTGGCCACGATAGAAAACCCGCACCTGCCGGGTTTTCTCCACAATCCCCACTCGTTCTTTCATCGCGGCATCACCGCCATGCCATGGTATCGCGATCTGGAATTGGAATCGCTCGGCGCGCGGTATGTGGAGCCTGCCCTCAATGTCGCCCTGCTCTGCCGCGACGGTCGCCGGTTGGAATGGTGGGTGGATCCGGAACGCACCATCGCCTCCTTCGCCAACTTTTCCAAACAGGATGCCGTGACGTTGCGCCGTTGGATGGATGAGTTCCGCCCGATCGCCACCGACATCCTCGCCGCCGAAGCGCAATCGCCCCCGTTGCCGCGCGAACAACGCCGCGCGCTACTCAACCGCACTCCCGCAGGTCGCCGACTCTTGGATGTCTCCGCGTGCTCGCCGCTGGAATTTGTCACGCGCGAGTTTGAGAACGACACCATCCGCGCCGGGCTCCTCTTCTTCAACGGCCTGCGCGAAATTGATCTGCGCCAGCGCGGATTTGGCCATGCCATCCCCGCCCTGCTCGCCTCGCCGCGCAAGGCCCAGCTCTGTATCGGCGGCTCGGCCAACCTCGCCCGCGCGTTGGTGGCGGCCATCGAACAGCACGGCGGCCAAATCCGTTGCGGGGTGTCAATCACCCGCATCCTCCTGCACAACGGCAACGCCGTCGGCGTCGAATTAAACAGCGGCGAGGTCATCCACGCGCAGACTGTCGTCTCCGGACTAAACCCGCAGCAGACTTTTCTGCAATTGTTGCCCGCCGAATCTGTGCCCGCTGCCCTGCGCGCACAGGCTGCGGGTTTCCAATACAACCTGCTGGCGCCGCTGTTTGGATTGCATGTCGCGTTGGATGCGCCGCCGCAATATGGCCCATTCGATGAGCCGCCTTTCATGACCATCCTCGGCCTCGAACGCTTTGGCCAATTCCACGACATCGTTCGCGCGCATGAACGCGGCGAGATTCCCGACACCGTCGCGTGGGGCGCCTGTCCCACATTGCATGATCCTTCGCAGGCACCGCCGCATCAGCACACGGCATTTCTCTGGGAGAAACTTCCATTTGCACTGCGCGGGGATGCCGCAAATTGGAAGAGGGAAACGGCCGCGCACGCACAACGGCTCCTGGATTTCTGGGCGGACTACGCGCCCAACCTGCGCGCCAGTGTACTGGATCAGTTTGCGTTATCGCCCGCCGACACCGTCGCGACGCTGCCCAACATGACCGATGGCGATCTGCTCGTCGGCGCTTTCTCCAACGATCAGGTGGGCCATCACCGCCCGTTTCCCGGCGCGGGCAATTACCGCACGCCTATCGGCCAGCTTTATTTGTGCGGCGGCTCCACGCATCCCGGCGGCAACATCACCGGACTGTGCGGCTACAACGCCGCCGGTGTCATCGCGGCAGATGCCGGGATTAAACATTGGTGGAACCCGCCCAATCTGGTGGCGCACTTGGAAAGCCTGCGCTGACGTCGCGCTCACTCTGGGCTGAGAATCACGCAGGACAGCGGCGGCAGGATGAATTCAACCGAGAACGGCTGCGCGTGCCACGGCACGGGCTGGGCTTGAACACCGCCGTGGTTACCGCAGTTGCTGCCGCCGTAACTCGCCGCATCGCTGTTGATCAACTCCCGCCAAAACCCGCCGCACGGCAAGCCCACCCGATATGCGTAGCGCGGTACGGGCGTGAGATTGAGCAACACCAGCACGCGGCGAGTGCCGTCGGTGTTTTGCCGGATGAACGTCAGCACGCTCTGGCTGCGGTCGTTGCAATCCAGCCAATAAAATCCGCCCTCCTCGTAATCTGCATCCCACAAGGCGGGTTCCTGTTTGTAAACACGGTTGAGATCCGCCACGTACTGTTGCAGTCCGCAATGGTACGGGCCTTGCCCCAGCAACGCCCAATGCAGCTCGCCGTTCTCGTCCCACTCGGCGGATTGCCCGAACTCGCCGCCCATGAAGATCAGTTGCTTGCCCGGCAGACACCATTGGCTGCCCAACAACGCACGCAGATTGGCGAAGCGCTGCCAGTCATCGCCGGGCATGCGGCCCAAGAGCGAGCGTTTGCCGTGCACTACCTCGTCGTGCGAGAGCGGGCGCAGATAATTTTCATTGCGCTGATACGACGTCGAAAAGGTCAGGCTGTCCTGATGCCACTGGCGATGCACCGGGTCGTGCTGGAAAAACTGGAGCGTGTCGTGCATCCAACCCAAGTCCCACTTGAAGGTGAAACCCAGTCCACCCTCTTCCACCGGGCGCGTGACCTTTGGCCAGTTGGTGGATTCCTCCGCGATGGTCACCACGCCGGGATGATCGTCGTGGATGAGTTGATTGGCCTGCTGCAGAAATTCCACCGCGTCGAGGTTGCGATTGTCGCCGTGGATATTGGGCACCCACTCGCCGGGCTTGCGCGAGTAATCCAAGTGGAGCATCGAAGCCACCGCGTCGGTGCGCAGGCCGTCCACGTGAAAGACGTCGCACCAGTAAAGTGCGTTGGCGACGAGAAAATTGCGGACCTCGTTGCGGGCAAAATCAAACACGAGCGTGCCCCAATCAGGATGCTCGCCGCGCCGTGGATCGGCATGCTCGTACAAGGCCGTGCCGTCAAAGCGCGCCAGCGCCCAGTCGTCGCGCGGGAAATGCGCCGGCACCCAGTCCATCAACACGCCGATGCCCGCCTCGTGCAGCGCGTTGATGAGGTGTTGAAAATCATCGGGCGTGCCGTAACGGCTGGTGGGCGCGTAGAAACCGGTCACCTGATAACCCCACGACGGGTAATAGGCATGCTCCGCGACGGGCATAAATTCCACATGCGTGAAACCCATCCGCCGCAGATAATCAATCAGCGGCCCAGCCAATTCGAGATAGGAGAAGGACTCGGCCTTGCGTTTCTTGCGCCACGAACCCAAGTGCATCTCGTAAATGCTCATGGGCGATCGCAGCGGATTGGCGGCTGCGCGACGCGCGCACCACGCCTCATCGCTCCACGCAAACTTGCGCGTGTCCCAAACGATGGCCGAGTTCTTGGGTGCCAGTTCAAAAAAGAAACCGAAAGGATCGGTCTTCTCCTGCAATCGTCCAGCAGCGGTGAGGATCTCAAACTTGTAATGATCCCCAGCCTGCACGCCCGGCACGAAAAGTTCCCACACGCCCGACGCGCCCAGGTGCCGCATCAAGTGCCGGTCGCCGCGCCAACTGTTAAACGCGCCCTTCACGCTGACCCGTTGCGCATTGGGTGCCCACACAGCGAAACTCGCGCCGGGCACGCCGTCGGGTTGGCGCAAGTGCGCGCCCAGCTTGTTGTAAATCCGCCGCTCATCGCCTTTGCCAAAGAGGAAAAGGTCCGCCTCACTCAACGTCGGCAGAAACGAGTAGGGATCGCGAGTGCGCGTCTGCTCGCCATTCTCCCATTGCACCGCGAGGTCGTACGCACACACGCCGCTGACGTCTGTCGCGATGCCTTCAAATAAATCCGTGGTGCCGATGCGCCGCAGCGGAATGGCCGCGCACTTCAGTTCGTGCAACGGCACCGCCATCACCGCGCGGGCGGATGGCAACAGCGCGCGCACCACCACACCGCGGCGACTCTCCAGCCGGTGCATGCCCAGCAAGTCGTGCGGCGTGCCGTGCCGCCGTTCCACCAACGCGGCCAGTTCTATCTCAGACAAGATCACGGGAACATCAATCAGACCGACTCAGACCGCGCGGCAACTGTCGTCCAGCAGGAGCAGCAACTGCGCGCGCAGTGCCTCAAGATCGCCCTCGGTCCACAGCACAGTATCGGCCCGCGCCATTTTTTCCGCCACCGACATCTGCGCGGCGATGCGCTGCTCAATCTGCTCCGCCGTCCAGCCGCGCGCGTGAAGACGGGCGTGCTGGGTGGCTTCCGTGCAGGCCACGCAGATGATGTGATCCATCTGACTCTCGGCCTGCACCTCGTAAAGCAATGGAATCACCACGGCTGCGCGGGGCACCTGCGTTGCGCGCCACTGTTTAATTTGCGCCAGCCACAGCGAACGAACGCGGGGATGAATGATGGCCTCGAGTTTCTGCCGCGCTTGCGGATGAGCAAAGACATGCTGGGCCATTTTGGGGCGATCCAGTTGGCCAGCGGCGGTGATAAAACCATTACCAAATGTCTGCCGAATTTCCTCCAACGCCGGCGCACCGGCCATCACCACATCGCGGGCAAGTTGGTCGCTGTCCACCACGGGGATGCCTCTCTCCAACAGCAACTGGGCGACGGTGGACTTGCCCATGCCCACGCCGCCAGTGATGCCGTAAACAGTGGTCATGCGTCACCTATGCCCAAGTTCTGCAGGATGCGCGTGATGGAGTGCGCCTTGTTGAGGGTGTAAAAGTGAATCCCCTCAACGCCGGCGGCGAGCAGTTCGCGGCACTGGGCCGTCGCGCATTCGATGCCAAACTCGCGCACAGCCTCGTCGTTGTCGCCCAACGCGGTGAGCCGCGCTTCGATTTGCGGCGTGAGCCTCGCGCCACACATCTGGGTGAACCGCCGGATCTGCGCCGCGCCGAGGATGGGAATGATTCCCGGCTGGATGGGGACGGTCATCCCGGCCGCGCGCATGTAATCGCGGAACTCGAAGTAGTCGCGGTTGTCGAAGAAGAGCTGCGTGATCACGAAGTCGGCGCCACAGTCCACCTTGGCCTTGAGCCGATCCCAATCCACGCGCTTGCCACCGGTGCAGGCGATGTGGCCTTCCGGAAATCCAGCGGTGCCGATGGAGAAGCCATTCATCTGGCGGATGTGCTCGACCAGTTGATAGGAAAATTCGAAGCCCCCGTCGGTCTTGTGAAACTCCCCCTGCCCTCCCGGCGGATCGCCGCGCAGGGCGAGAATGTTTTGGATGCCGCGCCGGCGCGCCTCTTCCAGCACGCTGTGGATCTCCTCTTGCGTGGCGTTGACACAGGTCAGATGCGCCATGGCGGGGATGCCGTGTTCGCGCTGGATGCGATCCACGATGTCGAGGGTCTTGTCGCGGGTGCTGCCGCCGGCACCGTAGGTGACCGAGCAGAAATCCGGGCGCAGGCGTTTGAGCTCGGGAATCGTCTTGGTCAACAGCGCGACGTCGCCCTCCGCAGTTTTGGGCGGGAAGAACTCGAAGGAAATCACGGGCTTACCAGCCGCTGCTTTCTCACGAAAGATGTCTCGGATAAAACGCATCTGGCGCGACTATGCGCGAAAGACTGCGCGCTGTTCAAGCAGCCATGCCAGCAGGGCGATCAGCCGCCGATGGCGCTCATGGGGCGGTCGGGCTGCTGAAAGCCTTCCTCGCCGATGTGGTGCCGGGCTTCTTTGTGCAGGATCACACCGCGCAGCCAGGCCGCCACCGTTTCATCGTCCGCAGCGTTGGCGCCGTCGCGCAACTGCGCCTTCAGATCGTGCTCGTGCAGACTGAAAAGGCAGGTGCGGATCTTTCCATCAGCGGTCAAGCGCAGGCGATTGCAGTGCCCGCAGAAGGGTTCGGAGACGGGCGCGATGAATCCCACCTCGCCTCGGCCATCGGCAAAACGCCAGCGAGTGGCGGTGGCGGATTTGCTGTCAGCCACGACAGGTTCCAGCGCATGCCGAGCCTGCAACCGCGCCAGAATCTCGCGCGCGGGCACGACGTGTTCCATCTGCCATGCGCGGCGCGAATCCAGCGGCATGAACTCGATGTATCGCAGCGCGATGTTTTCGGCGCGGGCAAATTCTGCCAGCGATTCAATCTCGTGATCGTTGAGATGGCGGATGATGACGGCGTTGACGCGCAGCGGGTGAAAGCCCAAGTCGCGCGCCAGCCGGATGGCCTTGAGCACGGTGTCCAGCGCGTCGCGCCCAGTCAGCTTGGTGAAGTTGTCGCGCTCCAAGGAATCCAAGCTGATGGTCACGCGCCGCAAGCCCGCCTTGCGCAGGGCTTCGGCTTGTTCCACAAAATGAAATCCGTTGGTGGTGAGCGCCAGATCTTTCAGCCCATCAATCGCCGCCAGTCGCGCCACCAGCGCGGGCACATCTCGGCGTAGCAACGGCTCGCCGCCGGTGAGGCGAATCTTCTCCACGCCGTGCGCCACGGCGATGCGCGTGACGCGCTCAATCTCCTCGTAGGTGAGCAGATTGACGCGCGGTTTCCAAACGTAGGGAATGGGTGTCGCGGTTTCGCTGCGGCGGGTGCGAAAGAAATTCGCTGCCTCTTCCGTCTCGGGCAGACAGTAGAGGCAGCGAAAATTGCAGCGATCCGTCAGGCTGATCCGCAGGTCGCGGATGATCCGGCCAAATGAGTCCGTGAACGTCTTGGGAACGTGGGTCACTTTTTCGGAGCGGCCGGGGTCGTCGCGGGCGACGGCGTGACCACTCCTTTGACCTCTGCGGGCTTCGGTGCAGCGGGCGCGGAAGTCTCAGACTTCGGCGCGGCGGGCACGGGAGCCACGGGCACAGCAGGTGTTGAAGGAGTGGCAGGCGGCGCGGTCACTTTGGGGACCTCGGGCGCGGTTGGGGATTTGGGTTGTTCCGGCGCCTTCGGGGTTTCCTTGGGCTGCTCGGACTTCGGTGCTTCTTTCGGCGCTTCCGTTTCGATGGGTTGGATGTTGATGCTGCCGTCGTCCTTGAGTTCGACGCTCAAGCGGCTGGGCTTCTTGCTCGTGGCGGGCGCGGGCGACTGCTGATGCTCAGCGTACTTGGCCAGCAACGACTGCATGGCCGGTGAATCGGCGTCCTTGGCGTAGATGCCCACCCGACGGCGAATCCAGTCAATGCGCTGCTGCACGACGAACTCTTCCTGCAACTTTTTGTACTGCGTCCGCACGTATTCCAGATCGTTCAGTTGACGCTCCAAGACAATCTTCTCGTCTTCCATCCGGCTCAACTCGCGGCGCAGATAGGTGGCGTCACCTTCGGAGGATGCCAGCTTCTTCTTGGTTTCATCAATGTTCTTTTCCAAGGAGCCCAACTGATTCTTCAGGCCGCCCAACTGTTGGTTCACCTGATCCAGATTGGTTTCCAGCTTGGCGATCTTGACGCGATCCTCTTCCGACTTCTTGACAGCGTCGGTCAACGCGACGGTCTTGGCGTCCAATTCTTTTTTCTTCGTGTCGAGTTCCTTGGCGACGGCCAGTTGCTCAACGGTCTTCTCCGCCAGCTTCTGCTCCACGGCAGCCACGTTGGTTTTGGTCTGCACCAAATCCTTCTGCGCAGCGATCAGGTTCGTCTTGGTGCTGGCCAAGTCGGTCTTCACCAGCGCGAGGTCAGCCTTCACCTGCTCGCGATCCTTGGTTGCGGCCAAGAGTTCCTGATCCACCTTGCTCTTCTCTTGAGTCGCCGTGGAAAGCTGCCCGCCCAGCGAGCTGATCTCGTTCTCTTTGGTGGAAACCTCTTCGGAGGATTTCTTCAGTTTGCCATCCAGATCGGCAACCTGTCCTTGGAACTGGTTGACCGCTTTGGCGTGGTCTGTTGCGATTGTGTTGGCGCTTGCCTTGGCCTTGTTGGTCTGTACCACGAGCAGGATCCCAAGGCCCAGCGTGCTGGCGAGCAGGAGGATGACGGGGAGTTTTTGTTTCATAAATTGCGGGCGCATTCTGCCGCAGGTCACCTGAGAGGCCAGTACGGCTTATTGGTTTTTATCCAGACCCAACTAACAACTTATTTCCCGGCGCCTGCGCGCGGCGGCAAAGTGTCGCGTGATTAAGTCGGAAGGTGTTGAAAAGTTTTGGTCGCGCAATCCCTCTTCGACCGTAATGATGTCGCGCCATGAGCGAGCCCACCGCCAGTGCAAATCCCACACCGGAAGCCCATCGCGAGAAATTGATGACGGCCCTGTTCGTCGCCATGGTGCAACATCAGACCGAGACCGCGCTGATGATGCTGGGCCATCTGCCGCACCCGGAGACCGGCGAGCACGTCTTTGATCCCGAGACCGCGCAGTTGGTGATTGAGCAACTGGCCATGCTCTCCGTGAAAACCAAAGGCAACCTGTCCGCCGACGAAGACAAGATGCTCAAGAAATGTCTGCAGACGTTGCAGATGGCGTTCATGGAAACGATGAAGCATCAAGCGGCCGCCGCTGGTGCCAGTCCCATTCTCTCCCCTTCTGATGCGGCACCTGCGGCACCCACCGCACCCTTATTTGCCATGGCACCGGCAACGCCAGTCGCTGCTGCTGCGCCGGTGGTTCAATCGTCCAGCGCGCCGCCTGCACCGGCAGCAGAAGATGATTCGTCCGCGCGAAAGCGCTTCGTGAAAAAGTACGAAGCCTGAGAAGTGCGCGTGCTGCGCTGCCCCTACTTCTCTTCCAGATGCACCTTCAACGCGGCGTCCTTGCAAAGGCGCGCGTAATAGTCGGGCAACCGCTTGGCCGCCTCTTCCTCCAGCATGGCGGTGCGGATGACCACTTTTAATTCCTCGAACGGCGTCACCTTCACGGGCTTGCGTTCCAGCAGGCGGATAATGTGGTAGCCCAAATCCGTCTGCACCACGCGACTCACCATGCCCGGCTGCATCGCGAAGGACACGCGGTCAATCTCCGCCGGCATTGTGCCTTTGGCAAAGGTGTACTCGCCGCGAGTGTTCTTCGTATCGGTGTCGTCGGAAAACTGCGCCATCAACTTCCCGAAATCTTCGCCCGCTAACACGCGGCGAAGCACGCCTTCTGCCACCTGCAGCTTGGCCGCCTTGTCGGCATCTGAAAGCTCCGCACCCGTCGTCGCGTTGCGCGTGGACAAAAGAATCTGCGACACGCGCACCTGTTCGGGCGTGGTCCAGCGCACGAGGTTGTCGTCGTAAAACTTGCGCACCACCGCGTCCACGATCACCACCTGCGTGCCCACCTCGCGCAGCATTACGCCCTTGGCCAGCACCTCGTCATAGAGCCGTTTGCGAAAGGCGTTGGTCGTGATGCCCATCGCCGCGATGCGCACATCAAACGCCCGCGCGTTGCTGTACCGCGCCCGTTGATTCTCGTAGCCTTCCTTGGCCCCTTTGTACGCGGCGGACTTGTCCTCCGTGTTGGCGCGCAACGCGGTGAGTTTGGAGAACACCAACTCATGCAGAATCTGCTGCTCCATCGCCTTGGCGTCGGTCACCGGCGTGACACCTTCGGCAGCGTTGTTCATCAGGAAAATCTTGGTGGCCTCCTCCAACTCGGTGCGCATCAACTTCATGTTGGTGCCCTCGGCGATCACCTTGTCGGCCTTGGAGAAAAGCGACTGCAACGGATCATCCGCTGCGATCACTTGCCCAGCCAACGCCAGCATCATCCCGAACACCACCGATGCGATCTGCTCCTTCATGGTCACCTCACAGTTTAACAACGCGGACGTTGGAGATATCGCCGTCGCGGCGCACCTCCTCCATCAACGCCTCGGGGGGCACACTGTCCAAGTTGAGCACCGTCAACGCCTCGCCGCCCACCTTGTCGCGGCTCAGGCTCATGCTCGCGATGTTCACCGCGTGCCGCCCCATCAGGGAGCCAATGTAGCCGACCATCCCCGGTCTGTCTTTATTATTCATCAAGAACAATACGCCCTCGGGCACGCACTCCACGCTGCGCCCGTTGATGCGCACGATGCGCGGGTGCAGGCTCGCACCAAAAAATGTGCCGCCCGCAGAGACCTTGCCGTCGCCAGAATACGCCGCGACGTGCAGCCATTCGTTGTAGTCCGGCCCTTCCAACGCCTTGACCTCTTCCACCATCAAGCCCAGTTGACTGGCCAACGCGCGCACGTTGACTTGGTTGACATCCTTGCCGCCGGCCATTTCCAGAAAACCTTTCAACACAAACCGCGTCACCGGATCGGCTGGAACTTCCGCCGCTTTGCCGCCGTAAGTAATCACGAGACGGTCGTTGCGTTTGGGCGCCAACTGCGCAACCAAGCGCCCGAGCTTCTCGCCCAGTTGCAGGTACGGTTTGACCAGTAGATACGTGGTCGCGTCCAAGCTGGGCATGTTTACCGCGTTGCACACCGCGCCATTGATCAGATAATCGGTGATGCTCTCGGCCACTTCCACGCCCACGCTTTCCTGCGCCTCCTTGGTGCTGGCCCCCAGATGCGGCGTCATGACCAGTTGCGGCAATCCGCGCAGCGGCGAATCTTTGGGCAGCGGTTCCGTCTCGTAAACATCCAGCGCCGCGCCGGCGACCTTGCCGGATTTAATCCCCGCCACCAGATCCGTCTCGTTGATGATCCCGCCGCGCGCGCAGTTGACCAGATAAACACCGTCCTTCATCCGCGCGATCTGTGCGGCGCTGATCATGCCGCGCGTCTCGTCGGTCAACGGCATGTGCACGGTGATAAAATCCGAGCGCTCGATCACCTCATCAATCTCCGCCAACTCCACCTGCAACGCCCGCGCTCTGCTGAGCGAAAGATACGGGTCATACGCCAGCACGCGCATGCCAAAGGCGATAGCGCGCCGCGCCACCTGCCCACCGATCCGGCCCATGCCGCAAATGCCCAGCGCCTTGCCGCTGAGTTCGGTGCCGTCAAAAGATTTGCGGTCCCACTCGCCCGCCTTCATGGACATGTGCGCCTGCGGAATGCGCCGCGCCAGCGCCATGATCATCGAGAACGTCAGCTCGGCCGTGGAGATCGTGTTGCCGCCCGGGGTGTTCATCACCACAATGCCGCGCTCGGTGGCCGCTTCCACGTCCACGTTGTCCACGCCCACGCCTGCACGGCCCACTGCCTTCAGTCGCGGAGCCGCCTCCATCACGCGCCGCGTGATCTTGGTGGCGGAACGAACCACAATGGCGTCCACATCAGCCACGCGCTTGAGGAATTCCTCCTCGCCCAGCCGCCCTTCCAGAACGGTCACTTGAAACTGGGATTGCGCGCGAAAATGCGCCACGCCCTTCTCAGAAACTCCATCGCAGACCAAAATGTGCATATAAATAAAGCGCGGAGTGTAGGTCGCGCAGATGGCCGGGTCAAACCATCTCCCTGTCAGCGCGCGGCGGGCCACGATGCCAATGCCGCCAACACCTGTTGCACCGGCAGTCCCACGATGTTGGTGAAGGAACCTTCGATGGCCTCGACAATCCACTCGCCATTTTCCTGCACGGCGTAGGCGCCGGCTTTGTCCAGCGGATTGATAGTGGCGAGGTAATCGCGGATCTGCCCGTCGCTCAACGGACGAAACTGCACGTGTGTGGTGACATCAAACATCACGCGATGCGCCGGACGCGCGCGCAGCAGACAGCAGGCCGTCGTCACTTCATGAGTGCATCCGCTGAGCCGCCGCAACATTTGGTGCGCCGCCTTCAGCGTGGCGGGCTTGCCAAAAACGCGGTTGCCCAGATGCACCTCCGTGTCCGCGCCAAGCACGAGTGCCTCCGGGAATTGCCGAGCCACGGCCTGCGCCTTGCGAAAGGCGTTGGCGCGGCACAGTTCGCGCGGGGTCATGTCCGCGCCGTTGAGTTCTTCCACCTGCGCCGCCTCCACGCGGAAGCGCAGTCCCGCCTGCGCGAGCAGTTCGCGCCGTCGCGGGGAACCGGAGGCGAGAATGAAGGCCGGTAATTTCATCGCGCCAATTCCGTTCCCAACGCCTCGCGCACGGCCGCCAGTTTGGACTCGAATGCGGATTGGCCCAGCACGGGTGTCGCGGCGTTTGTGTCCAGTTCCTGCGCCAGTGTCACCCACGATTTGCAGCCGCCGTATTCGGGCAGCATCGGCAGAGACACGGGCTGCGGCAGTCGGCGCACGCGCACGGTCAGGGCGTGGATCGCCTTGTCGCGGCCCCAATCGAATCGTTGGGCGATGACTTCATCGCGCCAGATGTGTTGCCCGCGCAATCGCTCGGCGGCGGCCAGTGAATCCACTTGGCGCGCCTCGGTCACTTCGGCGAAGTACTCCAGCCGCACTGTGTCCGCCGAAGGAAAGTGCGGGGCGATGGCGTCGTAGCGCGACTGAGCCGTCGGCAGCACCGACTCGCGTTGTTGATGGAAGAGCGTCGGGAAAAACCAAAAGCGTTCGTGCTCCACTTGAAAGCCGCCGCGGCCTTCGGCGATGCCCCCTTTGCGCAGAATGACAATCTGCTCGCCGCGCCCGAGCGCATCCACCACCACGGCCCATTCTTTGAAGGCGATCGTCACCCGTACAGACTAGCGCGCCGCGCACCATTGTCCAGCCGCGCACGCGCTTGCTTCGCGCCGTCCATTTCCTGTAGCCTCCGCGCGAACACCATGAGCCAATCCACCTCCATCCCCCTCTCTCCACCGCCGCTGGCCGCAGGTTTGAATGCGCGGCTTTCGGTGATGATGTTTCTGCAGTACGCCATCTGGGGCGCGTGGTTGCCGCTGCTCTGGCCCTTTCTCACGGGGCATCGCGGACTGACGGCCTCGCAGGTGGGCGACATTTTTGCGGTGGGCGCAGTGGGGGCCATCGTCGCGCCGTTCATCGCGGGGCAGATCGCCGACCGCTGGTTTAACACCGAGAAATTTCTGGCGATCAGCCACATCCTCGGCAGCCTCCTCGTGTGGCAACTGGCGGAGATCAGCACCTACGCCGGGCTGCTGGGTTTCAGCCTCGCGTACTCCATCATCTATTCGCCGACGCTGGCGCTGACCAACTCGCTGGCGTTCCATCACCTGCCCGATCGCGACCGCGACTTTGGCCGCGTGCGTGTGTGGGGCACGGTGGGTTGGATCGCCGTGGGCATCGGCATCGGCCAATGGCTGCTGCACCAACACACGCCCAGCGGGCCGGACATCACCAAAGAGTTGATCCAGGCGAAACAAAACGCCGGCATGGCGGACGCCTTCAAACTCAGCAGCATGCTCGGCGTCGCGATGGGTTTCTTCTGCTGGTTCCTGCCGGCGACGCCACCGGCAAAGGGCAAACAGAAGAGCGCGGTCTTTGAGGCCGTGGGCGAAATCAAACGTCAGCCGTTGCTCACGCTCTTTCTGCTCGCCGTGCCGGTGAGCTGCATTCACCAGTTCTACTTCGTCCACACCGCGCCGTTCCTCGGCCAGTTCCAAAACGAGGCGAAAGGCTTCATCGAGGCGGTGAACAAAATCGTCGGCGTGGGCGGCGGCGGACTGATGACCATCGGCCAGATGTCGGAGATTGCCGTGCTGGCCGCCATCCCGATTTTCGCCAAACGCGTTTCGCGCAAGACACTCCTGGCCGCCGGCCTCGTCGCCTACGCGCTGCGCATGTTCCTCTTCGCCCATTACGCCTCGTTCCCCGAAGCGTTGCGCCTGCCCTCCATCATTCTGGGCATCACGATGCACGGCCTCTGCTTCGGCTGCTTCATCTTCGTCGCCTTCATGATTGTGGATGAAGAAACCAGCGGCGATATCCGCGCCAGCGCGCAAAGCCTCTTCAACCTCGTCACCGTGGGCATCGGCATCATCGTCGGCAGCAAGATCGCCGGTGCCGTCGCCGAGTGGGCGACGGTGGGCGGAAAACTCGACTACGCCAAACTCTTCACCGTGCCGATGTGGGCGGCGATCGCCTGCCTCGTGCTGTTGCTGATGTTTTATCCCGGCGGCAGGAAATCCGACGCCGAAAAGCGCGCCTAAAGAAAAGCCTTGCTGCGCTGACCTTCGTTGCTACGCTCGCGCTGC
>SIAW01000060.1 GCA_009695465.1 Pedosphaera sp.
GAGTCTATTTTCAAAGCCTCTGTCGCACCAGTCACACGGGCAGACTGTCCTGAATTCTGAGCGGTTACAACTATTTCCATTTCACGCAGGTCGAAGGTTTTCACGCGCCCAACCCGATTTTCACGCGGGATGAAACCGACCCGCCAGCTTTGGCTTCGGGCGTGGGTAACGGCCTAGGTTGTGTCGGCGTTTCAGGATGCGTTTTCGTCCCAGTGCCTCCCTCGGGCTTCTCCGGATGCGGCTGGGGCTTATTGCCCGATTGCCCGGGCAGATTGGCGGCTTGAGCGCGTAGTGATTGCAGTTTCTTGTATTGTTCCTCCGTGAGCAGCTCACGGACTTTCGTGTCGTAATACTTCCACGCCTCATACAGCCGGGCCTTCTTTTCTTCCTCCGACAATTCCGTGTTTTTCAGGATCGTAGCCGATGCGATTTCCCACTTGTGGTGGAGTTCGTGGAACGCCTTCGCCTGTTCTTCCGTTAATCCCAGTTGCTTGGGCAGAGGCTCCGGCTTGGCCGGTTTGCTGTTGGACTCCGGAGGACGCCCCTCCTGTCCACCGTTTGGCTTCTGCCCAGGATTGCCCCCGCTCTCCGGCGGACGCCCAGCCGACGGCCGACCTTCCTGTGTGGTACCTTCCTTTTCCAAATGCGCCTCCAACTTGGCCAGTTGTTCCTCCGTCAAAATGGCCTTCATCTCTTTGCGCAGGTCATGCCGCAATTTCAATAGGTACTCGGCCTTCTGCTCTTGGCTCAACTTGGTGTTGTCCAACACCTCTTTTCTCTTTTGGAGATACACGTGATGAATCTTGTGCGCCTTCTCTTTTTGCTCGGGCGTCAACCCCAGCGACTCCAAAATCCCCGAGCCTTCTTTTCCTCCGCCGCTCACGGGATTCACTGGCGATTTGGTCGTGCTCCCGCCCTCCGACCCGCTCGGCTTGCGCAGTCCTTTGCGGGCTTCACCGCTACCCTTCTCCTTCTTCTTTGGGTTGCTGCCTTTGGCTTCTTTGCTTCCGTGCCCTTCAGTGGGCTGCACGGCCGGCTTTTGGCCTTCACCTTTACCAGTGGTCGCGCCCAGCCCTTTTGGCCGTTCGCGGCGTTCGCCTTGTTCCTGCGCCTGCAACGCAGCCGCGACACCCATCGCCATCACCGCCGCAATCCATGTTGTCCTCATAATTGTCCTCATAATCCCATTTCCTTTCTCCGTCTGCGGGCTGCTTTGGCATCCGCGCCCGACACTGTCCGCCGACATGGACGCCGCGCAGCCCATCCAGTTACAATTATATCCACCGCTGTCCACAATTTAGCGATGGAATTGGTTGCGCTCGTGCAAGTCGGTGGCTAGGATTTGTCTCATGCAACAATGGCTGGATCCCCAACCCGCGCTGCGCAAAGTGACGCGCACCCTTCTCGTGTTTGCAGTGATGTTGTTGATGGCTTGCGGCGATGACAAGCCCAAACGGCCCGGCAGCACATCTTCTAACACCTCCAATAAATCCTCGGGCGACGGCACCAAACCGCCGGGCAAAGGTCCCAATGTTGATGAGATCATCAACGGCAGCCAGATTCTGATTCTTGACGATGTGGTGTTCAAATCTGGCGGCACCGATCCACTCACCGGAACGGTGGTCTGGATGCATGGCAACGGAAAACGCGCTGAGGAAGTCCGCTGCGTTTCCGGCCGCTGGCATGGCCCAGCCCTCTGGTGGTACGAAGATGGCACCAAGGCTGGGGAAGGCACCTACAACGACGGCGATTGGGACGGCGAGTACAAGGAATGGTACGGCAACGGCAAGATGAAGATTCAACTCACCTTCAAGGAAGGCCGCGAACAGGGCAAGGAGGTCTGGTATTACGAGAGCGGCCAAGTGATGACCGTCACCCCCTACGAGGACGGCAACAAAACCGGCCAGGCCCTTGGCTATTTTGAGAACGGCGTCAAACAATGGCAGGCGCAGTGGGCGAACAATGTCGCGGTCGGCGAGTACTGGGAAGCCTACGAGACGGGCGAAAAGAAAAGCGTGAAGCGTTACAATCAGCAGGGACAGGAAGATGGCCTGGAGGAGTATTGGCATCTGAAGCGCGGCGATAACCAGCCCTTGTCTCAAGAGATTCCTTGGGCGGCAGGTAAGCTGCACGGGATTAAAAAGGAGTGGTACACCAACGGGCAGCCCATGAATTGGATCACCTACGAACGCGGTGTGCAGCACGGTTCGGCGGGATATTACTACGAGAATGGCGTCAAGGCGACGCAGGGCACATTTGAAAATGGCGTCGCCAAGGAAGTTGAGCGCTGGGACATCAACGGCAAGCCCGAAGGCGCTCCTGCTGCCGCCCCGCCGCGCGCCCGCACGAATCGTTGGGACACCGGACAGTTGGTGGAGTATTACAAAGGCAAGCCGGAGGGCGAAATTCAATCGGACTTTGGCACTGCCGATGGCACCGCTGCCGGCGGCGCGTGGGTGTACCGCGGCATCAACTTCATCAATCCACAAACCAAGCAGCCCTTCCTCGCGACGGTGCAGTTTGCCTTCCAAGCCGGCAAGGTCTCCGACGTGAAGGTGATCACTAACTAGTGTCACCCATGCGACTGGTGACGCACTTGGCAATCTTGGCAACTCCGGCGTTGATCGTCTGCGCGCTCGCAGCAGCCTGTTCCGACGCCAAGCCAAAAGACAAGGCCGGCGACGCCGCTGCGGACAAGACAACCTCGCCCCCCAAAGGACAGCCCAACTTGGTTGCCCCGATTGCTCCCGCTGCCGCACGCAAGGGCACCAATCCGCCGTCGCTGTACCAGAATGCAAATGGCATCTTCTTCGAGATCCTCGAGTTGGATTCAAATCCCTTCGATGGAAAGATGGCGGCCTATCACGACGGCGATCAGAAAATCGTGAAGGGGGAACGCCAGTACGCCAGTGGTCGCCTGCAAATGCAGCGCGAGTATTGGCCCAATGCCCAGCTCAAAACGGAGATCCTGTTCGCGGCCAACGGCGGCACTACCAATCATTTTGATCAGGCTGGAAAACCCGTCGTGCCCGTGAACACCGGCGGCGGCACCAACCTCGCCCAAGGTCGGCTCATGGCGTGGACGACCGGCGGCGGACAGGTTCCCATCGAGCGATATTACGGCAACCAACCCACGAGCCTGCTGCTCCGCGCGTTTGGTCCGCCCGATGAAATCACGGGCAACATCTGGGTGTACCGCGGGCTTAACATCACTGATGCCCGCACGGCCCAGCGCAAGACAAGCGTCCGCTTCGCGGTAGGTTCCTACGTCACCAACATCGTGGTGGAATAGCGCGGCCCACTTCAGCCGCGCCTCCCATCAACATCCGTGCAGCCATCTCGGCCGCGCCCTATTTCACTTTCTGGATCTGCACGCCCTTGCTCGGGCCGCGGCGGAATTGGTTGTAGCTATCCCAGTTGCCGCCCTGGATCGCCTTGTTCTGCATGTCCAAGTTCATGCGATAGTCCAACTGCGGCGCCGCCGGCTGGCCGGGCTGGCTGTTCACGGGAACCTTCGGCTGCTGCTGCTCCGGTGCGCCCAGCCATTTGTCGCCGCGATAGAATGCGTAACGCAACTTCGCATCCCGCGCGATGACCGTGGTCTTGCCGCGCAGATTATCCGCGATGAAGATGCCGCGCAGATCGGTCTCGCCGCCGCGGAAATCCGCGTCTGCGCTGCCGATGGCCTTGACGTGCACGTCGGCCACATACTGATTGGCCACCGCGTCCATCACGTTGGCGCGCACGCGGCCGCTCTGCGGATCTTCCTGCACCTCGATCTTCAACGGCGTCACCAACGCCAGCGCGCTGGTGAAGAGATCGTCGCCGCGGCAGATCACCAGGTACGCGCCCTCTTTCTGCACGCCCAGCTTGGCGATGTTTTCCTTGTCGATGTAATCCTTGCCGTCGCCCAGCACCACCTTCTGCTCCAAGAGCGGCGCGATGCCCGCAAGGTTGACCTGCGTGATCTTTGAGAGATTTTTCTCGCGCAGATAAAGCGTCATCAAGTCCACGCGGTACACCTGCAGATGCGCTTCCTTGATATTGCGGAACTTGATCTTGAGTTCCACGTCCTTGCCGGGGCGATAGACGTTGACCTCTTCCAGCGCGATGCGTTTCTCCTCGAAGTAATCAATGGCCTGCCGTGCGTCCGGATATTTCTCCTTCACCTTTTGATACCACGTGATGGCGTCGCCGGGCTTGCCCTGCGCGTGGTGCACCTGCCCCACGATGTACTGCGCCAGATTCTTGTCCTTGCTCTCGCCATTGGCCACGGCCATCGCCGCGCCCAACGCCTCTGCGTGGCTGTTCTTCCAGAAATGGCCCAGCGCCATCATGTATTGGTAGCCGCTGGCGAATTCGCTGGTGGGGAAGCGCGCCTTGAACTCCGCGCACAGCTTGATCACCAAATCGTACTGCTTGAGGTCAATCAACGCGTTGGCCATGCTGAAGGCTGCGTCGTCGGCCAGCGGGCTTTCTGGATTAAACACCATGAACTCCTCCAACTGGCGGATGGTCTCCTTGAGCATGCTGATGCGCTCGGGCACGCGGCTTTGGCGTACGGGCTTGCCACCGCGCATCACCGCCACCTTGCGCTCCAGCTTGGCCATCTCATGCGCGTTGGGGCAGTGCAGGTACATCGCCTGGCTGATGGAGAAGAGCATGCTCGTGACTTCCGCCGTGTCGGGGTATTCGCGCCACAGGTCTTCCTGAAAATCCACGGAACCCAGGAACTGGCCTTCATCGTCGAGCACGGCGCTGACGTTGATGTCATCCACGAAACTGGCGTCCACCGTCGCGCGGAAGATCAGGTACGCGCGCTCGAATTCGTTGAGGTCGCGGTACGCCTTGCCCACCTGCAGGATCTTGTCGAAGGGAATCTCCAAGTCCGGATGCCGCTCGCGCAGGATCTCGAACACCGCGATGATCTGCTTGGCGTCGTAGCGCCCGGCGCTGGTGTAAATCCAGAGCAGCATGCGCGCCAATTCGCGCTCGTTGTAGTCGCGGTTGCGCTTGAAAAGATCCGCCAGATAGCCCAGCGACTTGTCGTACAGCCCGTCGTCGAAATACAGTTTGCCCAGCGTGAAGCGCTCGGAATCGTTCATCACGTAGGGATCGCTGGATTCCTCATTGGGCGCCAGCACCAGCATCTCTCCCTGCGCACCCACGCGCATGCGTCCAGGATTCACCACGTCGCGGATGACGGTGGGCAGCACGCGATAATCGCCCGTCGCGTAGCCGATCAGCTCGTAGCTGTAACCCTGCACGTACGTGCCGGCGGGGTAGTAGAGCGTGAGCTTGTCCGCATCCACCTCGAAATGCGTGTGCGAGCCGCGCAATGAATCCTGCGCCAACATCATGCCCGCGGGCAGATGCTCCTCCACCACCACGTAGCCGTAGTTGTAGGGGCTGATCGTATCGCCCGTGCTCACCTTCACCAACACGCGCTGGCCGATCTGGATGTTCTTCACCTTGCTCGTGCTGGCTTGGCCGATGGGACGGCCGCGATATTCCAGCGGGATGTGATAGTAGTTGCGCGTCTGGACGTACGGGCTGCCCCACGACTTGGGATCGGTGAGGTTGGCCGAGAACCCGCGCAGCGTCACCGCGTACGCGTATTCGCCCACGCCATCAATCTGGAACTCCACGCGGTTGGGGCCATCCACCAAATGATCCGGCGGCACGGCGATGGTCATCGTCGGCTGCGCGCCTTGGCTGGAGATGGTGTCGAGTTTCTTGCCGTTGACGCTGATGTTGAGCTTGAAATCCGTCGCCGCGAATTTCGCTTTGCCGAAATATTCGGCCAACGCCGCCACGGCCGGTCCGCGCGACTTGGCACTGGCGAAGTCATGCACACCCCGGCGGTGCAGCAGGAAGTCCACCATCGGCTTGACCTTCGCAGAGGCGGGACGCGTGCGCATGATCGCCAGTGCGGCCAGCGCCGTCGTCTCCACCTCGTCGCAAGCCCAGCTCACGTTGTGCACGCCCTCGAGCGAGGCCACCGGCTTGCCCGCCACGGTCTTGGTCTTGAGTTTCTGTTCGATGACCTCAACGATCTCGCCGGCGAATTCGTTGCGCTCCAGATTCACAAAGGTCAACGCCGTGAACGCCAGCGCGGGCATGCTCAATTGATTTCGCTCGCGGTGCAGGCGGTTCGCGTGCGCGAAGTCCGCCGCCTTGTTCATGGACAACGCGAAGAGAATGACCGCCTTGGCGTCATTGTCGTTGGCACCCACTTGATTGAACCGCGCCTTCAAGAACGCCTCCGACTTGGCCAGCGTGTCGGCGTGCACGGGGATGAGCAGATCGCGCGCGCGGCACAGCGCCCAGAAATTGATGGCCGTCACGTCCCACTTGGAACCGCCGGGTTGATTCCAACCCCAACTGCCATCGGTGTGCTGCGACACCACCAAGCTGCCCACGAGTGAACGCACGCGGTTGGCCAGTCGCTGGCGATCGTTTTCCGGCGCGTTGGCTTGCTGTGCAAAATCCATCGCGGAGACGGCAGCCAACAAATCGCTGCCCGCAAATCCACCGATGCGCGGCATCGGCGGCAGCCAGTAGGCGGAGTACGCCTTGGTTGACTCCGGCGCAGCCACGGCGCCCAGCGCCATGTCAATCACTGCGCGCTTGAGGTCCGGCCCGATGGCGATGGTCATCCACGCCGAGCCATCGCGCCGATCCTTCGGCAATTCCAGAAACACCACTTCGCTGTTGCGCGCCACGCCGCCAGTGTGGTCGGCGTACTCCAATCCCCACGGGCGCACGGGCACGACGCTCTCCAGCGTGTCGGTGAGATTGCCCGCCGTGGCCTGCACCTGCAGTCGCAGCGAAGGCGAGAGCGGCACCGTCACCGCATCAAAGAGCGCCTCGGCCGCGCCCTTGGCGGCGATGGGCACGCGCGTCTTTTTCTCGGCGATCTTTTGCTTGAACTGATAACCGCCCCACACCGTCAACGTCAGCTCCACGTCCCCCGCGAAGTCGCCGAGGTTGTGTACGCGCGCCAAGATGCGCGCGGTGTCGCCTTCCTGCAGGAACTGCGGCGCCTTGAGGTTCACGAAGAAGTCTTTTCGCGTGATGACACTGGCCGTGGCCTGTCCCACCAACGTCTCCACCGTGACGCCGTGCGCGCTGATGCGCCATTGACTGGCGCTGCCGGGCAGACGGATGTCCATCGTGGCCTTGCCGTCTTTATCGGTGAGGATGGTCGGCAACCACACGCCCGCGCCGGGCATCTCGCGCCGGATGGAGGTGTCGCCCAGTGCCTCGGCCACACCCTTTTCACCGGCCGCATTCTTGAACTCCAACACGCCATTCACCGCCGCGCGTTTCTCACCAGCGTTTGCAAAAAAGAACTCCCCATCGAAAGCGGGGGCACTCCCAGGCGCGATACCAAAATGTGCCAAGTTGGCCTTCCCACTTTTGTCTCCGCGGGCAGCCGTGAGGTCGGCCGATTCGCCCTCCCCATTAGACTTGCGCAGCCGTTCCGACTGCTGCTTGGCATCGCCCTTGCCGGCAAAGCGCGCCTGCAATTGCTGTTCGTTCAACCGGCGACCGTTCGCCATGAAGCCCGAGTCAAAGTTGCCTTCCATTTGCTCTGCGAAATCGCCCAGTGCTTCTTGGCGCAGTTCCTTCGCCAATTCTCTATCGCCACCTGCCAAAGCCAGTTGGTCGTTTTGATTGCTGGCCATGGCGGCCAGCTCCTGTGACTCTTTTTCCCGACGCGCCAAGCGGTCTTTCTCGTCGAGGAACACTTTCAACACCTTGGTCGTGCTCGCGCGATAAGCAAAGGCGCAGGAACTGGTGATGCGAAATTCCACGTTGCGCTCCGCGTTCTTCTGGAAGAAATCCACGATGGGCGGCGCGTTGTCGGCGAAGAGCGCGTGCAGCGCCTCGTCCACCAGCGCGAGACTCAACTCGGCGGCGACGGGTTTGCCGAGCTGATCGGTGACGGTGATCTCCACCTTGCCGGCGGCGCCCGGCGCGTACACCTCGGCCAGCGGCTTGACGGTCACGCGGAGCTGGCGCTCGACGCGGAAGGGCTTGAACGCGACGCGCAGTTGGCGATCGTCCATCGCCGACACGCAGACTTGGAAGTTCGGGAAATGCTCGTGCGCGATGGCCAAGGGAATCTCGTTGAAATCCTTTTTCAACGTGATGATGCGATGGCTCAGGATGGTCTCGCCTTCGATGGTGAGCAGCGCGAGCGCGCCCTCCAACCGCGAGTGCAGGCGCAGCTTGGCCTCGCCGCCGACCTGCAGGGTGTCGGTGTCGGTGAAGAACCGCAGCTTCGTCGCGTCCTCCGCGTCGGAGATGTCCACGCCGCCCTCGGCGGTGACGACCTGCTTGAAGCGATCCTGCCCAGAGGCGCGCAACACATACGGGCCGCCTTTGTCCAACGTCAGGCGCACGGTGGCTTTGCCGGTCTTGGGATCGGTGGTCACTTTCTTTTCTTCCACCGTGGTCTCGTTGACGGCCTGGCTGCGGGCGGCGATCCACGGCACGGCGCTGAGCACCGGATCGGGCTTGGCGATTTCGCGCCGCAGCACCATGAGCGTCAAGTCCGCGCCCACGGGCTTGCCATCGGGCGTGCGCGTTTCCACCGTGACATCAAAGGGCGCACCGGAAAGCACCAGCGGCTGGCTGGGCCGCACGGTGATACTGAAGCCTTGCTCGGCCAGCCACGCGCGATGCACCGCGCGCACATTCTCGCCGTCAATGGAGACGGTGAACTGCATCACGCTGCCCGGCTGCGTGCCTGTGGTGTCAAACTTCACCTTCAACTCGCCCTTCGCATCGGTCTTGGCGATGAGATGCCGGCCGTCGGGCAGATAATAACTGATGGCGCGATCGGCCACCGGCTGGCCCCAGTAATACTCGGCCTTGATGCCCAGCTCCACCGGCTCGCCACGGAAGTACACCGATTCTTTGGTCTCCAGCTTGAGCCGGATTTTCTCCAGTTGAAACCGCTGCACGATGAACGTGCCCGTGTAGGCCTTGGGCGATTTATCCTTGGGCCGCGCGGTGATCTGGTAATTGCCCATCGGCGCGCGCTCGTCCAAGTGCATCTCGGCGTTGAACGTGCCGAAGGCGGAAAGTTTCTTTTCCTGCTCCCAGATCAACCGGCCCGCGGCATCCGCGACGGAGACGAGATAGACCTGATCGGCGGGCGCACTGAAGGAGCCGTCTTTGACATCGCGGATGATGCCGCGCAGCTTCACCGTCTGTCCGGGCTGATAGGCCGGCCGGTCGGTGTACAGATAACCCTTGGCGACGAGGCCCGTCGAGAATCCCATCCCGGATAATTCCAGCACGCTGGAGCCGACGTGGCCGTCCTTGATGGCGAACACGCGCAGGTCGTTGATGGACTTGAGCTCGTCCATCGCCTGCACCAGCACGCCGTCCGGCTGCGTGACGCCGGAGGCGATGATCTTTTTGCCGTCGGAAAAGAGCAGGCGCACATCGGGCACCGGCAGGTGTTTGACACGATCCTCCGCGAACACCAACGTCTGCCGCCGCGAGGTCTTGACCACCACATCAATGTCGCTGCGGATGACCAGTGTGCTGGCCTCAAACGTGTCGTCGCTGATGTTGACGATGCACACGCCAGCCTTGCCGTCGGGGAATGGCACCTCGATGTCCTGCACGGTGGGCTTGTAGTCCGAGTAGCCGGCAATCTCCACCTCCCACTGTTTCTCCGGCTCGATCAGCGAGATGTCCAAGTGGTTGACCGCGCCGATGACGTGCGTCTTGCGGAAGTACGCCTCCAGATCCAGGAAGTACTGCCGCACCGTGACCTTCTTGATGTTGCGCGTGGTCAGGTTGACCAGCGCCTTTTCGTTCGTGCGGAACTTGCGCGCGGTCAGCAGTCCCAGATTCTTCTCCGTCATCATCGCCACGCGCGAGGCAGCCGAGCCGGCCTTGCTGCCCCATTTGAGCCGGCGATGCGATTCCAGCGCCGCCTGCCAGTCGCCCAACTCCTCTTCTTGGATCAACGCGATACGATAGAGCGCCACCGAGGATTCCTCGTGGTTGGGATATTTGCTGACCAACCGCTGCCACTGGTCAATGGCCGCTTGGTACGCCTTCTTGATGTCCTCCGCCTTGGGCTTGTCGGCGGCGAGCACCTTCGTGTCCTCCAGCTTGGTCTTCAACTCGCGCGCGGTGTTAAACGCCATCTGCCCGAAGATGAACAGCACCTGCCGCGCCCGATCGTCCAGCGGATGCTTGGCCAGAAAATCCTCGAACAACTTGCGGCTGGCCTCGTACTTCTTGTCCGCGATGGAATCCAGCGCCACCTGATATTGCGCGTCAATCATCCCGCGCTGGCTGTCCGCCCAGTTGGGGCCATCGGGGAATTTGTTGATGTACCCCTGCCACGTCTCGATGGACAGGTCGTACTTCTTCTGCGCAAACCGGATCTGGCCGGTCTGGAACACCGCCAGTTTCTGGAACCGATCCTGCAACTGCACCGGCGTCTCGTTGCCCAGATCCACGTGCTTGGTCGTCGCCGCTTCGCCCGCGGGCAGCTTGTGATTCTTGAGCGCGATGAAATCATTCATCGCCGTCACCGCCTGATCCTGCCGGCCCACCGACAGATACGCCTGCGCAATCCACCACGCGGCGATCACCGCACGCGGATCGTCCGTGTGCGCCGCCAAAAAATCCTGCGCCGCCTTGACGCCGCGCTCCAGTTGCCCCCCGGGATTGGGCATCTGCACTGATTCCAAAATCTGCCAGCGCGTGTCGGCGATGAGCTTCGCCGGTTTCGGATCGCGCTTGGCCAGTATCAACAGCAGGTCTTCGGAGTTGATTCGCGCCGATTCAGTTTGCCGGGCCAAAAGCTGCGCTTCCGCCAAATGGAACCGCGCCTCCACCACATACTTGCCAGCCGGCGGCGGGCTTTCCTTTTTCATCCCCGACGCACGCGTGACCGTGCCCACATCGCCCGTCCAGTCCGGATCAAACTCGTTGAGGTACGCCAGATACTCCGCGATGGCCTGCGCGTGATTGTTCTGCTGCTGGATGGCGCGCGCGGCCTTGAAGGCCACCTCATCGCGCAACCCGCGCGAGATCTCCATGCCCGCCGCCTTTTTGTAGAGCTGATACGCCTTCTGGAAATTGGCCGGCGGCGCCTTGAGATCATCGGCCTTGGGCTTGGTGGCCAGCGCATCGGCGAAGCTGATGATTACTCCTGCCACGTCTTGTTTGCGCACACCGGCCAGCAGCCGATTGGCCTCCGCCTCGTAGATCGCCTCGGCCGCCTCGAACTTGCGTTGCTGCGCAAGCGCGCCCGCCTTGAGAAAACGCCCCTTGTGCAGCCAGCGCGACTGCGGGTGCAACTCCACCAAGCTGTCGCAAATCTTGATGCAGTCATCAAGTTTCTTGGCGTGATACAGCGCCAGCCCTTTGAGATAAAGCACCTCGTCGGCCTCCTTCAACTTGGCGGCCAGCGCCTTGTCCAGCGACGTCACGGCCGTCTCGTACTGCCGCGCCGCCAGCGCCTTTTTGCCGGCGACCAAATCGGCATTCTCCACCGGATCGGCCGCCATCAACGGCGCGACGCACAGCAAACCCAAGGCAAACAAACCGCAACGGATGAGGGAGTGAGTTTTCATGATGAGGATCGGTTGGACAGTTGAGAGTAACGGGCACGGCAAGCCGCGTCAAAGACGCTCTGCGCTCCAGCGATGGAAACACGCTGCCCAGTCAATTTGGAAAGTGACATGCCCGTCGGTTGGACGGGATGCCCAGCGGCGTGCCTCCGCTATTTCAGCGGCTCACCGCTTCGCCATCGGCTGGCGCCAGACCAGATCGCCGCTGCCCAAGTCGTTGCGCGTGGCGTTCCCCTCCCGCCGCACTCCCGGCTTGCCGCCGTCGTCCTTCTGATTCCAGCCCACTGCCCAGAGCAGATAACCGCCATCGGGCTGCGCCTTGAATTTCATCGGCTGGCCACTCACCAAATCCTGCGGCACCTTCGCCAGCCACTGCGGGGAAAGCTGCGCCAACGTGTCGGGCCATTTGCCATTTGCCTGCCGATAGCGTTCCAGCGCGCAGGCGATCGCCGCTTGATCCACCGCCGTCTGCGCCGCGTTGCTGCGCTTGGTGGACTGCCCCAACGCGGGCAGCAACAGATGGATCATCACCGTGTAGGGCGTGCGCTGGGAGTCGGCCACGCGGCGGCCGAACTCTTTGGCCACATCCGGATACACGCGGCGCTTGGCCACATCCACGATGGGCGCGATGTACTCCAGATGAACCCGGTTGTAGCGCAATTGATTTTGGCGCAGCCATCCTTCCGGTGCTAATTGGAAGAGGACTGCCTCGCCCGCGCCGGGTGCTTCGAGCATGGCCGCCATCTGCTTGCGGTCTTTCGTGAGGAAATCCTCCATCATGAGATTGGAGAAATCGCGCTCCGCCAACATCGCCAGCCGGTGATGCGCCAGAAAGTCCATCGCCGCCAATCGCTCCTGCACCGCGCGCAATTGCGCGGGCGTCCATCGGCCCGTCGCCAATCCTTCCCACACCGGTTGCAGCGCCAGCTCGACAATCGCGATGCGCACGAGATGACTGATGAGCGTTGGCTCGCGGCCGATGCTGTCCGCCAAAAAAAGGAGCATGTCCACATCGGCCCACGCGCCGGCGATGTCGCCAGTGTGAAGTCGGGCGAGGGCGCGTAGTGTGTACACGCGCGCGACGTTGCGCAGCACGCCCAGATGCGGCAGCAAGGCGGCGAAGTGATCGGCGTAGTTGACGTCGAACCGCGCCTGCGGCCGTTGCTTCGCGGACTTGGTCAGCGCGTCCATCTCGCCATCGAACCGGCGCAGGGCGATGAGGATATCCGCTGCGGGCGCGCCGGGTTTGTCAGGCCGCGCCAGTGATTTGTCGGTGCGCAGATAATCCCGGTACGCGGTCAGGCTCACTGTTTCTGCGTGTCGCCAGCCGTCCATCGCCGGCGGTGCTTGGTCGGATTGGATGCGCAGCAAGGCCAGCGCGCGTTCGTTGGCTTTGGGGTCGCGATGGGTGCGCTGGACGTTGATGCCGCTGGTGCCGTTGCGTTCGTAATCGAAGAGCGGACGCAGTTGGGGGATGTGGGCGAAATTCTTTTCGTCGGGCACCGGCGGGGGCAGCAGGCGGCGATAATCGAAGGACTCGCCTTTGGCCGTCTGCTCTTTGAGGAACGCCTCCCAGTCGCGCTTGCCGCGCCAGTCTTCCACGACCACGAAGAGGGCTGCGGCGCTGATCAATCCTGTGGCGAGAGATTTGCCCAGCGGATGCACGCGGGAAAACTAATGTCGGCGCAGTGGGGCGGCCACTATTTCTTCTCGCGCACCTTATCGCCCAATCGAATGATGAGCGAGTCCAGCGCCACGCCGGTGTCACCGCCCGGTGCGGGCGCGGCTTGCAGGGTTTCAAAATGGAAACGCCCGCCGCCGTTGCCCAGGATTTGCAGGTTGATCGGCACGGCATAACTCCACGCTGCGTTGGCGCCCTCCGCCCCCCAGAGGATCGTGCTGCCTTGCTGGCCCGGAACGATTGTGGACTGCGGGTTGATGCTGCGTTGCAGACTTTGCTCGGCGTACTTGATCATCGCCTCCATCTGGCGGTCGGCGCTCAGTTGGTCTTTCACGGAGTTGAGCAGCTCGAGCCGGCGCTGCGCCATTTCCTTGTCGCGCGAGCCGTATCCCAGATAGCTCACAGCGGTGGATCGCAACTGGGGATTCTTGGTGTCCGCCACAATGTCGCGGAAGAACTGGTCGGCCAACGCATCATCGCCCACGTAGCGCATCAGATAAGGCAGCAGGCTGCCCGCCCATTGCGGATTCAGACGCGGGTCTTTGTGCGCCGCCACCAACATGGGCAAGGACCGTTCCTTGAGCGTTTGGGTGAGGTACATCAGCACGTCGTTGTCCAGACTGCCGTTGGCTTGGATGAGCAGCGTCTGCGCCTTTTCTGCAAATGATTCGTCCTGATATTTGATGAGCATGCCGATGAGGTAACGGCGGCTGAGCGTGTCCATCTGCGAAGTCTGCTCCACCTTGGGTGGATCCAAGAGCAGATCGCGCGCAGCGGCCAGCACCTTGTCGCGGTGCCGGTCGCCGGCCGATTCCTCCAACAACCGGTCCACCATCGCCACTTCGATGCCGCGGCCGGTTTCGCGCAGCACTTCATAGAGCACCTCGTCGCTTTCCGGCCCACCGATGCGCGCCACCACTTCCAGCAAGCCCAGCCGCAGCGACGGCGGCAGCAGGTACTCCGTGCTCATCGCGTAGTAATTGTTGTTATAGGAGGCGTCCCAATTCCACCCCGTGCGCTTGGTGGCTTCCTTGACCTCTTTCTTGGCATCCTTGCTGTCCTTGCTGTCGCTGGCTTTCACGACCGCCGGACGCGGATAGTACGGCGTGGTGGTGAAGCCGTATTCGATGTCCTGATTCTGTTGGAGAAACGCGCGGATGGTGGGAATGGCCGCCGGCCCCATGTCCACGAAGGTTTCCAGATAGTGCAACACGCGCCGCAGATTCTGCGGGCGTTGCAGTGTCTCCGCGCGCATCTGGGTGATGAGGGCCAGCAACAACTCCGGATCGGCGGCGGCCATCTTCGCCGCTTCTTTATCTTTCGCCGCGGAAGCCTCCGAATGTTTGGTGCGCAGCACCTCGCGGCTGCGGTCGGCGCGTTGCTGTTGTTTGACTGACTGCTCCTTGGCCGTCGGCGCGGGCGCGGGTGCGGCGACTTCGGGTTCGCAACCCATCTGCATCGCGGTGGCCAGTCCAGCCAGTGCGGTCGTGAAAATCGTTTGGATGGCTCTCATGATTTCTCCTTCTCCAATCTGCAATCTAATTGGCACCGTAACGCCGCAACCGCGGACGCGCAAGCTCCCCGCCGCGCGTTCAACGCCGCGCGTTGACGCCGTGCCGCGTGGTGAGCGTGTACGTGAGCGTCTGCTTGGCGCCCGCCACCAGCGGCGTCACGAACTTGATCTTGGTCGCGTCCACCTTTTCGTATTTGTCGGCGGAGGCCACTTCCCAGTCGCCACCAAAATTGCGCCGCACATCCACCACCACGGGGATGGCCTTGGAATTCTGCATCTCGATCTGCCACGTGTCCTGCGTCGTCCAGCCGCTGACATTGCCGAACTGATCGAAGCGCACATCGATCTTCTCCCAGTTCATCAGCTTGGGCTTGACCATCAACTCCGGGTCATTGCCCAACTCCAGCTCCACCTCCGCGCCGATGGGGATATACTTCACCGCCGTGCGGCCGACGAAGGAGTAAAGTTTGTCCACGCCCACCGTGCGGAAGGCCATCACGCCGCCGTCGGGCAATGGTTCCTTGCCCAGCTTGCTCGGCTCGTCGTTCTTGAATTTGTAATAGCGCATCACCACCTCGCCGAAACGTTCGCGCTCGTACTTGTAATAACTGGTGACGGGCACATCGGCGGCCTTGAAGGAGGGCATGCGCTTGGCCCAACCGTGCGGCACAGTGTCGCGCCCTTCCACGGTGTAGAGGAAAAATTCGGAAAGCCCTTCCTTCTGGATCTGCTTGGGATCCTTGCCTCCCCCCTTCGAAGCGGCGTCCATGTCCTTGAGTTTCTCCGACGCCTTCTTGCGGCCTTCAAACCAATTTTCGTCGCGCCTGGCCACGTCCGCAGGCATGTCTGCGGCGCGCTGTGCCAAATCCGAAATCCGTTCCACGAGGCGGATGATGCCCACCACCAGCCGCACCTGCGCGTTCTCGTAATCCTCGCCGCTGTGATTGGACACCCGCACGCTGCCCGTCAACCGCATGAGCTTCTCCGCCTGATCGGCCTCCGTCACATAATCCGCGCCCCACGTGATGCCGCTGGTGAAATAGCGGATCTCCACCCGCACCTCGCCCGCCACTTCGCTCTGGATGCGCCACTCCAAGGTGTTTGTCACCCGCGGCGGGAAGCGCACATCCAAAATCTCCACCTGATCCGCATTCGTCAGCGCGCGGAACTCCACCGACGTTGGGTCAATCAACGTGTTGGCCCACGAAAACTCCAGCCGATTGATGCCCTTGGCAAAGGTCAACACGCGCGTCTCCTTCACCAGCGTCAGATCCACGCTGTTGTAGATGGTCAACTGCACCGTGCTGCGCCCCGGCAACCCCGTGACATTGATGCGCCCCTGCGCCGCCGGCACCGCCAACAACACCGCCGCCAAGAGTGCCCCTGCAAAACGTCTTTGGATATTCATGCCCGCAGCATTGGACGCCATCGCCCCCCCATCACTCCAGCGCAAAATGCTCCCGCCGCCCCGCGCCAGAAAACTGCGCGCCTATTTTCCTTGCCCCCCACTTTGCCCAGCCGATACCGTGCGGGCGCACGTGCCCTCCCGCACGCACAGGCCAATGTAGCTCAGTGGTAGAGCAACGGTTTCGTAAACCGTCGGTCGTCGGTTCAATCCCGACCATTGGCTCCACTTCACCACCAATCACTTGCGAGTTTTTTATGGTGGCCATTTCTGATGGGGCCTTGCATTAGTGCAACACTAGTGCAACAGCGAAAGTGCAGGGTGAAGCATTCTATGCGTAAAGCTCAGTGGCCCCGCAGAGTCCGCTTGGGCCGCAGTGCGGTGAG
>SIAW01000061.1 GCA_009695465.1 Pedosphaera sp.
CCGTGCGAGTGCTGATCATCGGCTGCGGTTATGTGGGCGTCCCGCTCGGTGCGGCGCTGGCACAGCGCGGCCACTCGGTGTTTGGCCTGCGACGCAGCGCGGTGGCGGCAGATGAATTGCGCACGGCTGGCATCACGCCGCTGCTGGGCGACATCACGCGGCCGGAGACACTCGCGGCGTTGCCGGGAAAGTTTGATTGGGTGATCAACACTGTTTCGTCCGGCAAAGGTGGCGCGCAGGAATATCGGGCGGTGTACCTCGAGGGCACTCAAAACATCATCGATTGGCTCGCGCCACAGTCGCCGCAGAAATTTATCTACACGAGCAGCACGAGTGTTTATGCGCAAACCGACGGCGAGGTGGTGGATGAATCGAGCGCGACCGAGCCGACGGGCGAGACAAGCCGGTTGCTGGTCGAGACGGAGCGGCTGCTGCTCGATGCGGCGCGCACGTGCAATTTCCCCGCCGTCATTCTGCGTGTGGCGGGGATTTACGGGCCGACGCGCGGCCATCTCTTCCAGCAATTTCTGCGCGATGAAGCGCGCATCACGGGCGATGGCTCGCGCTTGCTCAACATGATTCATCTCGACGACGTGGTGGGCAGCATCATCGCGGCGCTGGAACGTGGGCGCGCGGGCGATGTTTTCAACGTGGCCGATGAGGAACCGGTGTCGCAGCTTGAATTCTTCCATTGGCTGGCGGCAACACTGAACAAGCCTCTGCCTCCATCGGCAGTCGAGGACGCGCAACGGAAACGCGGGGTGACAAACAAGCGCGTGAGCAACGCGCGGCTGAAGTCCGCACTCGGCTACACATTAAAACACGCGACCTTCCGCGAAGGTTACGCGGCGGAGATGCGACGGCTTGGACTCATTTAGCCGACGCGGAAAGAGATGCGCTGGATCATCTCAGTGCCAAAGCTGTGCTGGAGCCGTTGGAGAATTTCTTTCCGGCGATACCGCACGATCTCGCTCAGCCAAACGCTGCTGTCCACGTTGACGAACAGCGTGCCTTTGCGCAGGCCGGTGGGTTGGGCGTGCGCGGTGATGGAGGGATCAATGAGATGATTCCAGACCTTCGCGATCTCGGCCTCGGAGCGGCGCTGTTCCAATCCCAGGTGTTTTAGAAGCGCGGGCAACATGTGGCCGACGGAACGGGCGCGATCGGCGCGCGTCTTTTCTTGGTCGGTTAAATCCACGCCGCGCCACTGCGCCAACACGCGTCGCTGCGCGTAGGCGGGCACTCCATCTTTCTTGGGTCGAATTCCGTTTTGCATCTGGCGGCTGCACAGTCTCCACGAAAATCAGACGCGCTCAACGAGACGATATCCTAAATTGTCCGCACCATTTTGGGGCGATGTTCGCCAGAATAATTACCCAACAAGCCAGCGCGTGCCGAGCATTCCAGCGCGGACTAATTCGTGGTTGATTTAACGCCCGTGTGAATAAGAGACAACGTCTGCTGGCTTGACGACCCAAGAGACGGTGTGCTACCAAACACAAGGCTACTATATGTGGCTTTCTGCTAGGGAGGATTGGATTAATTAATGCGGTGCCCGAAGTGCGATTGTCTCGATGACAGAGTCATAGACTCTCGTGCTTCCAAGGAAGGCACTCTCATTCGTCGGCGGCGCGAATGTGAGAAGTGCGAGCACCGGTTTACCACCTACGAGCAGATTGAACACCCGCAGTTGATGGTGGTGAAGCGTGATGGGAGGCGTGAAGAATTTTCCAGAGAGAAGCTGGTGTCTGGCTTGGCAAAGGCCTGCCAGAAACGTCCCATCAGCCAGCAGACCATCGAGGATCTCGCCCAGCGCATCCACGATTCCATCTCAGAAAAGTTCCCCGAAGAAGTTCCCGGTCGCGTCATCGGTGAGTGCGTCATGGAGGCCCTGCGCGAAATCGACTCGGTGGCCTACGTGCGTTACGCCAGTGTTTATCGTCGGTTCGAGGAGGCCGGCGATTTCGTCGAGGCCGTGAAGAGACTCGAGGTTAAAAATGATACAGCTACATACCGACTGCCTGGTATTTGAAACCTCGGACGGCGAGGCCATTCCTTGCTCGGCGAAGGATGTGACGATCGAGCTGCTCGGCGAGGCCGCGCGCCACATCGAGCCGCATGTCATCCAAGAGGCCGCGGCCGCGGCGCTGCATTTTTTCAAGATAGACAAGGCCCGCACCGTGGTGTCCGTCGGGGAATTTACCCTGGCGCTGGAACGCATCCTGCGCGGCTTCGGCTACAAAGTCGCGCCCACGCAGACGCCGGAAAAGCCCGTGCCGCACCACGCCGAAACCGATCTCGCCCATCTGGCGCAGCAGACCGGCGAAGGGCTGGAGATGGTTTTCTTCGGCGTGCTGCGCGATAACATCCATGCGCATCTGCACGGCAAACCTTCCGTGCTGCGCGTCAAGGGACTGCGCGATGCCGTCAAGAGACTCATCGGTGCCAGGCGTTGGGGACAGCGTTGCCAGAAGCTCAACGATCAGATCGTGGACTACCTGCGCAACGTCGCGCTGCATCACCAGCGCGGCGCGAAGTTCACGCTGATGATCCTGTGACCCTCTTCGAGAAGATCATCGCGCGGCAGATCCCCGCGGATATCATTCACGAGGACGCTCAAGCAATCGCCTTCCGCGACATCCATCCGCAGGCGCCCGCGCACATCCTGGTCATCCCCAAGAAACCCATCGCGCGCATCGCGCAGGCGCAGGAGGAGGATGCCGCGTTGCTCGGACATCTTTTGCTCACGGCGCGCACTGTCGCCGCTCAATGTGGACTGGCGCAAACGGGTTATCGCCTCGTCATCAACAATGGCGCGGATGGCGGTGAGAGTGTGCCGCATCTGCACATCCACATTCTCGGCGGGCGCCAGATGAACTGGCCGCCGGGCTGATCACTTCTTTTTCAGCGTCGAAAGAAACTCGAGGAGGTCCACCAATTCCTGCGGCGTCACCGATTGCGCCAGTCCCGTGGGCATGCCGGAAAGTTTGGACTGAGTGCGCTTCACCACGTCCGCCTTTTTGAGGCGCGTCACCACACCGCCGACGGCTTTGATGGCCAGCTCATCCACGGCATCGCTCACCACCATGCCCGTGAATTCGCTGCCATCTTTCGTCTCCACATTCCAAATCTCGAAGCCGAAAGAGATGCCCGCGCTGGGTTCGAGAATCGCTTCCAGCATCGCTTCTTTGCCGAGCTTGGAACCGATCTCCGAAAGCGCGGGGCCAAACTCCACACCGCGTCCGTTGATCTGATGACACTTGGCGCAGCCCACCACTTCGCGGAAATAAACGGCCTCGCCATTGCGGCTGTCGCCTTTGCGTTGCAGCAATTCCGCAATGGGCGGCAGCGGTTGTGCGTTCGCACCGGCGGGTAGCGGCAATAGTTTTGCGGCTTCGGCCTGCACGTCGGGCCAACGTGCGGCGTTCAATTCCGCGCTCGCCGTGAATCGCACATCTGCTGGCAGCTTGTCCGCGCGCGCCCACGCCAGTAATTGCCGCGCGCCTTCTTGCGAGCGCGCCAGTCCACGCACGGCTTCCTTGCGCACGGCCGCGTCCACCTTGGTTTCCGTCACCAACGGCACCAGCAACGCAGCGGCTTTGGGATGATTGCTGTTGGCCAGCGCCTTGACCAACGCTGCGGCTTTGGCTTTGTCAGCGCCGCGCAGCAACGGGCGAAGATCGGGCACGGCCGCGCTGCCCAACACCAAGCGCATCGCTTCCACGCCGGATTCTTCGGCGGGATATTTGGCGGCGACCTCGATCAAATCCATCTCGCGCCCGGCGACAGAAAAGCGGCGCACCAACTCCACAAATCGCGGCGTGCCGCGCGTGGCATCGAGCACTTTGCCCAGCGCTTCCAGCAGCTTGGGGTTGCCCTGCACGACGGCGGGTTCCAACCGGCTCAGCGCTTCGATGATGGTGTTGAGTCGTTCGGGCGAGATCGGTTCGCTGGGTGCAGCCGCGTGCAACGGCATCGCCGCCATCGTCACCATCCAAGCCACAAGGCACAGCAACTTCATCGCGTCCACGTTAGTCAGTAAAAACAAAACCGGCCAGCACCGAAGCGCCGGCCGGTAAAGTGAGCTTGCTCAAACTGGCAGCGGCCTAGAGTCCGCCCAAGGCGATACGCGCCAGTGCGTCGTCTTTCTCTTTGCTCTTGGCGATGAAATCCAGCGCGCGCAGGCAGCGGGTCTTGTCGGTCGCGCTCGCGGTTTTGTCCGTCACCAAATCGGCCAGATACTTGGCCGAATGCGTGCCGCGCGAACGCCAGAGCACATCGCGGCCGGCGGGCGTGTTCCATTGACCGCCGACGGATTTGAGCCACGCATCCAGACATTCATTCTCGCGACGGTCCGCGCCGATGCCCAGTGCTTCCAGATACCAGCGGTCTTTGCCGTCGTGTTGCTTGGCCAGTTCGGCCCACAACGCGGGCATGTCCGCGGCCGTGTGATGGCGCAAGGCGATGAGACATTCGCGGCGGACGAGCGGCGAGCGGTCAGCGGAAAGTTTCTTCACGAGAGGCAGCACGTCGAGCTTGTGCAGACGCGCGATGCGCAGCGCCATGCCGCGCAGGTCGTCGCTGGAATCGGTCAGCGCCGTCTCCACCGCGCTGGCCGTGTTGCCTTTGATGGCCGCCAGCAACCACAACGCGCGGGCGCGCAGTCGCGGGTCGGCATCCTTCGCCAATTTTTCCAGCGCGGGCTGGGCCTTGGCTTGCATTTTGTTCAACGCCGTCCACGCCACTTGACGCACGGCGAAGTTGGGATTCTTCATCGCCTCCGCGCAGCCTTCGGCCGTGGCGAAATCAAACTTCGGCATCTTGTAGCCGGTGTGCCCTTTGGGCGTGACGCGGAAAAGCCGGCCGCGTTCCAAGTCACCCATCGCGTGGCCGCCCACGCCGGGGTCGTACCAGTCGGCCACGATGAGCGAGCCATCGGGCGCCACCTTCACATCGGCGGGACGGAACCAGCGGTCGCGCGTGCCTTCGAGAATGTTCAGGGTCTCGCCTTTGTATCCGGCGCCATCGCGCGTGACGGGATAAGCGCGGACGACGCTCGGCCCGGCGTCGCAATGGATCATCTGGCCGTGAAACGCTTTGGGCAACAGGTCGCCCTCGTACACCGTGATGCCGGTGGGCGAACCTTGGCCGGTGTAGATCAGATTGGGCACGACGCCCGGGTCGAATTGATGCCACTGATACGGGCCTTTCAAATCTTCCTTCGCGCCGGCGGCCTGCGCCTTCTTCCAATCATCGCCCCAACCTGCGCCGGTGATTTCCTGCCGGTAACCGTAGTTGCCAAACTCCATCACGAAATTGATGCGCACGCCTTTGTTGCCGTCATCGTCGTTGTCCGACTGCCACAACGTGCCGAAGCTGTCCACCGTCACCATCCAGTTGTTGCGGAAATTCCAGGCCAACGTCTCAAAGCCGCTCCCATCCAGATTGCAGCGGAACACCATTCCCTCTTGGTACGGCTTGCGCCCGGCTTTCACTTCGTTGCCCGCCATGTCGATGATGGGCTTGCCGTCTTTGTCTTTGATCTGATTGCCGCTGTTGCCAAAGTTGAAATACAAGCGGCCGTCCGGCCCAAAGACAAACGCGTGGATGCCGTGGTCGTGTTGCGTGCCCGAGATGCCGGAGAAAAGCACCTCCTGCTTGTCGGGCTTGTCGTCGCCGTCCACATCCGTGAACACCTGCACCTTGTCACCCGCGCTGACAATGACGCGCGTGCCACGGCCATCGGGCGTGCCCAGCACACAAACACCGTGCGGCGAATCAATGTCCTTGCCCTGATAAAACACCTTGGCCTTCTCGGCCACGCCGTCACCGTTCGTGTCTTCGAGGATCAAGATGCGGTCGCCCTCCGGCCGCTTGCCTTTGTGCCCGCGATAATTGATGACCTCGCACACCCACACGCGCCCGCGATGATCCACGTCCGTGTTCGACGGGCTCATCAACATCGGCTCCGCAGCAAAGAGCGTCGCTTGCAACTCCGGATGCACATCCAGATTCGCCACCGCCGCGCCGGGCTCTTTGCCACCGGGCTTCGGTGTCGGCACCGCCAGCTTGGGTGCGGGTACGGGCGCAGCCTTGGGTGCGGGCACTGGCGCGAGAGTCGTCGAAGTCGGCTTCGGTTTCGCGCCGCCTTTGGGGTCCAGATTCGCCATCAACTCTTCCTGCGTGATTTTGCTTTCAACACCCGCTGCGGGCACCGCGACATTCGCAACCCACAGAATCGCGTTGCCGATGAGTTTGCGCTGCTCGTCATTGCCCCAACCCAAATGATTGTGGCCGCCGGTGAAACCAAAACCGCGCCCGCCGCCGTCGCGTTCCGCCACCCACATCAAATGCTGCGCCTCTTTGCGCTCCACCACCGACTTGAACACATGCGGGTTGCCGCCATGACTCGAAGTCTTCGCATCCGCCGGCTTGTCCTTATTCCAACCCGTCGTATTCGCCGCCGGCATCGCCGTGAGAATCGGCGTCACACCCTGCATGCCCTCGCGAAAACGCATGTGATAATACCACTCGTCATTCGTCTTGAACGGCTTCACCCCCTGCGTCACCGGATGCTTTGGGAACTGCGTGAACTCCGCCGTCCAATGCGGGTTCACACTCCAGTGCGTCTCGAAACAGCCGCCAATCCAATCGCGAAATTCCTTGTTGCCCTTCTCCGTCGTCGGCTCCACCGCATAATGAATCGTGCCCAAGCCCACACCCTTCTTCATCAACGCGCCCACCTTCGCCAAGCGGTCGCCCTGCAACAACGGATGCCCGCCGCCGCCGTCGCTGTACACAATGATGGCCGCAGCATTCTCAAACACCTTCTCGTCACTCACCCAACCATCCGTGTGCACCTCCGTCGTGATGCCCTTGATGCCCGCCAACGACTTGGCCAGCAACAAGCACCCCGCACGATGCTCGTGCGACAACGGCCCGTGGCTGATCCTGCCAGCGATGAAGAGGATTTTGGAATCCGCAGCAAAGACGCCCGGGGATGGGATCCATGCGGCGGCGACGAACACAACAATGCACAAGGAGCGTAGTTTCATGGCCAGAGTCCGACTTCTTTAGCGGACGCCATATTCTTGGTCAATGGGGATTTCGGAAGCCGTTCAAAACAGCGGCCCGCTTCATGGCGCAGCCGTGCCGATCCCGGTGAATCGGCAACCTCCAGTAGCGGCTCAAATATTGACCCTGCCTGCTCCGGCAGCACATAGTCCCAACGTAGCCCATGAAACGCATCCTGATCCTCTCGGCAATTCTCTGCGCCCTCTGCGGTCCCATCCAAGCCGCCGCGCAGTCCAAGCCCAACATTCTCATCATCCTCAGCGATGACATGGGCCACTCGGACGCCGCGTGCTACGGCGGGGAGATCGCCACGCCGAACCTCGACGCGCTCGCGCAAAACGGATTGCGCTTCACGCAATTCTATAACACCGCGCGCTGCTGGCCGTCGCGTGCGGCGATCCTCACCGGCTACTACGCGCAACAGGTGCGGCGCGACACGGTGCCCGGCGTCAAGAGCGGCGGGCAAGGCACGCGGCCGCCGTGGGCGCGGCTCCTGCCCGAGATGCTGCGGCCGCTCGGCTATCGTTCCTATCATTCCGGCAAATGGCACGTGGACGGCCAGCCGTTGCAGAATGGCTTCGACCATTCCTACAGCATCAACGATCACGACCGCCATTTCGCGCCGCGCCAGCACACGGAGGATGACGTGCCGCTGCCGCCCGTCGCCGCGGACAGCGGTTACTACTCGAGCACGGCCATCGCCGATCACGCCATCAAGTGTCTGAAGGAACACACCAATCGCTTTTCCGCGCAGCCGTTTTTTTCGTTCCTCGCTTTCACCGCGCCGCATTTCCCCGTGCAAGCGCCCGCGGCGGACATCGCGCGTTACCGCACCAACTACCTCGCGGGATGGGACGCGCTGCGCGACGAACGTTGGCGGCGGATGCAGTCGCTGGGTATCGGCGGCCGCGTGCTGCCGCCCATCGAGCGCGAAGTCGGTCCGCCGTATCCGTTCCCGGAGGCGTTGAAAAAACTCGGGGCCAACGAGCTGAACCGTCCGCTGCCGTGGAGCGCGTTGACGGATGCGCAGCGAAAGTTTCAGGCGGACAAAATGGCCGTCCACGCCGCGATGGTGGACCGGATGGACCGCGAGATCGGCCGCGTGCTTGCGCAGCTTCGCGCGATGGGCGCGCTGGAAAACACGCTCGTGTGTTTCCTCTCCGACAACGGCGCGAGCGCGGAAATCATGGTGCGCGGCGACGGCCACGACCTCGACGCGCACTGCGGCACAGGCGCGACGTTTCTGAGCATCGGCCCGGGCTGGGCGAGTCTGGCGAACACGCCGTTCCGCCGTCACAAGACGTGGGTTCACGAAGGCGGCATCTCGACGCCGTTCATCGTGAGCTGGCCCAAAGGCATCGCCGCGCGCGGCGAGCTGCGCCACACGCCCGGCCACGTGATTGATCTTGTGCCGACGATTCTCGACGTCGTGGGCGGCAAGCCTTTTGAAAAGTTGAACGACCAACCTATTCCTCCCGCGCCCGGCAAGAGTCTTCGCTCCGCCTTTGCCAACGATGCCGGCGTCGCGCGCGCGTCGCTGTGGTGGATGCACGAAGGCAATCGCGCCCTGCGCGTGGACGATTGGAAGATTGTCGCCGCTGGAAAAGACAGCGCGTGGGAACTCTACAACCTCAAAGCCGACCGTTCCGAGTCGAAGAACCTCGCGAACGAAATGCCGGAGAAAGTCCGCGAGCTGGCTGCGCAATGGACACGGGAAACCGACGCACACGCTGCGCTCGCCAAGAAAGATGCGCCGCCCGCAGACACCGGCAAAACGCCGGGCAAGAAAAAGAAGAATCCATGAAAGCCAACCGCCTCATACAACTCTCGCTGCTCATGAAGATTCACCCGCTGTGGGTCGCGTGGATGCTCGGGGCTGTGGGTCTCTGTGCGGCGGCGGATTGGCCGCAGTGGCGCGGTCCGCTGCGGTCGGGGCATTCTGCGGAGGCCGGTCTGCCGGTGACGTGGGGCGGGGCGGATAAAGAAAATGTGCTGTGGAAGGTGCCTTCTGATTTCGGCCACTCCAGCCCAATCGTGTGGGGCGAGCGCCTCTTCCTCAGCGCTTCGGTGCGCAAGCTTCCCAAGGTCTCGGATCAAACTGCGGAGAACCAGCAGCATCGCGTGGCGTGTTTCCGGACGACCGACGGCGCGAAGCTTTGGCAGACGGACATCGATCCCGGTTCGTGGGACACGATGTTCAGCTTCACCACGCCGACGCCCATCACGGACGGCAAACGCCTCTTCGCTTTCTTCGGCTCGGCGACGTTGGCGGCGCTCGACCTCGACGGCAAATTGATTTAGCACAAGACGCTGCCCGGCCCGTTCAAGGCCGAGTGGCTCTGCAGCAGCCCGCTGCTTTTTCAAGACACGCTGTTCGTCTTTTGCGATGTCAGCAATGAACATTGGCTGCTCGCGTTGGATGTGAAAACGGGCGACGTGAAATGGCAACGCCAACGCAAGCAGCACGAGAAGGCGCACAACAGTTCGCTGCTGCTGGTCATCGTGAAAGGTCAGCCGCAAATCGTGGTGGCCAGTCCGGGCGCGGTGCTTGGCCTCGACCCGAAGTCCGACAAAGAAATCTGGTCATGCAAGTGGGGCGGCAACCGTTACCCGACGCTGGTGGCGACGGCGGGCTTGGTCTTCGCGACCGGTGAAGGCGGCGAGAGTTTGACCATCGATCCCACGGGCGAAGGAGACATCAGCAAGACGCACATCAAATGGCGCCTCGCAAAAACCCCGCAAGGCTTCGGCTCGCCCCTGATTGTGGGCGACCACCTTTACCGCGCATCGCCGCCCGGCATTCTTCGCTGCTGGAAAGTAGCCGACGGTGAACTGGTGTTCGAGGAACGCGTGGAGGGCGTGCCGACGTATTCCAGTCCCGTGGCCACGAAAGACGGCTGCATCTTTTTCGCGGGCGCAGGCACGAGCTGTGTGATTCAGGCCGGCCCGAAGCTGGAAGTGCTGGGCGTGAACGTGCTCGGCGAAGGCGAGCGAAATGAAGGCGGCTCCACCGGCCCATCCCCGGCGATTTCCGCAGGTAAACTATTTCTGCGCGGCCCCAAAAGCCTGATCTGCATCGGCCCCACGCCCGCCCCTCCCGCCTCGCAGCCATTCGAGGCGAGCCCACCTCAGAAAGGCCGGGCTGAGGCGTCATTTAAACACCCCGGCCCGGTTGTCACTCCACCCTGCACCTCGAACGATTAGGCACACGGCCCCATCGCCAAGGCACAGCCGCATCTCAGAGACCGGCATCGGGCGCCACCCCAGAGAAGGATGGCACTGTCGCTTCCGGAGCCCCGCTGGCGGAACGGTCCACCGCGCGCTTATAGTCCATCAACGGCAGCAAACTGCTATTGACTCCTTGCCCGGGGATACCCAGGACGAGGTGATACGCCTGCCCTCGCAGGACGGCCATCTGCTCCGTCAGTTGCTCCTCTCTGAGGTCCATCTCCACCGTCTTGAGGTCATGCGCTGTGCGCGCGACCGCGTAGGCGTCGGCCGCCGCCAAGGCCGCCACGACCTCACTGGTCACCTGCGTCACGAGCGGGCAATCCACCGCCAAGCCCGTGATGGCGCGCTGAACCTTGCGGGCCCGCTCCCGTTCATCGAGAAAGGGCTGCCTCATAAGACCTCCCCGTTTTGGTTGTTGCGTCGGTTGATAACAGCGCACGGGCCACAACCCGCCGCTCCAATTTGTATGAAACATAATGTTTTCATCTGCCAGTGTGACGGCGCCCGCCGTAAAAGATTTCATTGTTTTTATATTATTTTACACCTTCTTATGCTATTGAGTTCTTGCCGGCGGCGCGGCTTGGGGCGCCGCTGGCCGCAGGTTGCCGATGCGGTGAAGTGAAGAATCCCGGCGGTTGAAAGCGCGGGAGTGGCGATGAAATCCATTTCCTCGCCATCTTTTTTGGAAAAGAGGCCGCCGGATTCCCCGTCACTGCCGCGGATTACCACGGGACTGACAGCCGCACTGCCGGGCGCGCCTTGCCGCCACGAGAGGCGGGCGCGCTATTTCTTTTCAGGCGCCTTGGGCTTGGCGCCGCCTTTGGGGTCCAGATTTTGTTTGAGGTCCTCGGGGGAAAGGGTGGAGGCGACGCCGTCCTTGGGGACGTCCACCCGCGCCAACCAGAGCAGTCCGTTGAGCACCACTTTGCGGAAGTTATCGTTGCCCCAGTTGGCGTGCTTGTGGCCGCCGGTGAAACCAAAACCGCGCCCGCCCTCGGCGCGTTCGCTCACCCACATCATCACTTCGCTGCGGCCCTTGGCCTCTTGGATGTGCTCGTACGGCCCGCGGGGGAAAACGTACGGCCCGTTGCGCACAGCGTCGCTGGGCACAGCGGCGAGAATGGGGATGATGCCCTTCATGCCGTCGCGGAAGCGCATGTTAAAATACCATTCGTCCACCACGCTGAAGGGCTTCACGCCATTGGCGACGGGATGCTTGGGGAATTCCTTGAACTCCGGCGACCACATCGGGTTGACGGAGAACTTGTGCTCGTAATAGCCGCCAATCCATTCCTGCATGAGCTTGCCGGGGTCGCCCGCGGGCACTTCCACCCCGTAATGCGCGCAGCCGATGCCCACGCCTTTCTTGGCCAGCGCGCTGATGATTTGCGCTCGCGCCCCTTGCATCGCCGGATGCCCGCCACCGCCATCGGCATAAATCAGAATCGCGGCCGCGCCTTCAAACACCTTGTCGTCCTTGGGCCAGCCCATGTCGTGCACCTCGGCCTTGATGCCCGGCACGCGGTCCAGACATTGCTTGAGCAACAGGCTGCCCGCGCGGAATTCATGGTCGCCCGGCCCGTGGCTCGGCTTGCCAGCGATGAGCAGGATGCGCGTGTCCGCCGCTGAGGTGGCAAACACCGCCACGTACAACAGCGCGAGGCAGACAAGTTTCTTCATGGGGACGAGGCGCCGCGGGCCGCGCTATTTGGTTTCCAAGATGCGGATGTTGCGGAACTGCACTTTCATCGGCGGGCCGGCATGGAGTTGGAGGGCGAGCAGTCCTTTGGCCTTGCGCGCTTTCTCGTCGTTGTCGATCAGTTCGGTGGTCTTGACGCCGTTGATGTAGTGGGTGAATTCAAAGCCCTTGGCCACGATGCGATACTCGTTCCACGCGCCTTTCTTGACGGCTTTGCCAATCTCGGCGGACTCGCCGAATTTCTCGGTCTTGCGCACGAGCTTGCCTTTGTCGTCCACGGTCAACGTGGCTTTCTCGCCGCGCCCAGAAAGGATGCCGCGAAAGGCTTCGCCGTAGCAGATGCCCGAGTAGGTGTCGCCGGACTCGAAGTCGGCCTGATAGCCGCCGATGCGCCACGGGTCGGTCTTGCTCAGATTAAAACTGCGGTACTGGATGCCGGAGTTGCCGCCTTCGATTTTGAACTCCAGTCGCAGATCAAAATCGCCGACCTCGCCGGGCTTCAACACGATGAACGTGTTGCCGCTGGTGGGATTTTCCTTCGTGGTCTGGCCGACGATGGCGCCTTCATCGGCGCGCCAGAATTTGGGGTCGCCGTCCCAACCTTTGAGGGTCTTGCCATCGAACAGGCTTTTGAAACCCACCTCGTCGGCGGAAAGTGTGTTGAACGCCACCGCAACAAGCGCGGCGAGTGTGAGTGCGGATTTAGAGAGTTTCATTGTTGGGTGCAGGGGTTGCGGACGTTTCGGTTGAGGTCGGGATTGAGAGATTACTTTTTGCCGAAGAATTTCTTCAGATTGGCGAGACCCTTTGTGGCGATCTCGTTGCGGGTCGGTTCCATGCGACGCCAGATGGCGGCGGCGCGGGCGATGACTTTCACGTCGGTGGTGAAGGATTCAATCACGACGTCGCCTTTGTAATGAACGGCCTTGAGCGCGGCAACGATGGGTTTCCAGTTCAGCGAATCATTGCCGGGCGTGCCGCGGTCGGTGCCGCAGGCGTGGAAATGGGCGAGGTGTTTGCCCGCCTTCTTGATGGACGTGGCCTGGCACTTCTCCTCGATGTTCATGTGGAACGTGTCGAGATGCAGCTTCACGGCCTTGGAACCGACGGCCTTGATGAGCTTGAGTCCCTGATCGCACGTGTTGCAGAAGTCCGTCTCGAAACGGTTGAGCGGCTCGATGCAAATCTGCACGCCGTTCTTCTCCGCGTACTGGGCGAGCACCTTGAGATTTTTCACCACGAGCGCAAATTCCACTTTCTGCTGCGCGGGTTCCACCGCATCGGCCTTGCCCACGACGGAGTACACCGGCCCGATGAGCGAGGGGCAGCCGAGCACGACCATCTGGTCGATGAGCTTCATGCAATAATCCATCGCCGTCTTTTGCTCTTCGTCGGTGCCGCGCAAATCGCGTCCCGGCCCCATGCAGGCGCAGACCGAACCGCAGGCCAGCCCGTGCTTATCCAGTTCGCGGCGGACGTGATGCGGGTCAATGTGCGACGGATCCTCGACGGGAATCTCGACGGTCTCGAAGCCCCATTTCTTGAAGGTCTTGAAGAGCGCCGTGCTTTTGTCGGTGAACGGCGAGGCGAATAAAAAGGTGTTGATGCCAAATCTCATAGTCAAAGGATTCGGCGCGCAGGCTAGTGAAACACCGGGCAATGGTCAACATCGTTGCGGCACGCGGCGAATCAGGGGTTGAAATCGGGCGGGCACACGGGTAAACCCACCCGATGCCGAAAGTAAAGACCGCCGGTCAAAACCTCATCGCCGTGGTGGATTGGCGCCCGTCTCCCGCCAGCCTCAATGACATCACCATTGAACAGGCCATCATCGGCAAGTCGGCGCGGCTGAAATATTTTCTGGCGGATGACGCGGATGATTTCACGCCGGAAATCCTGGGTGCCCGCGTCATCATCGTCTGGCACAACACCAACATCCCCGCGGCGACCATCGCCAAGATGAAGCAGTGCCGCGCCATCATCCGCAACGGCGTGGGGTTTGACACCGTGGACGTCGCCGCCGCTGCGGCGCGCGGCATCGCTGTCTGCAACGTGCCCGATTATGGCACGGAGGAAGTGGCTGACCACGCCATCGCGCTCACGCTGGCGTTGACGCGGCAACTCTTCCATCTGGATACGGAGGCCAAAAAGTTGGGTTGGAAAATCCATGGGATGAAGAATCTGCGCCGCACCAGCACGCGCACGTTCGGCGTGGTGGGATTGGGCCGCATCGGCACGGCGGCGGCGCTGCGCGCCAAGGCGCTGGGTTTCCGCGTGGTGTTTTACGACCCTTACCTGCCCAACGGCGTTCACAAGGCCGTGGGCATCGAACGCGCCGCGTCGTTGCCGGAATTGCTTAAGCAGTGCGACGTGCTCTCCCTCCATTGCCCGCTCAGTGCGGCCACGCGACATCTCATCGCGGAGAAGGAGTTGGCACTGCTCAAACCCACGGCGTACGTGGTGAACACGGCGCGCGGCGCCATCATCAAAAAGACGGCCATCCTGCGCGCATTGCGCGAGGGCCGCATCGCTGGCGCAGGGTTGGATGTGATCGAGGACGAACCGCTGCGCACCGCCGAGGAGGCCGCCACGCCCAATCTCATCGCCACTTGTCACGCCGCCTTTTGCAGTGTGGAGGGGATGATTGAGATGCGCAGCACCAGCGCGCGCATCGCCAAGGCCGCGGCGCTGGGGCAACCGTTGGAGAATGTGGTCAACGGCGTGGACCCGAACTGATGTCCCGCTGCTGCTTTCTGGCCTTGCTTGCGCAGAGGCAGCTTTGATATCGTTCGCCATCCAATCCATAGATTTTCCACTATGAACTGCCCTGTGATACGCAATGGTGTGATGTTGATGATGGTCTCCCTTGCGCTGGCATGCAGCGATGAGGCAACCAAGGGGAACGCCAATGCCGATGCCGCATTTCCCAAGTTGCTGGAAAAGGCAAAAGCGGGTGATGCGACCGCACAGATGCAAGTCGGTGGGATGTACCAAACTGGGGATGGCGTGCCTGTGAATCTCGCGGAGTCCTACATGTGGCTGATAGTTGCCAAGAACAATGGAATGGGATCAGGGGTCGATCCGGGGTTGCAGTTACTGGAAACCAGCGGGCAGCTCTCTGCCCAGCAGATTCAGGCCGCCAAGTCCAAGGCGCAAAAGGCCTTTCCCCCAAAGAGCGCTCCGCCCAAGTAAGCAGTTTGAAGCAGTTTGGCCAAGCTCGCAGGCGGCAAGCTTGGCCAAAATTAGCTCCGGCAAAAGGGCGTCGCCGCCCGCCGTAATTAGTGAGTGTGATTCTCGATGACCGCCACCCGACCGCGGCTGGATTTGTTTTCCTCCGGCACCATGTACACCGGGTTGCGCCCTTCCGCGCGGGAGAGCATCCCCACGTGCCAGTCGGCAAAGAGCACGAAGGACGCCGGCTTGGTAGCGCTGCCTTTACCTTCTTTGTAACCCGTCTGATGGCGGATGGAGAGGATGTCCGGCCCGCAAATCCCCGGTGCCGCATAATTGTTCGCGACTAAGAAGAAAGGGTCATTCACCGCCACGTTGATGCCCGTCTGGCCGGTGTCCACGCCCGTGTCCGGATCATACAACTTGGCCGTCCAACTCCAGCGATAGCCTAGCACCTGGTCACTGCCGTCGGTGGCGTCCACTCGTTCGTTGACATCCAACTGGCAGGCTTCCTCCACCACCACGGCCATCCGATCTGGTGCCGCCACATCGTAAGGCTGCTCAGAACAACCAGAGTTCATGGAGAAACTCCATTTGTAGCCGCGCTTCTGGAAGAAGGTGTCGGCGGGGTCATGCAAAATCTTGTTCATGCTGTCGGCATCCACCACGCCCATGTAGGTCGCCAGTTGGCTATCCTTGGCATTGCCCCAGCGCAGCCACTGCGGCAGCCCCCAGTTGCCACCGTTGCGCGGGAACTTGCCGCCGTTTTCAGGGATAAACCCAGCCATGCCATTGGCGATCTGTTTCAGGTTTTGGATGCCAATCTTGTCGGCAGCAGCCGCGCGTGCCTTGCCCAATGTGGGGAACATCAGGCTGGCCAAGATGCCAATGATGGCGATGACGACCAGAAGTTCGATGAGGGTGAACCCCTTCGTCAGGCCGGTTTGGAGTTTCTGTG
>SIAW01000062.1 GCA_009695465.1 Pedosphaera sp.
CGGAGTTGATTTACCGACCAACCAATTCGGATGCAAGGCTCGATTGCCCCATCAGCGTGCGGCATGGACTCAACAGCCCGGCTAATCGGGCTGGCACGCAGCGAATGAACGCGCCTGCTGCCTTGCTTCAAAGGCCGATTTGCGCTATGCAAAGCCTGCGTGAAATTGCTGAAACCGATCTTCCTCGCGGGGGTGCTGATGCTGGGCGGCGGCTGTGCCAACTGGAGTCCTTTCATCAGAGATTCCAAGTGCCAACGCATCTGGGGCTATCCGCCGGAGATTCTGGCCAAGGTGCTCAACATCCCCGGCACCGACCGTTCGCGCTTGGAAGATTTCTACGGCGAGGCCGTCGTGCCTTCCCTCCCAAAGCCGTAGTAACGAGGCGCGCACCGCACCGCCCACGGCGGCAAATTATTCACATTCTCATTTCGCCCTCGCCAAAGTGCGGGCGACTCGTTTGACTCCTCTCCGATGGGAGGGTTTGGAGCACGTCAATTTCCGCCGCCACAGGACAAGCCGTGGTGGCGCCATCTTCTTTGGATCGTTCCCATCGCCATCGTGATCGGTGTCGCGCTGTTCTTGCTGCGGCCGGATCGCACGCGTCCGCAGCCGCAGCGCGTCGAGCAACCGCAACCCATCACGCAGCCGCCTCTCACCAATCTGCCGCCGCGCACGGTGGACACCAACCAACTCCCGCAGGTGCGGATTGATCCCGGACAAGTGCTGACCAACACCAACGGTGCCGCGCAGTGGCGGGAGATTGGCCGTAGTTTTCCTGCCACCAATAACGCGGCCACGCCCACCAACATTTCCCAGTTCCCCTTGCGCAGGATTGATTGGGGCCCGCCCACTGGCCGCACGCCTGCGGAGGCCGCGACCGAACAGACGCCCAAGAATTCTTTCGAGCTGCAACTGGCGCTGGATCAGCGCGGGTTTTCGCCGGGCAACATTGATGGACTGGCCGGCGGACAGACTACTGCGGCACTGCGCGCATTTCAGGCCGCGCAGAAACTCCCCATCACGGGCGTCAACGACACCGCCACCCGCGCCAAGCTTTCTTTCTTCGCGCCTGCATGGGCCACGTACACCATCACCACCAACGATCTCGCCCGCCTGTTGCCGCTGGGCACGACATGGACGGAGAAATCGCAGCAGCCGCGCATTGACTACGAGACGCTGCTGGAGTTGGTCGCGGAAAGACATCACACCTCGCAGCGCCTCTTGCAGCAGGAGAATCCCGGCGTGGACTGGGCGCGTTTGACACCGGGCACCGCCGTGAAAGTGCCCAACCTCGCGGCACCAACCCTCGGCGGGCGCGCGGCGCAGATCCGGATTCGCCTTTCGGAAAACACGCTGCAGGTTTTTGATGAGACCGGCCAGATGTTGCTGCACTTCCCGTGCAGCATCGCCACGCGCGTGGAGCGCAGGCCGGTGGGCGATCTGAAAGTGGCCACGGTGGCCCCCAATCCGGATTACGCATTTGATCCCGCCAATTTTCCGACCTCACCGGAGGCACTGCGCAATAGTGGCAAGCTCATGCTCAAGCCCGGCCCCAACAATCCTGTCGGCGTGGCTTGGATCGGATTGGATCGCCCCGGCTACGGCATCCACGGCACGCCCGATCCGGACAAAGTGGGGCGCACGACATCGCTGGGCTGTTTTCGATTGGCCAACTGGAACGCGGAACGATTGCTGCCGTTGGTGCGCGCCGGCACCCCGGTGGTGGTGGAGCAGTAACGTCGGTTGCGCGTCAATCGCGCCCGCGCAGAAAACGGAACGGCGAGTTGCGCAGTAAGTCCGAGAAGACGTCCTCCAACCGCGCCGCGTTGGTTTCTTCCACGCGATGCACCAGCGCGATGATGGCCACCATCACCAGCAGTAGCGCGGCAAAGTAGAGGCTGTACGCGTTCCACTCCACGCCCGCCCAGTTGATTTGCACGACCTGCAACGCATCAATGAAGATGCCCCAGAGGATCGGCGAGAGGCCCATCGAGAGGCTGCCCACCACCGAGTAGATGGCGAAGAAATGGCTGCGCCCCATCTTCGGCACGGTGGCCATGATGAGCCGCGTCAGTGCCATCCCAAAAATTGCCACGGCGAAACCCAGTCCAAAATGCAGCGCTGCCACTCCGGTGAAATCCCGCTTCCACACGCCGCCGGCCATCAGGAGCCAGCCCACGATGATCAGAAAACTCAAGCCCAGCGCGGTGTACATCATCGGCCGGCTGCCGAACCGATCCAGCCACGAACCCAGCAGCCACAATGTGGCCAGTCCCCCCACGAACTTGGCGGAGGTCGCGAGCATGACGGCATCATCGGGCATGGGCGCTCCGCCTTGTTTAAGAAACTTCACGAGGAAGGCCATCAAGCCGCCGGCCATCACGGCCCACGCAAAGTTGACCCACAACAATTTTTGGAACGGCGGATGCCGCAGGATGGTGCTCCACGGCACGGGGTGTTGCTGGCTGGCCTCCTCCGCCGACACGGGCGCGTCGGGCACGCGATATAAAAAAAACAGGCTGACGATCCCCACGACAAAGCTGAAGGCGAACATCACTGCGAATTGATGGTTCTGCGGATGCGCGCCCAGATACCACGCCGTCAGCAGGCACGCCACCAAGCTGCCGACGTTGGAGCAGGCGTTCTCGCGCACCAGATAGCGACCGCGCACCTGTTCGGGCACCAAGCCGGCGATCCACGGAAACCAACCGCAACTGGCGATGCCGCGCACCAAGTTGTAGAGGATCAACATCGCCAGCACGAGCGCCAGTTGGCTTTGCCGATTCAACACGCCGTCCAGCAGTGGCACGGCGATCAGCCCGATGACAAACACCTGCCGGAGCGTCCAGCCTGTGGCGACGAATCGTTTGTAGCCGATGCGATTGACGTGATCCGCGGCGGGCAATTGGAACACCACCATCAGCGGCGTGATGCCGGCGATGAGGCCCATCACCGTCGCGCTGGCGCCCAGACTTTCCGCGTACAGAAACACGGGGCTGTCCATCACCACGATGCACGAAGGAAAGTTGAAGAAGAAAAACCAGTACAGGTAGTGCATCCCTTTCGGAAAACCCGGACTGGCAGGCGCGGCGTTCAAACGCGTGAAGGGGAACCGATGCGCGCGGGCGCGTCAAGCCGAGGGCTGCGACGGGCCGGCCAGCAGTTCCTTGCCGCTGGCCCAGTAATGCAACGGCAGCGATCCCACCACGATCAGCAAGATATGGCTGAACCCAAACCATTTGAGCGTATTGAAAGCCTCGTCCATGAAACCGTAGCTGTGCAGGCCGATGCCCAGCATGTTCACGCCAAACCACGACCACGCCGTCACCACGTTGCCGAAGATGGCCAGGTTCATCAGTCCGCGATCGCGCACCAGCCGGCCCCAGCGGCAGTGCAGGATGAGTGCGTTCCAGATCACGATGAGCAGCGCGCCGTTTTCCTTGGCGTCCCAACCCCAGAATCGGCCCCACGATTGATCGGCCCAAATCCCGCCCAGCACCGTGCCGACAAAACTGAACAGCATGGCGAAACACACGATGCCGTACACCATGCGCGCCAGCGACTGCGCAGTCTCCGCGCTCAGCGTGCGCGTCAGCGTCCCGCGCAGCACGTACACCAGCGCGAGGAACCCCGCCAGAAACGTGGAGGCGTAACCGATGGTGATGCAGGTGACGTGCGTGGCCAGCCAGAAGTTGGTGTCTAACACCGCGCGCATCATCTCCATCGTGTCGCCTTCCAGCGCCAGATGATCGGCGATGATGAGTGTGGTGAACCCGATGGCCCCGGCAGTGCAACTGCCGATGCCGTTGCGGAACACGCGTTCCAAAATCCATCCCAACAACACCGAACCCCAACCGACGAACACCGCCGACGAATACAGATTGGTCACCGGCGGCCGGCCTTCCAGCAGCATGCGCGCGATGAGGCCGGCGGTGTGAATCAGAAACGCGAGGCCGATCAGATAGAACGCCGAGCGCATGAGCCAGCGCGAGAGGTTCAGCCACGAAAACGCCGCCAGCAACAGCGCCAGCAAATAGAGATACATGCTGCGCGCAAACGGGGCGGTGTGGTTGAAGTAATGTTCCTTGCGCCCCTTGTCCAGCGCCGCTTGAAAACCGTTCCCGTGCAGCCAGCTCACATAGAGCAACACGGCGGTGTTGAAATCCCCCGGCTTGCCCTGCACGAACGCGGTGCTCATCGCGCCGTAGGCAGTGACCGGCTCGGGCATCTTGCCTGTCCGCACGGCGGTCAGCACGGTCGCGCCGGTCTTGGTCCACGAATGTGTATGGCCGTCGGAATGATCGTGGCCGGTGTGGTCGTCATCCGGCATCGGCGGGATCAACAGCAGATTGGCACGCGAATCCATCGTCTGATAGCGCGACTGCACCGACAACAGATGCCGCGCCAGTCCCGCCTGCCGCGACGGATCCAACGTGAGGAACGCGGCGAGGGCCGATTCGACTTGCTGATATTGCTCGCGCTCGGCCGGCGACATATCCGGCAGTCGCTCGCGGTTGCCGTCGCGCACGGCCGTGAGATCCTTCACCAACAGCGCGGCCAATGCTTCGTCTTCGGCGGGCAAGGCCCCCTGCTCCAGCAACCGATCGCCCACGTGCTGGAACATGGTGCTGAAAAATCCTGCGTGCTGGCCAGACTCTTTGATGAACTGATCAAATGCTGCCGCCTGCTGCTTGCCATCGCGCGCCAGTTGCTTCAAGTCCGCCGCATAGTCGGCCACGCCGGAGGGCACGCCGCCTGCGCGCGGGCCCAAGTCCAGCCGGTTGGGCTGCAGGCTGTGGCGCAGTTGCACGTACAACTCCAGCACATGCGCCAGCTTGTACTTGGATTGCTCGTACGGATTGCGCTGCGCGTCGGGAATCTTGCCGATGCGTTCCTTCTCGCGATGCAGGCTCAGCAGATGCGGGCGCATCTGGTTGAAGCTGTAAAAGCGCAGGCCCGATTGATCCACGCCCTTCTCCTCCAAGCCCATTTCGCGCAGCAGTTCGGGGTGGTGCACGCGGAAAACAAATCGCGTGTCAGCCACATCAGGCCGCATCAGCACTTCCATCAACCACGGCGTGGACGAGAGCGACTTGGGGCGTTTACCAAATTGGTACCACTTGCGGAAATAAAGTCCGCGCCCGCCGTCGGCCTTTTGCAACTCGTCCCATTCGCCCCACGTGCGGTCGGGGCCGTTGCCTTCCAGCGGGACTTTCTGTTGCCCGGCGATCTGCAGCAGCGAGGTGCGCGCCACGGTGTCCAGCGGTTTGATGCGGCCGTTGAGCAGCATGGGCAAACGGCCGAACGCCACGTAATCAAAATCGCCTTTGGCCTTGGGCGGCTGCGCGGCGCCCACGATGTACAGCGCAGCGAGGATCAGCACCACCCACGGCAGCCAGCGCGTCCAGCCTTGTTCGGCGGCGGGCGCGGGCGTTTTCTGGTCGCTGACTTTGTCGGTGTTCATGTGCTGCGCCGTTTGCGCGCGAAGCCCACCAGATGGATCAGGAATTGGTAGATCAATCCCAATGCCACAATCAGGCAGGCGAAGTACGGCGTCAACCAACCGGGGTTGCGCACCACCTGCAACACGGTCTGCGAGGTGCTGCCCAGTTGGTTCTGGTTCATCTGATATTGGTAGTAGGTCAGGCCATCGTGCCGCAACGGGGCGTTCATGGAGATGCTCACCTTGCGTTGCACATTGGCTTTGGCGTCGTCCAGCAAAACGATGCTCTCAAAATTCTTGGGCGTCTCGGTGCCGGCATATTTCTCGTACTTCAAATCCACCAGCGAGAGGCTGTGCTCTTTGTAATGCCGCGCCGGCCGCAGCGAGATGTGGTACGTCTTGTTTCCGTCATCCACGCGCTGCGTCAGTTCGGTCTGACAAGTCACCAGCCATTTCGTACTAGCCGTAGCACCCTTGATCTCGATGACGGCCGCAGGAAAGTTGCGCTGATCACTGGCCAATGCCGGCGGCAGCGGCACGACGAACTTGTAGAAATCGCCCAGCCGACCGCCGTCCACTTTCACCGCATGGCGCGCGGCCACGGCTTCCCACTCCTTCATCATGGCCAGAATCGCGGGCTTGAACGAGTTGGCTTTGGCCTCGGACAACGGCACCTCTTCCACGCGCTTGCGGAACATCTCCAGCAGTTCCTTCAATTCCTCCGCCGTCTCCTCTTTGGCGCGGGCGATGTAGAAGTCGCGGGCAAAAAACTGCGCGAAGAACTGACGCTGCTGCAACTCCGGCAGGTCGGCCGTCAGTTGATCCAACTCAGCCTGCTCGGCCTTGCCCAACTTGCCTCGTTTTTCCAACTGCACCTTGCGACGTTCGCGGTCGTTGAAACGGTCGGTCTGCTTTTCGGAAAACCAATCCACAAACTGGCGCGCAGACTTGGGCGCGGCATTCACCCAATGCTGCAGTGAGCGGATTTTGAGTCCGTCCAAATCAGGATGGGTGACCTCCGCAGTGCGTTCTAACAAAGATTCGGGGATGGCCACCACCCGGTTGGACTGCGCGTTGACGTGGCTGAGCAGCACCAGTTCGTTGTTGTCGAACGAGACGGAGAAGTGGCGTCGGTCGCCGCGTTCCATGTGCACAAAACTTTCCTGCGACAACAGGTCGGTGAGCAGTTGGCCCAGCAGCAGCAGGATGATGCCGATGTGCGTCAGGAAGATGCCGCCCTTTTTCCAAGTGAACGTGAACCGTTGCGCGTGTGCCGAGAGCAAGTTGATCAGCAGCAGGACGCCGATGAGGTAGCCGCCGGGAAACACCGGCCAGCGTTTGGCCTCGAGGATGCGCTCCGGCGACAGCGGCTCGGTGGCCACGCCGAAGATCTGCACGGTCTTTATGTACGCCGCTTCCATCGCCACTTGATCCACGAAGAAGGATTGGAAGAAACGCTCCACCGCGATTTTCTGGCCGAGCGGTTCCTGCGCCATCGTGCCCAGAAAAACAATGGCCAGCGAAATGGCCAGCAGCGCCACTGTGAGTTTCAGCGAGGTGAACAGCTTGACGATTATGTTGTTGTTGTTCATCGCCATTCCGCCGCCAGCTTGAGGAACGCCGCGCGTTCGCGTTCCACGATAACCGGGTCGCCCATCAACTTGTAAAACCACGTCAACGTGGCGTCGCCCGCCATCACGCCCACCATGCGCGCGGCCGAGCCATCGCGGAAGTCGGTGCCGTTGGCGTCCATCACCCTCATGTTGCGATCGCTGGCAGGTAACGTCTCCACAGCTTGCACCAGGTTTGACTGGCCGACGGGTTCCAGATTCAGTTGCTTGCGCCAGCGATTGACATTCTCCATCACGCCGCCGCCATCGCCGGCCAGCACGGTGAGGCTCACCGTTGCGGTGCCGTTCTGATCGCGGATGAGATAGCGCTGTTTCTCAGGCCCGACCGATGCAGCCAAGCGCCAGTGCTCCGGCGGTTCCGTCTCGCGCGGGATGGTGTACACGTTGACGCTCGCGGGGCGGCAAGCGGTCGCAAAAAGAAGGACGCCGGCCACAAATACCAAGCAGGCATTGGCCCAAACACGAATCGTCAACGGGAAATCCCTCATCGTCAATGCAGCCTTCTGATGCTGCGCGGCGGTTTCGACGGGCACACGACAGCGGACATTCACCTAGCGTTTGATGTCCATGGACATCAGGAAGGTGATGTTGTTGGCCGTGCTCTTGAGTTTGCCCAACAGCAATTCCATCGCTTCCACCGGCGGCACATCGGTGAGCGCGCGGCGCAGCATGGACACCTTGTCGAATTCCCCCGGATGATAGAGCAGCTCCTCTTTGCGCGTGCCGGAGATGGCGATGTTGATGGATGGGAAAATGCGGCGATCCACCAAGCCGCGGTCCAAGTGTACCTCCATGTTGCCGGTGCCCTTGAACTCTTCGAAGATGACTTCGTCCATACGGCTGCCGGTGTCCACGAGCGCCGTGGCCATGATGGTGAGCGAGCCGCCTTCCTCGATGTTGCGCGCGGCACCGAAGAAACGCTTGGGCTTGTGCAGCGCGTTGGCGTCCACGCCGCCGGAAAGAATCTTGCCGGAGTGCGGTTGCACGGTGTTGTAAGCGCGCGCGAGGCGGGTGATGGAATCGAGCAGGATGACGACATCCTTCTTGTGCTCCACCATGCGGCGGGCTTTTTCGATGACCATCTCGGCGACTTGCACGTGGCGTTCCGGCGGTTCATCGAAGGTGGAGCTGATAACCTCCGCGCCGATGCACGTGCGCTGCATGTCGGTGACCTCCTCGGGCCGCTCGTCAATGAGCAGGATGATGAGACTGGCGGCCGGGTCATTCTTCAAAATGGCGTTGGCCAGCTTTTGCAGCAGCACCGTCTTGCCGGTCCGCGGCGGCGCCACAATGATGCCGCGAGTGCCTTTGCCCACGGGGCAGACCAAATCCAGCACACGCGTGGACAGCTCGTTCCTGTCCGTCTCCAATATGAATCGGCGGGTGGGGAAGAGCGGTGTGAGATTGTCAAAGTGCGTCTTGTCCTTGGCGATCTCCGGGTCTTCCCCGCCAACGGTCTCCACGCGCAGCAACGCAAAAAACTTTTCCTTGTCCTTCGGCGGCCGGATGAGGCCGGTGATCATATCCCCAGTCTGCAGGTCAAACCGCCGGATTTGCGAGGGCGACACATACACGTCCTCGGAGCAAGGGAGGTAATTGTAGCTGGGCGACCGCAGGAATCCAAAACCCTCCGGGCAGATTTGCAGCACGCCGTTGGCCGCCAAGATGCCGTTGGATTGCAGGTGCTTTTGGAGGATCTGATAAATCACCTCCTGCTTGCGCATCGTGCCGAAGTTCTCGATGCCGCGTTTCCTGGCCATCTCGTTGAGGGCCACGATATCCATCACCTGAAGATCGCTGATGCTCAGCGACTCGCCGGTGGGCATGACCACCGTCTCCGGACTTTCATCGGCAGGGAGATTGGTCAGCGCGGTCTGCGCCACCGCAGCGGCGTCGGCAGCGGCTTCTTCCACCGCCAAGGCGCGCAAGTCCGGCAGGCCGGTGGGCTTGGGCGGCGCGGGCCTTCCACGGCGGAAGGGCCTACCTTTCGATGGTCTGTTGGTAATCTTGGACATGCAATCGCTCCGGATTGATTGACGGGAACCTCCCGCAGCCGCCATCAGCAATCTGCAGATGGAAAACGTCGTCGTGGGAAATGCAGACAGGACAACCGCGGCGCTCAGTACGGCAGCGGAAACCGTGTGGTCAATTCGCGGACACGTTGGCGAACCTTGCGAATGGCGTCAACATTTTTCAAATCCACCAAGACCTCGGAAATCATGTCGGCAATGGCGTGCATCTCCGCCTCGCGCATGCCCCGCGTCGTCACCGCCGGCGCGCCCAACCGGATACCACTGGCTTGGAAGGGCGAACGCGTCTCGCGCGGGATCGTGTTCTTGTTACAGGTGATGCCCGCCGTGTCCAAAGTCTCCTGGCATTCCTTGCCCGTCAGCCCCTTCGCGCCCACGTCCACCAACAGCAAGTGATTATCCGTGCCGCCGCTGACCAGCCGAAATCCATTGCGCTCCAACCCTTCGGCCAGCGCCTTGGCGTTGAGGATGACTTGCTGCTGATACTCCTTGAACGCCGGCTGCAGCGCCTCCTTGAGACACACCGCCTTGGCCGCGATGACGTGCATCAACGGCCCGCCTTGGATGCCCGGGAACACCATGCTCGCAAGTTGCTTGGCGTATTTTTCCTTGGCCATGATCAACCCGCCGCGCGGCCCGCGCAACGTCTTGTGCGTCGTCGTGGTCACAAAATCCGCGTGCGGCACCGGGCTGGGATGACAACCCGCCGCCACCAATCCCGCGATGTGCGCGATGTCCGCCAACATCATCGCGCCCACCTCGCGCGCGATCTCGCCCATGCGCTCGAAATCAATGATGCGCGGATACGCACTGGCGCCCACCGTGATCATCTTGGGCCGATGCTCCCGCGCCATCGCCGCAAGCTGATCGTAATCCAGCCGCTCGTCCGATTCGCGCACGCCGTAGTGGACGATCTCAAAAAACTTGCCGGAGAAATTCGCCTTGTTGCCGTGCGTCAGATGGCCCCCGTGCGAAAGGTCCATCGTCAACATCTTGTCGCCCGGCTGCAGCATGGAAAAATAAACCGCCATGTTCGCCCCGCTGCCTGAATGCGGCTGCACGTTGACATACTCCGCACCGAACAACTGCCGAGCGCGGTCAATGGCCAGTTGCTCCACCACGTCCACATTTTCGCAGCCACCGTACCAGCGTTTGCCCGGATAACCCTCGGCGTATTTGTTGGTCAACACCGAGCCTTGCGCCTGCATCACCGCCGGGCTGGTAAAATTCTCGCTGGCGATCAGCTCGATGTTCTCCTGCTGACGGCGCCGCTCGCGCCCAATCACTTCATCAATATCCGCGTCCACCACCTCCAACGACTGCGCCGACTCCAGCTTGTTCACGCGCCGCGCATGCCGTCCGCCCTCAAACTGCGCCCCCAGAAACGCACTGACAATCCGATGCGCCTCATCGGCCGTCGTGTGCGCCGCGCCCAGACACAGCACGTTGGCGTTGTTGTGCCGGCGCGCCAGTGCAGCCAATTCCTCACTATCAATCAACGCCGCGCGCGCCCCCTGCACCTTGTTGGCGGCGATGCTCATGCCCACGCCAGTCTTGCACACGAGAATGCCCAGCGCGTGTTGCCCCGCAGCCACGCTGCCCGCCACCGCCTGCGCGAAGTCCGGGTAGTCGGCCGAGTCTTCCGAGTTGGCGCCGAAATCCTGCACCACCACACCGAGTTCCAGCAGGTGATGTTTGATGGCCTCCTTCAACGGATAGCCTGCGTGATCGGCGCCCAGCGCCAGCGTCGTGATTTGGTTGGTTGCGTTCTCGCTCATCGGTGGTTGTTCAATAAATCTCAGCAATGCCTCAATCCCCTGCCGGATCTGTTCCCGGCACTCCACATAAACTTCCAGTCCATAGCCGATCGGATCAGCCACGTCTTTGTCGTACGGGTTCGATCCCTCGACAAATTCCCGGATCAAAAATGTCTTGTCCGCCGCATGCGGACAGTGGGCCAGCACATCCTCGACATGCCCTCGCGTCATCCCAAAAATGTAGTCGGCCTGCGCCACCATCTCCGACGTCAACTGGCAGCTGCGCTGCTCGCCGATGTCGATGCCCAGTTCCGCCAGCGCCTTCACCGCGTTGACGCTGGGCGGATAGCCATCCATCGTGCGCACCCCCGCCGAGGTCACGACAAATCGCCCGCTCTTGCCCGTCACGCTGCGGAAAAAACCTTCCGCCATCGGACTGCGGCAAACATTGCCAGTGCAAATAAACAGGATTCGTTTCATGCCCGCAGGGGAGAAGCGCCTTCAACAGTCAAGCGCCTTGGCCGCAATATCGCGGCGAATGTGCGCGCCTTCAAACCTTATTTTTTCCACCGCCGCATAGGCCGCGGTGCGAGCCTCCGCCAACGTGGAACGCCACGCCGTCACGCCCAGCACGCGCCCGCCATTCGTCACCACCTGCCCGTCTTTCAGCGCTGTGCCTGCATGGAAAACCTTCGTGCCGGGCAACGCGTCCGCCGCGTCAATGCCAGTGATGGGCTTGCCCTTCGCGTAATCGCCCGGATAACCGCCACTGGCCATCACCACGCACACGCTGGCATTTGCCGCCCATCGCAATTCCACGCCGCCAAGCGTGCCGTCCACACTGGCGACCAGCAGTTCAACCAGATCATTCTCCAGCCGCGTCAAATAGGCCTGAGTCTCCGGATCGCCGAAGCGCGCGTTAAATTCCAGCACCTTCGGGCCAGACTTCGTCAGCATCACGCCGGGATAAATCAGCCCGCGAAAATCAATCCCGTCCGCCGCGCAACCGCGCAGCCACGGCTGAAGAATCGCATCGCCCACCTCGGCAAGTTGCGCGTCGGTCAGGAATGGTGCGGGCGAATACGCGCCCATGCCGCCGGTGTTCAGCCCCGCGTCGCCGTCCAGCGCGCGCTTGTGATCCTGCGATGTCGGGAAAAGTTTTGCCACCTTGCCGTCGCAGATCGCATGCAGCGAGATCTCCATCCCTTCGAGTAATTCCTGAATCACCACGCGCTGGCCGGCCGCGCCAAACGCCTTGCCGACCATGATTTCATCAACGGCACTTTCAGCCTCGGCCACACTGGTCGTGAGCAGCACGCCTTTGCCGAGCGCCAAGCCATCGGCCTTCACCGCACAGCGCCCCCCGAGTGAGGCGGCAAATTTCTTGGCTGCCGCAGGCTCGCTGAACGTCCCCGACTTCGCGGTCGGAATGCCGTGGCGCTCCATGAAATCCTGCGAGAAGGCTTTGCTCGCCTCGAACTGCGCCGCCTTCCGGTTCGGCCCCCAAATTTTCAGCCCGTGCTGCTGAAACAAATCCACGATGCCCGCCGCGAGCGAATTGTCGGGGCCAACCACGGTGAGATCAGGCAGCTCGCGCTTGGCAAAATCCAGCAACGCAGGCAATCCCTCCGCGCTCATCGGCACGCACTCGACCAGTACCCCGTTCTTCGCAAGACGCTCTTGCGCGATGCCCGCGTTGCCGGGCGCGCACCACATCCGCGCAGCATGCGGCGACTGCGCCAGCTTCCACACCAACGCGTGCTCGCGTCCGCCCGAACCGATGACGAGAATCTTCATCGGCCGCTCAAACGATGCGGGCGACTCCCGTGCCTTTCACGACTTCGCCGATGATCCATGCTTTGTGCTCGGCGGCGCGGATGGATTTCAGCACGGCGTCGGCTTTGTCCGCAGCGACGGTGACCGTCATACCGATGCCCATGTTGAACACCTGATACAACTCGGCCTCGTCCACGCCGCCGCGATCGCGGATGATCTGGAAAATCGGCAGCATCTCCCACGAGCCTTTGCGGATGATGACGTCGCAGCCTTTCGGAAGCGTGCGCGGAATATTATCCACGAAACCGCCGCCGGTGATGTGCGCGATGGCCTTCACCGCGTCCGCCTTGGCGTTGAACTTCTTGAGCAACGTCTGCACCAGCGGCCCGTACGTGACGTGCACTTTGAGCATTTCATCGCCGAGGGTGTTGCCCAGCTCGGCCACGCGGCTCTTGGGTTTGAGCTTGAGCTTCTCGAAGAAAATCTGCCGCGCGAGCGAGTAGCCGTTGGTGTGCAGGCCACTCGCTTCGATGCCAATCACCACGTCGCCGCGCCGCACGGTTTTCTGGCCGTTGAGCATTTTGGATTTCTCCACGACGCCGACGATGGTGCCGGAGACATCGTACTCGCCGGCCTGGTAAAAGCCGGGCATCTGCGCGGTCTCGCCGCCGATGAGCGCGCAGTTGTTTTTGGCGCAGCCACGGACGAAGCCGTTGATGATCTCTTTGAAAACGTGCGGCTGCAGCTTGCCGGTGCCGAGGTAATCGAGAAAGAAAAGCGGCTCGGCGCCGAGCACCGCGATGTCATTGACGCAGTGGTTGACGAGGTCCTCGCCAATCGTGTCGTGCCGGTCCATCGCGAAGGCAATCTTCAGCTTGGTGCCGACGCCGTCCACGCTGGAAACGAGCACGGGCTGCTTGTACTTGCGCGTGTCGAGCGCGAAGAGTCCGCCGAAGCCGCCGACTTTTCCGAGCACCTCGCGACGATGCGTGGAGGCCAGCAGTTGCGGCAGGGTTGCTTTCACGCGATTGCCCAGATCAATATCAACACCCGCGCGGGCGTAGGCTTTCTGTTTCATTCTCAAATTGAAACTCGGAGGAATTCCATGCACGCGTCACAGCAACCGCGGCTGGCGTTCCTGTCGAGCCAGCGTTTCGCCGAGGCTTTCCACGCGCGCGCGGCGGCGCTCCATGATGTCCTTGTCCACGTTGGGATCGTACGGCACCGGATAATCGCCGTCGTAGCAGGCCATGCAGAAGGATTTCTTCGGCAGGTCTGTCGCCTTCACCATGCCGTCCTGCGAAAGGTAACCCAGCGAATCAGCGTTGAGATATTTGCGGATCTCATCGATCGTATAGTTCGCCGCCATCAGCTTGGTGCGGTCGGGAAAATCAATGCCGTACACACACGGGTTGGTGTGCGGCGGACAGGAGACGAGCACGTGCACCTCTTTCGCGCCGGCCTCTTTCAGATTGTTCACGCGCGTCTTGCACGTCGTGCCGCGCACGATGGAATCGTCCACGATGATGACGCGTTTGTCCTGCACCAGATCGCTGACGAGGTTGAGCTTCACGCGCACATTGAAATCACGAATGAGCTGGCTGGGCTGCAGAAAGCTGCGCCCGACATAGTGGTTGCGGACGAACGCCATCTCAAAGGGAATGCCGCTCTCCAACGAGTAGCCCAGCGCCGCGCAGTTGCCGCTGTCGGGCACGGGCACGACAATGTCGGCCTCGATCGGAAACTCGCGTGCAAGCTGCCGGCCCAATTCCACGCGCACCTTGTACACGTTGCGGCCGCCGACGGAGCTGTCCGGCCGCGCAAAATAGACGTACTCGAAAATGCAGAACGCGCGGCGTTGCTGTTCGGGAAAAGCCTGAATGCTTTTCACGCCGTCCTTGTTGATGATGACAATCTCGCCCGGCTCGATGTCGCGCACGAACTTGGCTTGGATGAGATCGAACGCGCAGGTCTCGCTCGCCAACACCCACGAGTCCCCCAATTTGCCGAGGCTCAGCGGCCGGAACCCGTGCGGATCGCGCACACCGATCAGCTCGTTCTCCGTCATGATGACCAGCGAGTACGCGCCTTCGATGCGGCGCATCGCGCGCGCGAGCGAGCTCTCGTCGCCGCTGTCCGGCTGCGCGAGCAGATGCAGGATGATCTCGCTATCCACCGTCGTCTGGAAAATCGACCCCTTCGCCTCCAGCTCGTCGCGGAGATGCACGGCGTTGGTTAGATTGCCGTTATGCGCGATAGCAATTTGTCCGCGCCCGCAATCCACCGTCAGCGGCTGCGCGTTGCGCAAATGCGACGAGCCCGTGGTCGAGTAGCGCGTGTGCCCCACGGCCACGTTGCCCACCAAACCATTCAACACATCGCCATCAAAAATCTGCGGCACCAATCCCATGCCCTTGTGTACGCGAAACTGATTGCCGTCGCTCGTCACGATGCCCGCGCTCTCCTGCCCGCGATGTTGCAGCGCGTAGAGACCGTAGTACGTCAGCTCGGCCGCTTTGGGATGGCTGTAGATGCCAAAGACGCCACAGTAATGTTTTGGATATTCCTGTATCATTGCATCAAGTGAGCGACTGAATTCCACCAGAGGTCATGCAGCTCGGGCAAGCTCCAAGTCAATTTTGTTGCGCCAGCCGAGATATTTAATTCGCCGCCGCCCACCGTCCCGATCTTCGCTGCGGGCACTCCCATCAGCTTGGCGCGCTCGACCACTTTGGTCGCGTCCGTGGCTTTCACCGAAATCACCACACGACTCTGCGTCTCGCCAAAGAGCAGCGCGTCGAGGCGCACATCCTTCACGGCGGACAAATCAATCGTCGCGCCGATGAGCCGCGGCGTCTCGCGCGCGATCTGCTGGCTGATGCAGCTCTCGGCCAACGCCACAGCGAGGCCGCCATCGCTGCAATCGTGCGCGCTCTTCACAAGGCCGGATTGAATCAAGCCGAGCAACGTCGTGTGCAGCGTCTTCTCGCGTTCGAGATCAATGCGCGGCGGCGTGCCGGTCTTTTTGCCGTGCGCGACTTGCAGATGCGCCGAACCGCCCAGACCGAGCAGCGGGTCGTGCGCATCCACCGCATCGCCGAGCAGCACGATGACGTCGCCCTCGTCCTTGAACCACTGCGTGGTGATGTGCTCGGGTTTCTCGATGACGCCCACCATCGCAACCGT
>SIAW01000063.1 GCA_009695465.1 Pedosphaera sp.
CCGATGTTGTCCTCGGAAATTTTGCCCAAGCCGCGGAGGTTGCGGAAGGCGTTCTGGAGTTTGTCACTGAGCGAGGCAAACATGCGCGGACAAGCTAACGGAGGCAGCGCGGGTTTGACAAGCGCGGCGGGCTTTGGCTAAATCGCCGGCCCGCCAGTCTCGGTCGGCGGGAGGATACCGAAGTGGCCAAACGGGGTTGACTGTAAATCAACTGGCTTACGCCTTCACAGGTTCGAATCCTGTTCCTCCCACCATTTCTTTTTGCGCGGGGCCGGCTGCGGATGGATGGATTTTGACACAGTTGCATCGATGCCCAACATTGGCCGGAGGGGTATGGCTTTCTGGAACAAATGGATCAAGCCCGACGCAGCAGAAGCGACTGCCCCCGCACCAGCGGCAGAGCAAAGTGCCGCGCCAGTTGTACAGGACGGTGACGACGCTACTTCTCAGCCGGCGGAGCGCGCGGCTGAATTAGTCGAAGCGGCAGCGCCCGATGCGCCGCCGGAGCCGGTTGATCCTTTGGTGGCGGCGCTGGAAGCCAAGCATGGCGATATGTTGGGGGCCTTGAAATCCCTTTCACGCCGGATTGATTTCAACGACAAGGCGGAGATTTCGCTGGTTTATTTTGCCTATGGCGCTCGAGTGGGTGACAAAGGTTTCGAGCTGCTGCGTGAGATGGAATCGCTTGAGGTGCTGGACATCACCGACAGCGCTATCACCGATGCCGGCATGGCGCACATCGCGGCAATCCCCAATTTGCGCGAACTCATCGCCGACATCACCGCAATCGGCGACAGCGGCGTGCGCTTCCTTGAGGAGAAGCACACGCTGCGCCGGTTGTCATTGGCTGCCACGAAAGTCACGGACATCGGGCTGCAGCATATTGGCAAACTGACTGAGTTGGAGTCGCTCAATCTGTCAGGCACGGCGGTCAGCAATCATGGTTTGGTGCATCTGGCCAAACTCACTGGGTTGTGGGCGCTGGACCTCAGTGAAAATAACATCCGCGATGACGGCATTGAGCACCTAGAAAGCATGTCCAAACTACGGACGCTCACCTTGAATGACACTCGAATCAGCAACAAGAGCGCGAGGTTCTTGTTGGGCCATAAAAACATGCTCTACCTCAACATCAAGCGCACGTTCATTACTGACGATTGGATTGCGCGGATGATTGAATCAATGCCTGAAGCCGCAATTAACAGGTGACGCTATATTTCATAACTACATCGATGCAGTTCTGGCAATGATGAGATTATTTGCTCTAAATTGGCTCTCCACGCTTCATGTGAACCATTACTAGGCTGATGTCGGCAGGTGATATTCCAGAGATTCTCAACGCGTGGCCAAGCGTGGCTGGCCGGTATTTTTCCAGCTTCTGTCTGGCCTCGTTTCGCAGTCCGTGGATGGATTGATAATCCATCCAGTTGGGGATTTGCTTATCTTCCATTGCGCGAAACCGATCGATGTCGTCACTCTGTCGGTCAATGTATCCAGCGTACTTGATGCTAATCTCCACTTGCTGTTGCACCACTTCCGGCAAATCACTTTTATTGCCGGGCAGGTCTGCGTAGGCAACATCCGGGCGCTTGAGTAATTGGCTAAGCGATTGGGATTCGAAGCGCGTGGAATTAAGGCGACTTATTTCGGCGTCAATCATCGCTTGCTTGCCTCTGTATTTAGCGTAACGATCGGAATTTAATGTTCCGATATCGTTACCTATTTTGCAAAGTCTGGCATCTGCATTGTCCTGCCTGAGTAATAGCCTGTATTCTGCGCGGCTAGTAAACATGCGATACGGTTCTGTGGTTCCTTTGGTGATGAGGTCATCAATCAGCACGCCGATGTATGCTTGGTCGCGGCGGAGCACTAAGTTTGAGTCGCCTTTGACAAGTCGGGCGGCATTGATTCCAGCCATCAGGCCTTGCGCTGCGGCTTCCTCATATCCCGAAGTGCCGTTGATTTGTCCTGCCAAGAACAGGCCGCTGCATATTTTGGTCTCCAACGCGTGGCTGAGTTGGTGTGGAAATACAAAATCATATTCCACTGCGTATGCCGGTCGCAATATCTCCGCATTTTCACAGCCTTCAATCGAATGGACCATTTGGATCTGCACATCAAATGGCAGGCACGTGGAGAATCCATTCACGTAAATCTCATCTGTGGCAATGCCTTCTGGCTCCAAGAAGATTTGATGGCGAGGCTTGTCGGCAAATCGAACGATTTTATCTTCCACCGAAGGGCAGTATCTTGGGCCGACTCCCTCTATGACGCCAGAGTACATGGGAGACTTATGCAGGTTGGCGCGAATGATGTCTGCCGTGCTGGCGGTGGTCCAAGTGCTCCAGCAATGCAGTTGACCGCCGGCTTGATCCAATATTGAGCCTCGCGGATAGCGATTGCCGCTCGCTGATATTGAATTGGCTGCCACCGCCTGTTCCACGTGGAACAGCTCATCTTGCCAATGCGTGAAATATGGGATAGGATCCTCGCCTGGCTGCACTTCGAGTTTTGAAAAGTCAATCGAACGCTTCAGCAGTCTCGGTGGCGTGCCTGTTTTTAGTCGCCCAAGCTCTAGCCCAATCTCAGAAAGCGAAGCTGAAAGGCCGATTGCCGCAGGTTCACCGGCTCTACCGCCTGATTGTTGGGATTGACCAACGTGCATCAGGCCGCGCAAAAAAGTGCCTGTTGTGATTATGACAGTCTTAGATTCATATTGAACCCCGAGCGTTGTTTCAACGCCGCGAACAACCCGATCTTTGGTGACGAGCCTGGCAGCTTGCCCTTGCTGGATTGTCAAATTTGGTTCGCGCTCACAAACCCATTTCATCCTGAATTGATAGGCCTTCTTATCGCATTGTGCGCGCGGCGCCCAGACTGCTGGGCCTTTTTTTCGGTTCAACATCCTGAACTGCAGTCCTGTCATGTCAGTGCAGATGCCCATCTCGCCCCCGAGAGCGTCAATTTCACGTACTAAATGCCCTTTGGCCAGGCCACCGATGGCGGGATTACAGCTCATCTGGCCAATCGTGTCGGCGTTGGTGGTCAGCATCAACGTTTTGCATCCCATGCGAGATGCGGCCAATGCGGCCTCGATACCGGCATGCCCAGCGCCGACAACGATGACATCAAATGGTTTTGGATAAACAAACATTAGCGCAAGTCTTCCGCCTCGCCGGATGGCAGTCTATAGCGTGCATCAAAAACCGTATCACCGTCGCATTTGACCATGCGGCCATTGGCGGCGAGGCGATCACATATTTTGAAAATGGTCTCGGCGTCATCCATCATCTGACATTCAATTGCTAAATTTTCCACAGTCATGGCATGGCCGGCGCGGCGCATCAGGCAGTCCACAATAGCTCGCTGCACAGCTATCACTCGAGTGGCCGCTTTCTTACCAGCCTCGACGCCTGGTTGATGGTAGGCGTTGACATTGACCAAACTGGCGTACAGACCAACCGCTCTCTCATACAAGGCAATCAACACGCCAATATGGAACGGCGTGACATCGGCGATGGCAATCGTGATTGATTCGCGTCCTTTATCGAACAAGGCATGTCGAGTTCCGGCCAAAAAGCCATTTAGATAGTCTCCAGAGGCAATCCAGCCATCTTCAACATAGATGCCATCTGAGCTTCGGTCTTTCAGGACTGCAACGAATGTCACAAAGAAATTGTGAACTCCGTCGCGCAGTTGTTGCAAGTAGGCGTGCTGGTCCGTGGATCCTTTATTGCCGTAAACGGCGATTCCTTGATTCACTTGATTGCCATTCAGATCCATTTCCTTTCCGAGCGACTCCATCACGAGCTGCTGAAGATACTTAGAGAACAGCTCAAGCCGATCCTTATATGGCAAAATAACCATATCTTTCTCGCCTTTACCGTTACCTGAATGAAGCCACATTGTGGCGAGCTGCGCCGCTGGATTACTGGCAAATGATTGCTGGCGAGTCAACTCATCGCATGCTTTGGCACCGGCGAGCATCCCGTCCACATCCAGCCCTTGCAGGGCGGCTGGCAGGAGGCCAACGGCTGAAAGCACGCTTGTGCGGCCGCCAACCCAATCCCACATTGGAAATCGCTTTATCCACGATGCGTTAACGGAAACGGTATCTAATTCAGATCCAAAACCTGTCACGGCAACCGCATGTTGTTCGAATTTAAGGCCAGCGCGCTCGTACGCGTGCTTGGCTTCCAGCATGCCGTTGCGAGTTTCTTTGGTGCCGCCACTTTTGGAAATGACGATCGTGAGGGTCTGGCCAAGACGCCCATTAGGCAGTGATTCAAGATTAGCCAACACCTTGTCCATGCCATCGGGGTCGGTGTTGTCGAAGAAATGGACGGTCATCTCATCTTCGGCGGGATGACCGAGTGCGCTGGACACAAATTGGGGGCCGAGTGCCGAGCCGCCAATGCCAATCACCAACAAGTGCTTGAACGGGCCATTGGCACCAGAAATCTTCCCAGCATGGACGTCCGCAGCGAATGCTTTGATGGCGGCGATGGTCTCCTCAATTTCATTTTGGATTGCGACAGTCGGCGCGAGACTGGAATTGCGCAGCCAATAGTGGCCGACCATCCGATGCTCATCCGGGTTGGCGATGCCGCCTTTCTCCAACTCCGCCATGGCGATGAACGCTCGTTGCAGGCGCGGCTCCATGGCAGCGAGGAAAGGCTCGTCGAAATTCATGCGGCTGATGTCCAGCGACAGGCCAATAGTGGGGTAGGCAGTGTAGTATTTCTGGAACCGTTGCCAGAGTTGTTCGGGGGTGTAGGTCATAGCTTGTGCGCGGCATAGTGGCAGCGGATGGAGCGAGGGGACAACAGTTTTTCCATCGCAACCGTGAGGCAGAATCGGGTTTGGAATATCTGGCGGTGACGGGAAAGAAAAACCAAATTGACCTGCATCCGGTCAATGGGTACCTTCGCGGCGTGAATTGTACGTTGAACCTGCGACTGTCGTTGCGTGACGCGTTGCTGCTGAGCTGCGCGGCGGTTGGGTTCTGATTTCCTGTTCACACGGATATGAAACCCCACCCGCCGCGAGGCCAGTGGGGTTTTTGATTTGGCACGACCAACAGTAAGCCATGAAAAACGACCGCATCCTTATCTTTGACACCACGCTGCGCGATGGCGAGCAATGCCCCGGCGCTTCGATGAACCTCCGTGAAAAGCTGGAGATTGCCCGCCAGCTTGCGCGCTTGAAGGTGGATGTCATCGAGGGAGGGTTCCCCGTCATCAGCGATGGCGACTTCGAGGCCGTGCACACCATCGCCAAGGAAATCAAGGGGCCGATTATTTGCGGACTGGCGCGCTGCGTGCCCAAGGACATTGACGCGGCCGGGGAGGCAGTGAAGCCCGCTGGCAAACGCGGGCGCGTTCATGTCTTCCTCGCCACCTCGAAGATCCACCGCGAATTCAAGCTGGGCAAGGCGCAGGACGAAATCCTGCGGCTGGCTGTGGATGGTGTTAAACGCGCCAAAGGGTGGGTGGAGGACGTGGAGTTCTCGCCCGAGGATGGCTCGCGCACGGAGCCGGACTTTCTTATCCAAGTCTGCAAGGCCGTCATTGCCGCGGGTGCGACCACCGTGAACATTCCCGACACCGTGGGTTGGGCGGTGCCGGAACAATACGCAGCGCTCATCGGACAATTACACGCGGCGGTGCCGGAGTTCCGGAATGGCAAAGCCATCATCAGCGTGCATTGCCATAATGACCTGGGCTTGGCTGTGGCCAACTCGCTGGCAGCGGTGCGGGCGGGCGCGCGGCAGGTGGAGTGCACCGTCAACGGCATTGGCGAGCGGGCTGGCAACGCGGCACTGGAGGAGATTGTGATGGCGCTCAAGACGCGAAGTGACTTTTACGGCGGCTTCGAGTGCGGGGTGGTCGCGCGGGAGATTGTTAAAAGCTCGCGCCTTGTCTCGCGCATGAGCGGGTTGATCGTCCAGCGCAGCAAAGCTATCGTGGGCGAGAATGCCTTCGCGCATTCCAGCGGCATCCATCAGGACGGCATTTTGAAGAAGCGCGAGACCTACGAGATCATGGATCCGCAAGAGGTGGGCTGGGGCGTTACCGAGCTGCCGTTGACCAAACATTCCGGCCGCGCCGCTGTGGCGGTGCGCCTAAAACACCTCGGCTTCAAGATGACCGAGGCGGACGTCAACGCCCTCTTCGCGCAGTTCAAAGAGATCGGGGACAAGAAGAAGTTTGTGTACGACGAGGATCTCATCGCGCTGGTGGGAGGCCATCTCACGGAAGTGCCGGAGACGTGGTCGCTCGATTACCTGTCCGTCACGGCCGGCAATCACACCGTGCCCACGGCAACTGTCCGCCTGCGCAAGGCCGGTGCGAAGGATGCCGCGCAGCAAGAAGCGGCGATCGGTGATGGCCCTGTGGACGCTGTCGTCAAGGCGATGGATCGCATCACGCGTGTGCGGGGTCAGCTCAAGGATTATTCCCTGCGCGCCGTCTCGCAAGGCGAGGACGCGATGGGCGAGGTCACGCTCAAGGCTGATTTTGGTGACGGCGAATTACTGACCGGCAAAGGCGCCAGCACCGATGTCATCGAGGCCAGCGCGCGCGCTTATCTCAACGCCGTCAATCGCCACTTGAGTAGCGGCAGAGCAAAGCCCACGGATCTGCCCCATCCATAAGCCGCGTCGGTTTTCATTTTTGCCATAGGCAGAGCTTCGTGATTTGCGGACTGACTGGCGGGCGGCACTTGTCCGTTGTCATGGCGGCGGGCGCACTCTGCGGTTGCCTTCGGCGGCGAGTCTGACTAATTTCTGGCCATGAAATTCCTCTCCCTCTTCGCCGGCATCTTTTCTTTCGGCACTTCCCTGTTCGCAGCCGAGAGTCCCGTTGGCAAAGTGCAGCAAGTGGCGCCGGGTGTTTATTTCCATCAGGGCGACATCGAGAAGAGTGGCCATTGCAATCACGGCTGGATTGTCTTCAAGGATTACGTGCTGGTGGTGGATGCGAATTTCCCGAGCGGTGCGCTGGAGATCATCCCCAAAATCCGCAAGACGACTGACAAGCCCATCAAGTTCGTCTTCGACACGCATCACCACGGCGATCACGCCTACGGCAACAAAGTCTTCGCTGACGCGGGCGCGACGGTGGTGGCGCACGCGGGCGTGCTCGCCTCGATGAAGGAGTTCGAGACCGGCGCCTTCGGCGGCAAGCCCGGCCGCTGGGAGTTCGCCGCCAAAGGCCGCGCTGATGTGCGCGAGAGCAAGCTGCACCCGCCGACGCTGCTCTTCGACAAGAAGAAGGTGTTTGAGGACGGCCAGCGGCGCGTGGAACTGGTGCACCTCGGCGTGGCGCACACCAAGGGCGACGGCTTCGCTTGGTTGCCGAAGGAGAAGATTCTTTTCACCGGCGACGCCTGCGTGAACGGGCCGTTCAATTACGTGGGCGACGGCGACACGGCGCAGTGGGTGAAGACGCTGGAGTTGGCGCAGAAGCTCGGCGCCGAAACGATCTGCCCCGCGCACGGCCCAGTCGGCACCCAGCAGGTGCTCGTGGATCAGATCGCCTATTTCAAAGCGATCCGCGCCGAGGTGGCCAAGCTCGCCGGTAAGACACCCGAGGAAGCCAAGGCCGCCGCGCCCGCCATCCGCGAGACGCTGTTGAAGAACGCGCAGATCCAGCGCTACGTCGGCCAGTTCCTCGATGCGCAGGTGGAGAAAATATTCGCGGAGATCACCGGCGTGACGCCGAAAGAGAAAGAGGGGAAATAATCGTGCGCGCACTTTGCTGGGCGGTCCTGCTCGCTGCGGTGTCGGTTGCGCAGGCTGCGCCGCCGCAGGATGCGCCGCGTTGGTGGAAGGGCAATCTGCACACGCACACGTTGTGGAGCGATGGCGATGATTATCCGGAGGTCATCGCCAAGTGGTACAAGGATTGCGGCTACCAGTTCCTCGCGTTGACCGATCACAACCGGCTGCAGACCGGCGAGCGTTGGATGGACGTGATGAAAAGCAAAGGCGGGCCGCCTGCACTGGCCCACTACCGCAAGTCGTGGGGCGAGGATTGGGTGACGACGCGCACGGTGGATGGCAAGCTGGAGGCGCGCCTGAAAACGTTGGAGGAATTTCGCAAGCGATTGGAAGTGCCCGGCAAATTTCTGCTGTTGCAAGGGCAGGAAGTGACCGACCAGTACAAGGCGTTCCCTGTCCATATCAATGCCTCCAACGTGCAGGCACTGATCAAACCACAAGGCGGCAGCAATGTGGTGGATGTGATGCAGCGCAATGTGAATGCCATCCTCGCGCAGCGGCGACAGACCGGGCAGCCCATCTTGCCGCACTTGAACCATCCCAATTTTGGATGGGGCGTCACTGCGGAGGATTTGATGCAGGTGAAGGGCGAGCGGTTCTTCGAGGTGTATAACGGCCATCCGAGCGTCCACAACGAGGGCGACAAAACCCATGCTGGCACCGAGCGCATGTGGGATATCATCCTGACGCGGCGACTGGCGGAGCTGAAGAGCGAGGTGCTGTACGGACTGGCTACGGACGACGCCCACAATTATCACAGCGTCAGCAATAAGTTGAGCAACCCTGGTCGTGGCTGGGTGATGGTGCGCGCGGCGGCGTTGAAGCCTGCGGCGTTGATTGCGGCGTTGGAAGCGGGGGATTTCTATTCCAGCAGCGGCGTGCAGTTGCGCGATGTGCAGCGCGACGGTGCGGCATTGGCCATCGAGATTGAAGCGGAGCCGGGTGTGGAATACACCACGTACTTCATCGGCACACGGCGCGGATACGATGCCGCCAACGAGCCGATTCGCCAGCCGAGCGGCGAGGCGCTGCGCGTGACGCATCGGTACAGCGATGACATCGGCCGCGTGCTGGCAAAGGTTGTCGGCCCCAAAGCAACGTACCGGCTGAGCGGCGATGAGATTTATGTCCGCGCCAAGGTGGTGTCTTCCAAGACGATGACCAACCCATTGTTGCCGGGCGAAAAACAGGCGGCATGGATTCAGCCGTTGGTGCCGGCGCGCCCGTAGCGGCGCATTTTTTTATTTTCAAGCCGCAGCCGTCTTGTACGCTTTGCGTCCGCTTGTGACAGAGGAACATCGCTCCAACTCATCATGCCCTTAGTCCACACAAAAGAACTCTTCGCCAAAGCGCTCAAAGGCAAGTACGCCCTCGGCGCGTTCAACGTAAACAACATGGAGCTGCTCCAGGCCATCATCGAGGCTTGCGAGGAGGAAAAAGCGCCGGTGATGCTGCAGATCTCCAAGGGCGCGCGCGACTATGCGCATCCGGTCTATCTGAAAAAGCTCATCGAAGCGGGCGTGAGTCTCTCGACCATTCCCATCGCCGTCCATCTGGATCACGGCGACAGCTTCGAGTTGTGCAAGCAGTGCATTGATGAAGGCTTCACCAGCGTGATGATCGATGCGTCGCACGATCCTTTCGAGAAGAACGTGGAGGTGTGCCGCCAAGTGGTGGATTACGCGCACAAACATAACTGCGTGGTGGAAGGCGAACTGGGCATGCTCGTCGGTGCGCAGCACGATGATGGCGAAGAAGGCGGCTCCTATTCCAAAGGCGGCTGCTACACGCATCCCGAGGAAGCCGTGCAGTTCGTCAAACAATCCGGCGTGGACTCGCTCGCTGTCGCCATCGGCAACAGCCACGGTGCCTACAAATTCAAAGGCGAACAGCATCTCGACCTCGAACGGCTCAAGGCAATCAAGAAGGCGCTCATGGAAGCGGGCCTCGGCGATTACCCGCTGGTGCTGCACGGCGCCAGCTCGGTGCCGAAATATTTGGCGCAGAAAATTAATCAGTACGGCGGCGCGATGGGCGAGGACACCGCTGGCGTGCCTGAGGCCGACATCGAGATCGCGCGCCGCACCGGTTGCACCAAGGTGAACATCGACACCGACCTGCGCTTGGCGATGACCGCCGCCATCCGAGAGGTGTTAGTCACCAAACCCAAAGAGTTCGATCCGCGCAAATTCCTCGGTCCCGCCCGCGCGGCCGTCAAGGAATTGGTCCGCCACAAATTGAAGAACGTCCTCTGCTGCGCCGGGCACGCTTTTGATTAAACACCGGATCGCCCTGCCCCTTCGGCGGGCCTCCTAAAAATAATTCCGGGCCAGGTGACCTGAAGAGGGTCTGCCTGGCCCGGTGAACACAGAAACAGTACAACGTAGGCTACTGTAGGATATTGGTTCCGACTGTACTGGATCGGAACCGAAATTCTGTTTCCTCACCGTCCTTTACTCCGGTCTGGTGACCGTGGCCACTATCGATGAGCCCTCAATAGTGTCAAGCCCCTATTCGCAGATAATATTAGAACTTATGCGCATCATTAGCGGTAGCGGCTGGCGCAGCCGTCCGTCAATCGCCCAGCAAACGGCGCATCTGCTCCCGCGCCGCCTGCTCGCGGCTGTTGGGCGGGTTGGACTTAGGTTGGAACACGCGACGCGCGAAGTCGAAGTGTTCGCAGTAGTTGGCGCAATCTTTTTCCTGCACCGGCTCGGCGCGCCGTTCGCGGCATTGATCGGCCACTGTTGCATCGTAGTGCGTGCAGTTGCGGCAGCAACGCATGTCCCCGTTGCATTGGTCGCAGGTGTCGCGGCGGCCGGGTGCCACGCTGGATGTCCAAGCCTTGCCGCAGTGATGACAGTGCCGTGTCACGCGACCACGTTAGCGGCCGCGGTGGTGCTGGCAATGGCGCGGTGAGTAATTTGGGATAATTTCCCCGTGCCGCTTTGGCGAAGCTGACTATGCTGCGCACTCATGTCGGCGTTTCAAGAACTACTCGATGCCACCATCGCTCATGTGCAACGGCTCAAAGCCGTCGGCGTGCAACATGTCGTGGTCGCGCCCGAGACGCTCGCCGCCCTCGCTGCGCCGGTGCCTGCACCTCGACGCAACATAATGCCAGTGCCAGCAACGAATCCTGCGCCAATCGCGCCGCCAGCTATTATGCCCGCCAAAACTATTTCAGCCACCGTTGCCGCCATCGCGACCGATGACAAAGCCGCTGTGCTCGCTCAACTGCGCGCGCGCGTGTTGCCTTGCGCCAAGTGTCCGAACCTTGCCAACTCGCGCACGCAGGTCGTTTTCGGCGTCGGCGATCCTGCGGCGCAGTTGATGTTTGTCGGCGAAGCACCGGGCGCAGATGAGGATGAGCAGGGCGAGCCGTTCATCGGCAAGGCCGGTCAGTTGCTCACGAAAATCATTCTCACGATGGGTCTCTCGCGCGAGACGGTGTACATCGCCAACATCCTCAAGTGTCGGCCCGACACGCCCGGGCAGAGCGCCGGCAATCGCAAACCCACGCCCGCAGAAATGGCCACCTGCAAGCCGTATTTGCTGGAGCAGATTCAGATCATCCAACCGCGTGCCATCGTTGCGCTCGGCGCCACAGCCCTCGAAGGATTGCTCGGCAAAACCGAAGGCATCTCCAAACTGCGCGGGAATTGGCAGCAGTTCGAGGGCATCCCGTTAATGCCCACCTATCACCCCGCGTACTTGCTGCGCAACCAAGCGCTCTCCGAGAAACGCAAGGTGTGGGAAGACATGCTGCTCGTGATGGAAAAACTGGCGATGCCCATCAGCGAGAAACAGCAGAACTTTTTCCTGCGCGCCTAATCGCCAGTCTTCCGCGCCACGCATCGAGCGGCGGTCAGAATTCCTTTCGCACCTCCGGCAATCCTGTTACAAACCGCGCGTGGCAGCACGACTGAGCATCGGGTTTCTGGGCGCGGGCAAAATGGCCACTGCGTTGGCCAAAGGCTGCGTCCGTGCGGGCATCCTTTCTCCGGCAAAACTCATCGCCAGCGACGTTGTCCCCGCAGCACTCGCCGCCTTCGCAAAAGAGACCGGCGCTCGCGTGGCTTCCACGAACCGTGCTGCGGTGAGTGACGCGTGCGTGATTGTCCTCGCCGTGAAACCGAATCAAGTCGCGGGAGTGCTCGCGGACATCGCGCCCGTTTTCACGCACAAACATCTGCTCATCTCCATCGCCGCCGGCATCACACTGGCGCGGATGGAAGCGGCGCTGCCCGCAGGCGCGCGTGTGATTCGCGTGATGCCCAACACGCCCGCGCTGGTGGGTGCGTCGGCCAGCGCCTTTGCGTTGGGCAGCCACGCCACAGCGGACGATGCGGCGACCGCGCAGAAAATCTTCGGCGCCGTCGGCATCGCATATCAAGTGAAGGAAAATCTGCTCGATGCGGTTACCGGACTTTCCGGCAGCGGCCCCGCATACGCGTTTCTGGTCATCGAAGCGTTGAGCGACGGCGGTGTTGCCGCCGGGTTGCCGCGCGATGTGGCAACCAAGCTCGCGGCGCAGACGCTGCTCGGTGCGGCCAAGATGGTGTTGGAGACCGGCAAACATCCCGGCGAATTAAAAGACATGGTGACCAGTCCCGGCGGCACGACGATTGAGGGACTGCACAAACTCGAACGCGGCCGCGTCCGCGCCGCGTTCATCAGCGCCGTGCGCGCTGCGGCAGCGAAGTCCAAGCAGCTCGGCAAATCCCAATGAGTTTCCCTGCGCCCACCGAACGGCAGGCGCGGATCTTGTGGTTCTGCCTCACCACACTGGCCGTGGCGGTGTGCGTAGTGCTGGTGGGACTGGCGGGCTGGGGATTGAGCTGGCTGGTGCAGCGACTCTCGCCGGTGTTGTTGCCGCTGATGGTGGCAGCGATTCTCGCGTGCCTGCTCGCACCGCTCGTGGATTTCTTCGAGCAACGCATCGCCCAAAGTAGCGGCGACACTCCGCGTCCAGGCGGAGCGCATCGCGCGCGGGCGATCCTCGCTGTGTTTGGCCTCTCACTCGGACTGCTCGCGGGCGTGGCGATGCTGGCTATCACCTCCATCGTGCCGGAATTGACGAAGGCGGGTGAGTCCGTGCAGCGCATGTTGGATTATCAAACACTGGAACGAACGGTGCAGGGGCTGCAGGAACGTCACCGCGACCAGTGGCTGGGCCGGCAGGTGGAGGCATTGTGGCGCGACCATCAAGACACCGTGCAAGAGTGGGGCGTGCAGGCGGTGCAGCGACTGTCGCAGTGGTCGTTCGCCCAACTGAGCAAGGCGGTGTCGTGGTTTAGTTTTCTGGTGGGGCTGGCGTTGGTGCCGGTGTACGCATTTTATTTTTTGTTGGAGGCGCGCACCATCGAGCGGCAGTGGAGCGATTACTTGCCGCTCATGGAATCGCGATTCAAGGAGGAGGTCGTGTTTGTGCTGCGCTCCTTCAACGACTGTCTGGTGGTTTTCTTCCGTGGCCAAGTGCTCGTCGCGTTCTGCGTGGGCGCATGTTTGGCGGTGGGCTTCACGGTGATCGGGCTGCCGTTCGGCCTGTTGCTGGGAGTGGTGGCGGGGTTGGTGGGATTGATCCCGTATTTTGGCGTCATCATCACGGCGGTGCCGGTGGTGCTGCTCTCGGTGTTTTACCACGACCAAATGCTCATCACCTCCACGTGGGGCGCACCGTTGCTGGCGCTGGGAATTTGCGCGTTGGTGTTGCTGCTGGAAAAGTTGGTGATCCAACCCAAGATCATCGGCGACCGCGTGGGCATGCACCCCGCGGCGGTGATTGTCGCGGTGTTATTCGGCACGTATTTAGTGGGCGGCGTCATCGGCGGACTGCTGGCGATTCCCATCGCGATGGCGCTGCGCACGGTGCTCGTGCGTTACATTTGGATGCGCACGAGTGGTGCGGCTGCGGCTGGTTGACACCTGTGCCGGACAGGGCAGGATGCCGCGCATGATTTCCCGAGCATCGCGATGGGCCGCAGTATTGTTGATTGTTGCCGTCAACGAGTACGCGACGGCGGCCGTGCCAGCCCCTCCGGTCGCCCCAACGCGGTCGGTGTTGGATTTGCCGCGCTTGCAAGCCGGCCAAAAAGCGGGAGAGCCACCGCCCGCGTTGTCCGCCAACGCAACGAAGGCCGGCCCCGCCGCTGTGCGCGATAGCGTGGCGTGGGTGGGCGAGACCAATCTCATCTGGGCACCGCAAGGTTCGGTCTTCCTGGCATTGCACCAATTCCCCGCGCACAACGCCACCACGCCCATCACCACCGAGAAGAGCGCCGTGGGCACGTTGCTGCGCCAGTGGGAACAGAACGGCACCGCGGCCGGGCTGCATGGATTTCTTTACGACAATCTCGACCGCGACCACAGCAACATGGACTACGGCCGTTTCCCGCAATTGGCGCGGGTGGAATACGACGCGGCCGTGCGCCAGCGCGGTTACGAGTATGGATTGGCGCGGCTCTTTCTGCACGGCGCACCGACACTGGGCAATTCCTCCACCGCGCATGTGGCCGGCCCGTTCTGGCGCAGCCAGACTCGCTTCGCGCTGAGCAATCCGCGCTTGGTCGCCGCGTTGTATCAGCAGTATGCCAACAATCATCTCTACTTTTATCCCGAACACCGCGACCACGACGCCGACGGCCACGGCGATGTCTTCCACGCCAACACACCGTACGCGATCACCAGTCAAGGTTCCTCCGGTTCCGACCAAGCTTTCATGCACGCGTTCGCCAACATCTTCGCGGCGTTCGCACCGGAGACGCAGCGCCTGCTCATCGAGAAAAAACTGCTGATGCCCACCGCGCAGATGGTGTTTCGCATGGGCCGCAAACCCGTCGTGAAGCCGGAAGATTATCTCACCGGCAAAGCGCATCCGCCGGTCTTTGCGCAGGAATCGCTGGACGTAGAGCGCATGGTGCGGCTGGCGCATGCGTTGAAGCCCGGCGACATTCCACCGACCGTGCAACTGCGCGTGGTGCAGGAGGACGCGGCGGATCCCGGCGTGGATTACTTCGAGCCGGGCGAGGCCGAGAAGGTGTTTGACACGCCCTGCGCCATCGCCCGCGTGATGCGTGCCGCGCGGTGGCAGCGCCGGATGATTGTCAGCGCCGAGGACACGCGTGACCCCAATCAACAGCCACTGACTTTCACGTGGCGCGTGCTGTGCGGCAACGCCACGCACGTGAAAGTCCGCCCGCTAAACCCGCAGGGCAGTCGCGCAGAGATTCTCATCGAGTGGCACGAACGCCGTGCCATCGAGGCAGGCGGCAATCTTTTCACCAGCCGCGTGGACGTGGGCGTCTTTGCCCACAACGGGGCGCAGCATTCAGCGCCCAGCTTCATCTCATGGCTGCTCCCCGCCAACGAACGCCGCGTGTACAACGACCAGCATCAACTGCGCTCCATCGAATATCTTCCGCAGGACAAAAAAGAGCAGTACGTGGACCCGATGTTAATCACCCCCGTCGTGTGGCAGGATGAATATCAGCACGACGCCCAAGGCCGGTTGCTCGGCTGGACGCGTGCGCGAGGCGCTGCCCGCGAAGACTTCACCCGGCACGGGGCGCTCGTGCTGCGCCGCGACGCGCAAGGTCGTCCTGCCGAGGCTCGCACCGTCCGCTACGTGCGCAAGCAAGATGCGCCGGCCGCTGCGCCGACGCTCGCACAGGAACCAGGCGAAGAAATTCTCCACTACACGTACCGCGACGAGAAAGATTTGCTCGGCGAGGCCGCCCGGAAATCCGTCCCGAAAAATCCCGCGCCCAAATGATGCACGTGGAGGCTGCAGCGGCGAAGTGCGCAGCCAACAGTTGCATCCCCGCACGCGATTTGATATTGGAACAGAGCCATCCACGCGGGTGTGGTTCAATGGTAGAACGTGGGCTTCCCAAGCCTGAGGCGAGGGTTCGATTCCCTTCACCCGCTCCACCT
>SIAW01000064.1 GCA_009695465.1 Pedosphaera sp.
CCCTGCCCTTTTTTCGCAAACCGGACTGGCTGGCCTTTGCCGCCGCCACACTGGCGACCCTCCTCGTTTACATCTTCACGCTGGCGCCCAATTTAACACCGGAAGATTCTGGCGAACTGGCCACCGCCTCCATGTACGCGGGTGTGCCGCACGCGCCGGGCTATCCGTTGTGGACGATCTATTCGTGGATCTTCACCGTGCTCGTGCCCACGGGAAGCATCGCGTGGCGCGTGGGCCTTTCCTCCGCCGTGGCGGCAGCGCTCTCGTGCGGGTTGGCCGCGCTCATCATCGCGCGCGGTAGTCGGTTGATGTTTTCCGGCTCCACGTTCTTCTCGGAGATGACCGAGTCCACGCGCAACGCCATCAGCGTCGTGGCGGGCTTTGTTGGCGGTGCCATCTTTGGATTCACCGGCCCGATGTGGAGCCAAGCCGTCATCGTGGAGGTGTACACGCTGAGCACCCTCACCTTCGTCGCGGTGTTGGTGCTGTTGATGCGCTGGTTTTTTGCGCCGGAAAAAAACTGGCCACTGTACGCCGCGGGCCTGCTCTTCGGCCTCTGCCTCGCCAATCACCAATCGCTGCTGCTGGCCGCGGTGGGCATCGAGATGCTGATCTTCATCCGGCGCCGCGAGATCGGGCGCGACTTCTTTCTCTTCAACACGCTGGTGTACCTCTCCGCCCTGTTGTGGATGGCGTTGAAGGAAGGTTCCGACACGCAGACCTCCGGCAAACTCGTGATGTTCGGCATCTTCAATCTCATCGGCGTGGGCGGCATGCTGCTGGCCGCGTGGCATCTGATCCCGCCTGCCCAGCCAGCGCAGCGCCCCGCATCGGGCTTCTTCATGATCGCAGCGTTCGGACTGTGCTGCGTGTTGATCGCATTTTTCTGGAGCGCCTTTGTCTGGCCACTAGCCCAGCCGATGGCGACCGACCACGCCGTCTGGAATCTCAAAGCAGTCTGGAGTGCCTACTACAAGTTCACCGACCGGATGTTGCTGACCTTCTGCCTGCTGCTGCTCTCCGGTGCCATCGGATTGCTTCTCTATCTGGCCGTGGCCACCGATGCCGCGTCGCGCCGCAGCAAATGGTGCGCAGGATTGCTCGCGGCCTTCACGGTGCTGTCCCTGCTTTGGATGCACCAACTGCTCTCCAGCCGCGGCACCATCATTGAAAATACCGCCAGCGTGGTCAACGCATGGCAACAATCGGCCGCACAGCATCTGCTGATCGCCAACAAAATCTCGGCGGCCTTCGTCCTGCTTTCCGTGTGCTTTCTCGGTGGCGTGTGCTTGACCGCGTGGCGGCGCGCCCATGCCGACATCTTCCCGCTGCAACACTGGCGGGCATTGTGCGGCGTGCTGTTGGCGGGACTGCTGGGCGTGTCGTTCTACCTTTTCATGCCGCTCAGCTCGCTCACCAATCCGCCGATGAACTGGGCGTACCCGCGCATGGCGCAGGGTCTCAAACACGCGGTGACGCGCGGACAGTACACCAACCCCGCGCAGGAAACCTCCGACAGCTTCGCGCGCGTGTTCGTGGATTGGGACGCCAACCGCGTGCTCGATGGCGGCCAAGTCGGCATTTACGTGGACGAGACAATTCAGGAATTTTATCCCGCGTACTTGCTGCTGGGGCTGTTGCCATTCCTGATGTGGCGACATCTGGGCCACCGCGAACGCCGCTGGATATTCGGCGTGTCCATGCTCTTTGTGAGCATGACGATTCTGCTCATCGTCTTCCGCAACATCGAAGGCTCCGAACAACAGCGGCACCTCAACAAAGTTTTCTTTGAATCCTCGCATCTCTTCGTGGCGCTGGGCGTCGGCTGGGGCGTGGCGCTGGCGCTGGGCGCCGCCCTCTGCCGCTGGGTTCACTGGCGCACGCCGTTGCTGGTGGGCGCGGGCGTGTTGCTGGCGTTGGAATTATTCTGGCTGCCGTGGAATCAGACCGCCATCAGTTCGGCCCCGATGTCCGTGCTGCACGCATTTTCCGGATATGACGCGCCGCTCCTGCGAGCTGCGCCCCTGTTGGGCGCGGTGCTGATGGCGGCGGTGTTGCTCGCGCTTCTTCTGCGCCGCGAACGCGCGCCGCTCGTGTTGTTGCTGCTCGTAGCCAGCTTGATGCCCGCGCGTCACGCGATGGCCAATTGGTGGGACAACGAGCTACGCGGCCACTATTTTGGCTACTGGTACGGGCGCGACATGTTCAGCCCGCCCATCGCCAACACCAACGCTGCGCCGCTCTACCCACCGATGGCGCGCGACGCCGTGCTCTTTGGCGGCACCGACGCGGGCCGGTTCTGCCCCACGTACATGATTTTCTGCGAGAGCCTCGCTGCGCCGCAATTCCGCACCGACAAAGATTTCGACCGGCGCGACGTGTACATCATCACGCAAAACGCGCTGGCCGACGCGACCTACCTGCAATACATCCGCGCGCACTACAATCGCAGCCGCCAGTTCGATGATCCATTCCTGCACACGCTGGTGGTGGATGAAGATGCCGGCGGTGAGATCACGGAACGATTCACCCAGAAGCAGGCCGCCGTGGATGCCGAGTTCAAAGGGCGCGCGGTCCAGATCAATGCGGATATGAACGCGTTGCTGGCGAGCCTTGGGCAGGCGCTCGATCAAATTTCAATCCCCGCCGATGCGGGTGCGAACACGCTGCTCACGCGGCTGGAATGGGTCGCGCGCAATATACCTCCGGGCAACCCCCACCGGCAGCGCGCCCATACGTTGCACATGGAAGCCATCCAACTCTCCGGCCAACTCAGCAACGTGACCAATGATTGGAACGAGCGCCTGCTGGATCATCGACTGGCCTACGACCGCGATTACGCCGACCAGAAACTTTTCGGCAGCGCTCGATTGATGGCGCGTGCCACGGCACCCGTGGATGGTTGGCTCAACAGTTTTGGCGACGCCGTCGAGCGCGATCGCCGTGCCGGCAGTTCGCTCGTCCAGCCCGAGGACATTACTGATCTGACCAAACTCAGCGGACTGCTGCGCGAATCCAAGAACCCAGTCGCCGCTTGGATTTGGAAGGCGCTCGCCGAAACCACGCGGCAACGCCTGACCGCCAACGATACCTCATCGGGACTTCGCAGCGCGCTCTCGACCGATCTCAACGCGATTCTGCTGAAGGAATATCGCCAGCACCAGGAACACGCGCAGACACTCAGTCGCCTGCATCAAGCCGACCTGCAACTCCTGCACCAACACCGCAGCGGTTTTGATGGCAGCAGCCTCACCCCCATCAATTCGCATGTGGCCGACCGCGAGTTGGCGATCAAACATTTGCTGCGCTACTGCTACCTGCCCACCGACGGCAGCAATCACATCGCGCGACTGCAGCACAACGTCCGCACCAACGACGCCAGCCTGCTCGATCTCTACGCCCGGAACGCCGGCCTATCCCGCGAACTGCTTGCCCAATCTGCGAAGGAGCGCGCGGCCATTATCGCCAGTCTCTGCCAGAGTGAACTCTACGATGCCGCGCGGTTTTCGGGCATCGCACTGGATGCGGACACGCGGCTGTTGCTCGCGCAAAATCCCTTTTCGCACTCGCGCATCTGCATGAATCGCCGCCTGCTGGAGGCCGCCCTTCCCGATTGCCTGCGCCCGGCACTGGCCGGTGTTTATCCAGCGCGCGAGATTTACATCCCCACCATCAGCGATCTCCAAGCCACACACGAGCGCGCGCGCAGCACCGCCACCAGCACCGACGAAGCCGTCTGGGCCATCAACGGCGATCTCACTGAGATCATTTTTAAGCAGAACCCCACGCACGAATTTTATCTGGAGGAAAGTCTGGCGCTGGACTGGATGTACCCGCACTTGGTGCCGTACGGCATCATCATGAAGATCGAACGCGAGGCACAGCGCGAGTGGTCGCCGGAAAAGCTGGCTGACATCCTCGCCCGCGACCGCGCCTTTTGGCTGAGCTACGCGGAGCAACTCAGTGGCAACATCGTCCAGCCCGATACTTCGCTCGAGACCATCTGCCAATGGGCCGAGCGCGTCTTCCAACGCCGCGATCACCGAGGTCACACCGCCGAGCAAAAGCGTTTCCTGCGCGACTACGTGGCCCAGCGCGCCTTCGCCAAACTGCGCGTGAGCATTGCGCAATTGTACGCCTGGCGCGCGCGACAGTGCTTGGAGCAGATCCGTCAGATTGACCTGCTCCCCCCGAGCGAGCAGCCCAAAGAAATATCGCGCCGCCAGCGATTGCAGCAACAACATGAACGCTTGGTGGAAGAGGCCGACTTCGCCTATCGCCAGAGTTTCTCCTTCTGTCCGTCCAGCCCGGAGGCACCTTATCGCTACCTCAGTTTTCTGCTGGATCAAAAGGGCGGCGCGCAGAGTGAGCGGATGGAAAAATGCCGTCTGCTGATTGACACCTCCCTCAAAATGGACCCGAGCGACCTGCGCTCGCGCGATGGCATGGTCGGCTTGGTCCGCCATCACGCCCGCTCGCACTTTGCCTTGGCCGACACCGACGCGGCCATGCAGGTGATTAAACTGGGCCTGTCGTTGGAACGGCGATTCATCAATGCAGACCCCATCCTCTCGGCCTGCGTCACACTCCACCAATTGCTGGCAGAAAACCGCGCGCAGGAAGCCGGTCAGCACATGAAGGAAATCCAGCCCCTGCTGCAGCCCGGCGGCATCGGCCAGATGGCCGTCGCCGGCGTGTTGACGGCGTACCAAAAGAAGGCGCTGACCGGCAACATCGCTCAACTGGAACAGGCGTGGCAAAAGGATCCCACCAATCACATGGCCGCCTATTCCCTCATCAACGCTTATCGCTCCTTGAATCGCACCAGCGACATCCGCCGTTTTGCCGAGCGCGCCGTCGCGCCGCAGCAAGTCAGCCCTCAGTTACTGGTGCTGGGCGCGCATGCGTTCCAATCCGTGGGCGACTGGGCGCAGGAGGAAGCCGTTCGCCAGCGCATCATCCGGCTCACGCCCGAACGCGCCGATGCGTGGTACGACTTGGCCATCGCGCAGAACAAGCTGCGCAAAACCAACGACGCCGTCGCGGCCTTGCGCCAAGCGTGGGAGCACGCGGGATCGCCCTCGAGCCGGGTAAACATCCGCCAGTGGATCCGCACGACCAACGCGCTGGACAACCTGCGCGGGCTGCCGGAATTCAAAGCGCTGCTCGGCACCAACGCGCCTTGATGCAGCTCATCCGCGCGGCGCTTGCAGTTCGTAGTTCAACACGGACAGGCAGTACACCGCCGCCGTTTCACTGCGCAGGATCACCTGCCCCAGCGTGATGGGCAGCACACCGGCGGAAAGGATGTCGTTGGATTCCGCCGGTGTAAAATCACCTTCCGGCCCCACCCACACACACAGCGACTTGGGCAGACGCGACTGCTCTTCAACGAACGTCTGGAAACGCTCGCGCGGATGGCGGCTGGAACTGTGCAGCGCGGCGATGAGCGGCAGCTCAAAGCGCTCGTTGCGCGCCAGAAATTCGCGGGGCGTCACCGGTGCCTCGATCTGCGGCAGCCACGCGGAGCCGCATTGCTTGATGGCATCAATCGCGATGGCGCGCCATTTCTCCAGCTTGGCCTCGCGGCTTTCCTCTTCCACCTGCGCCACCGAACGTTCGGCGGCCAGCGGCACCACGCGCGCGGCGCAAAGCTCCGCTGCCTTCTGAATGATGGCGTCCATCGACTTGCCCTTGGTCATCGCCTGCAACAGCGTGATGCGGTAGGGCAACGGCGCGATGCGATTGCGCTGCTGCACACGCAAGCGCACGGCGTTCTTTGCCAGCGACAACACTTCGCACATGCACTCGATGCCGCGCCCGTCGAGCACGACCACGCGCTCGCCTTGGCGCACGCGCAGGACGTTGGCCGCGTGATGCGATTCGCGTTCGTCCAGCAACAACTCCGATTGTGCGGCCCGTTCTGGCGGCAGATAAAAGCGGTGCATCAGCGAAAGAAGTTGCGGGCCTTTTCCAGAAAGCTGCGACTCTGCGGATTCACCTCGTCGCCGCACAGATCGCCAAACTCCTGCAGCTTGGCGCGCTGGTTCTTGTTGAGTTTTTCCGGCACCTCCACCATCACGCGCACGTGAAGATCGCCCGTGCCGTAGCCTTGCAGGCTGATCACGCCCCGGCCTTTGAGACGAAACACCGTGCCCGATTGTGTGCCCGCCGGAATCTTGATACTGGCCGAACCGGTCATCGTGGGCACGCGCAACTCGCCGCCGAGCGCCGCCACCACAAAATTGAGGGGCACCTCGCAGGTCAGATCATCGCCGTCGCGCTCAAAGATCTCGTGCGCGCGCACGTGCAACACCACGTACAAATCACCGCTGGGCGCACCGCGCAGTCCCGCCACGCCGTTGCCCGCCGAACGCAAGCGCGTGCCGGTGTTCACGCCGGCTGGAATCTTGAGTGTGATCTCCGTCTGCTTCTCTCGCCGCCCAGCACCCGCGCAACTCCGGCAAGGCTTGTCCACCATCGTCCCCGCGCCTTCGCATTGCGGGCAGGTTTGCTGGATGGAAAAGAATCCGCGCTTGGCGACGACCCTGCCGTGTCCATTGCATTGCGTGCAACGCCGACGCGAACTGCCCGGCGCCCCCCCGCTGCCGTGACAGTCCGTACATTCAACGAGGCGCGGGATGTTGATCTTCTTTTCGCAGCCGCGAACGGCGTCTTCAAACGCCATCTCCATGTCATACCGCAGATCCGCGCCGCGTTGGATATCGTCCGCCTCACGCCGGCCGCCTCCAAAAAATTCCTCAAAGATGCCGCTGCCGCCTCCACCGCCACGAAAGACCTGCTCGAAAATATCGAATGGATTATGCGTGCCTCCACCGCCGCCGACCCCGCCTTGTTGGAACGCCGCGTGCCCCATCGAATCGTAGGCCGCGCGTTTCTGCGGATCGCTGACCACCTCGTAAGCCTCGCCCAGTTCCTTGAACTTGTCCTCGGCTTGCTTGTCGCCGGGATTTTTGTCCGGGTGATATTTCACCGCGAGTTTGCGGTAGGACTTTTTGACGTCCTCCGCATTGGCGCCGCGCTCGACCTCGAGCACCTCGTAATAGTCGCGCTTGGCCATCAGCGTATCAGTCGTTGATCGGTGCCGGCGGTTCCTTCGCCACAATGACACGGGCCGGGCGCACGAGGCGTCCGTTCAATTTGTAGCCCCTCTGGAATTGCTGCAGCACGGTGCCCTCGGCAGCCTCGGCGGTTTCGATTTGGGAGATGGCCTCGTGCAGTGTGGGATCAAATAGTTGTCCCGTCGCGTTGATCTCCTCCACGCCCGCATCGCGCAGCACACTCTGAAACTGGCCGAGGATCATCTGCACGCCATCGCACAGCGCGCCTGCGGCCTCTGGATTTTTTGCCGTTGCCAGCGCCATCTCAAAATTATCCAGCACCGGCAGCAAGCGCTCGAGCACGCCTTGAATGGCGTACTTGGCCGACTCCTCCTTCTCGCGCACGGCGCGCTTCCGAAAATTGTCGAAGTCCGCCGCCAGTCGCAGCAACTGTTCCTGCGTATCGCTCAACTGCGCCCGTGCCTCGGGCAAGGTCTTCGGCCCTTTTTCAGCGGGCGCGGCTTCCAGCGCAGCTTGCTCGGCGAGTTTCTTTTCCAGCACCGTCAGCGGCACCGCGCCTTCGACGGCAGGTTTATCCTTTTTCTTGTTGAACATTACAGTGGCGAAGTCGGGTTGGACAACTGCGGCGCAGCATCCGAAAACAAATCACTCCTTCTTGGCAGTCTTCACTTCAATGTGCAGATCGCGAAGCTGGCGCGGGCTGACGCTCGCAGGCGAGTTGGTCATCAGGCACACGCCCTTTGCCGTCTTTGGAAACGCGATCACATCGCGAATGCTCGGCGTGGCGCAGAGGATGGCGATGAGCCGGTCGAAGCCCAGCGCGATGCCACCGTGCGGCGGCGCGCCGTATTTGAACGCCTCCAGCATGTAGCCAAAGCGCAGCGTGGTTTCCTCCGGCGAGATCTGCAGGATTTCCTCGAAGATGGTTTTCTGCACGTCGGGCCGATGGATGCGGATGGAGCCGCCGCCCAGTTCCACGCCGTTGACGACGATGTCGTAGTGCTGGCCGCGGACTTTTTTGGGATCGCTCTTGAGCAGCGGCACATCCTCCGCCATCGGCGCGGTGAACGGGTGATGGCTCGAGTACCAACGGTTCATCTCTTTGTCGAAGGAGAGCAGCGGGAAATCCACCACCCAGAGAAAATCAAAACGATCTGCGGGCACGGTGAGCTTGCCCTGCGCCTTGAGCACCTCAGCGCAGTACAGGCGGATCTTGCCAAGAATCTCGCAGGCGTTGAGCCACTGATCAGCGGCGAAGAGAATCAGGTCGCCCTCCTCGATGGCCAGTTTGGACTTGAGCGCAGCCTTCTCGGCATCGTTGAAGAATTTCACGATGGGCGATTTCCATTCGCCATTTTCAACCTTGATGTAGGCCAGCCCTTTCGCGCCAAAACTCTTGGCGTACTCCGTCATCGTCTCGATCTGCCCCTGCGTGGCGCCGGCCAGACCTTTTGCGTTCATCGCCTTCACCACGCCGCCGTTGGTGATGGCGCCGGAGAACACCTTGAACGTGCTCGCCCGAAATTCTTCCGTGAAATCCACGAGCTCCATTCCCAAGCGCGTGTCGGGCTTGTCGATGCCGTAACGGTTGAGCGCCTCCTCAAAGCTGATACGCCGGAAAGGCGTCGGGATGTCCTGGCCGAGCGCCGTTTTCCACACGCGCTTGAGCAGTCCCTCGATCAGCGCGTAGAGATCTTCGCGTTCGATGAAGCTCATCTCGATGTCCACCTGCGTGAACTCCGGCTGGCGGTCGGCGCGCAAATCCTCGTCGCGATAGCAGCGCGCGAGCTGGAAATAGCGCTCCACACCGGCGCACATGAGGATCTGTTTGAACTGCTGCGGCGACTGCGGCAGCGCGTAGAACGAACCCGGTTCGCGGCGGTTGGGCACCAGAAATTCCCGCGCACCTTCGGGCGTGGATTTGAAAAGCGTCGGCGTCTCCACTTCGAGAAACCCCTGCTCCTCCATGAACACGCGCGTGGCGGTGGCGACCTTGGAACGCACGCGCAGATTGCGCGTCATCTCCGGCCGGCGCAGATCCAGATAGCGGTACTGCAGACGCAACTCCTCGTTCACCTTGCTGGCAACCTCGGGATCATCCACCGGAAACGGCAACACCTCGGCGTGGTTGAGCACCGTGATCTCCTTCACCAGCACCTCGATCTGTCCCGTGACAATCTTGGGATTATCCGTGCCGGCAGGACGCACGCGAACTTTGCCAATGATCTCGATGACCGACTCCGAGTGCAGTTTAGTGGCGGCCTCGAAAAGTTCCTTCGGCAAATCCGCGGGATCAAACACCGTCTGCGTGCGGCCTTCGCGGTCGCGCAGATCAATGAAGAGCACGCCGCCCAGATCGCGGCGGGAATGAACCCAGCCCGCCAGTGTCACTTGTTGTCCGGCGTGCGCGGGACGGAGTTCGTTGCAATTGTGTGTGCGTTTCATGGATGACAACGGCGCAGACAGCCAGTGCGCCTCGAAAAACAGGCGGTGATGGTGTCGCAAACACGGTGGAATTCAAAGCCAAAGTTTAGCCGCCATCACCGCCCCGTCTGTCGCTGCACGCCGCGCGTTGCCACGCAGGCCCGCATCCATTAAATTCGCCCGGACATTGCGCATGAATTGGGTGCTCCTCGGAATCATCGCCTTCATCGCCCTGCAGTTGGGCATCGGCTACTGGGCGTCTCGGCGCGTGCGCAGTCAGGAAGATTATTTTCTGGCCGGCCGCAGCCTCGGACTCGGGCTGGCCAGCTTCAGCATCTTCGCCACGTGGTTTGGCGCGGAGACTTGCCTGAGCGCCTCCGGCCGCATTTACGAAAACGGGTTTGCAGGCGGCTCCGCCGATCCCTTCGGCTACGCACTCTGTCTGCTCTTGATGGCGCTGGTCTTCGCTGTGCCGCTCTGGAAACAGCAGATCGTCACGCTGCCGGATTTCTTTCGCGCACGCTACTCGCCCGCGGTGGAAAAAATCGCCGTCCTGCTGCTCGCGCCGACTTCCCTCCTTTGGGCGGCGGCGCAACTGCGCGCGTTCGGCCAAGTGCTCGACACCTCGCTGGGCATCGGCGTGATCGAATGCACGCTCATCGCAGCAGCAGTGGTGGTGATCTACACCACGATGGGCGGCTTGGGCGCGGACGTGATCAACGATTCCGTGCAAGGGATCATCATCATCGTCTGCCTCGTCATCGTGTTTGTCACCGTGCTGGGTTCGCTGGACGGCGGACCGGCATCTGCGTTTCGTCAGATTGATCCCGCGCGTTGGAACCCGATTTCCACCGGCGGCAAATCCATCTGGGCGTTTCTGGAAACTTGGGCGGTGCCCATTTGTGGCTCGGTGGTGGCGCAGGAATTGGTCGCGCGCGTGCTGGCGGCGAAGTCACCGCAAGTCGCCCGCCGCGCCGGCCTGATGGGCGCGGGACTCTACCTCATCATCGGATTGATTCCGGCCACACTCGGACTGCTCGGCCCCGTGTTGTTGCCCGACTTAAAAGACCCAGAACAATTTCTGCCCACGCTGATGAAGCAACAACTCAGCCCGCTCCTCTACGTGTTGTTTACCGGCGCCATCCTCTGCGCGATCCTCTCCACGGTGGACAGCACGCTGCTGGCCGCCGCCGCCGTGGTCTCGCACAACATCATCGTGCCGCTGCGCCCCGCGTTGCGCGACGACGCCAAGCTGCGCATCTCGCGCATCTGCGTCGTGTGCGGCGGCGTGATTGCCTGCGTGCTGGCGTTGTCCGCCGAGTCCATCTACAAACTCGTCTCCAGCGCCTCGGCCTTCGGCGGCGGCGGATTGTTCGTGCTGCTGTTGCTGGGAATGTTCACGCGACTGGGCGGTGCGCGCAGCGGCTTGGCAGCGTTGATCATCTCGATGACGGTGTGGGCTTGGGGCAACTACATCGGCAAATGGGAATCGCCCTTCGTCGCCTCGCTGGCCGTGGCGATGCTGGTCTTCGTGGTGCTGGGCGTGCGCGAACGCGTGTCGCCTGTGCCGGCTACTTCAGCTCGTTGAAAAAGACCTTCAGATTTTTCGTCTGCCGACCGGCGGCGATGATGTCCGGCCGACCGTCGCCGTTCAGATCCGCCACCTTCAAATCCTCCACCGCCACCTCATCGGTCGCAACCATCGTGGCGCGCCACTGTTTTCCGTCCTTGTCCAGCGGCGCAAAAAGTTTGATGCCCGGCACGCCCTTCGGGCTCATCCCGCGCCAGCCGACAACGACCTGATCGCTGCCCGCACCGAGAAAATCCGCAACGCCCACCGCGTGCCCGTCCTTCAACGCCTCATCCAGCGCCGTGCGATTCCAAAGTCCTTTGCCGCCCACCGGCTCCGTGTACAACGCCGCAACCACACCGTGCATCGGCTCGATGGTCGCGATGAATCGGCCGCCCCCGGGCAGCTTGCCATCGCGCACTTCACCCACCCAATTGGTACCGAGCTGACGCCGCTTCCACGCGCCCGTGCTTTGTCCGAACCAGAACAACCCCTCCTTCGCGCCGAGAATCAACTCGTGCTCCGGATCTTTATCCCAGTTGATCGGCTGGAAATTATGGCTGGCGTGAAGCGCATCGCTCACCACTGTGGTCTTCCACTCGCCTTTCAAATCCGCAGGCACGGAATACGCCAGCACGCGTCCCCCCGCCCCTTCGTTGCCTTTGTTGCCGCGCCCGTGCAACGGCTTGACGATGAGCTCAAATTTGCCCGCCGGATTTTTAATCCAGTGCATGCGATGCACCGTCGGCTCGTGCGGCAGCTTCACCGATTCCCACTTCTGCGTGCGATCCTGCGGAGCGATGAGATAAAAGACCGCGCCGCTGTTCACCGTGTCACCGGGATTCCAACCCGCGCCCACAGCCACCTCGCACTTGCCGTCGCCATCAATGTCCACCGCCGCGATGCACACATTGTCCTGCGGCGTGAGATTCTCCGCGATGACATGCTTCTTCCACGTCGGATTCTGATACCACTGGATGGTCTTTTGATCAGCGAGCAGAATGTCGGGGCGCTTGTCGCCATCCACATCGGCGATGGCCAGCCCGTAGCCAATGTTCACAGCCTTGTCCACGTCCACCGCGCGGAACTTGGGCTGCGGCAAATCGGCAGCGAGCGCGGCCGTGGCAAGAAAACAGAGTGAGAGAAGTGTCTTCATAATCTGGATGAGTGAGCGGCGAGGATAGACGGCGCGGGAACAACCTTCAAATCCAAAAGCCGCCGCGTTGCCATTCCATTTGGGCGAGCCCACTTGCGCGATGCTGTTGCCATTGGAACTGTCCATCAAACGAAAATACTGGGCGCGCCGACACGTTCGCGAAATGCGGTTGCCAGTCCACTGTCGTTCGGGTTTGATGCGCCAGCCCCGCACATGATTGACCGGCACAAAATCGCTCTGGCCATCGCCGCGCATCCCGACGACATCGAATTCAACATGGCCGGGACGTTGTTGCAGTTGAAGCAGCGCGGCTGGGCCATCCATTATTGCAACCTCTCCACCGGCAACTGCGGCAGTATGGAGATGACTGCAGCACGCACACGCATCGTGCGCCGCCGCGAGGCACAGGCTGCGGCCAAGACGCTGGGCGCGCGGTGGCATGCGCCGCTCTGCGATGATCTGGAAATCCTGTACACCGTGCCGCTGCTGCGCCGCGTCGCTGCGGTGATCCGCGCAGCGCGCCCGTCCATCGTGCTCACCCATGCGCCGTTGGATTACATGGAAGACCACATGAACACCTGCCGACTGGCGGTGACGGCGGCGTTCACGCACGGCATGCCCAATTTCAAGACCCTGCCCGCGCGCGCGCCGTATGCGCACGACGTGACGGTGTACCACGCGATGCCGCACGGACTGCGCGATGGACTGCGCCGGCCGGTCGTGGCGGGATCGTTCGTGAACACCGCGCCGGTGCACGCGACAAAGCTGGCGGCGCTGGCTTGCCACAAAAGTCAGCAAGGTTGGCTCGATGCCAGTCAGGGGATGAATTCCTATCTTCAAACGATGGAGGACATGTCGCGTCGCGTGGGCGGGATCTCGAAGCGATTCGCGCTCGCTGAAGGTTGGCATCGCCACCTGTTCCTCGGCTTCTCGACAAGCGAGATGGATCCGCTGGCCGACGCGCTCGGGAAGGATCATCTCGTCAACACGGCATTCGTTGCGCCGCCTTTGAATCTGCACTGACCCACTCTCAACTCAACTCGCGAACACATGCCACGCAAACTCAGCGCCCTCGCCCCCGATTGGTGGGATTACACCACGCTCGACACGGACCTCATCGAAGCCGCCGCCAAGCTGACGCCGGAGAAGTTGCTCAAGCTTTCGCGCCCCGGTTTTCGCGTCGTGTTCCATGACACGCTGGAGGATTTTTACTGCGCCGAGGCGCTCGAATATATCCACGCATGGAAGCAGGCCACGCCCGATAATCCCGCTGGCATCTGCGGTCCCATCGGCCCCACCGAGCAATTGCCGCTGGTCGCGCGCATCGTCAACGAGATGGGACTCTCGCTGCGTCACGCGCATTTCTGGGGCATGGACGAGTGGTGCATTGACGGCAAAGAAGTGCCGGTGACGCATCCGTTGTCTTTCGAGAAGTGCGACCGCGAACTGTGTTTCAACCGGATTGATCGCAAGCTCGTGATGCCCGATGCGAACCTGCATTTCCCCAAGGCCGACACGCGCGCCTTCCGCGCCACTTGGGATGCAGGCGTGCGCTGCGTGGTGATGCAGGGCGGCCAAGGTGACATCAAACACTGGGCGTTCAACGATCCCTTGCCGCGCGCCGGCAAACACAAGAATGCTCCGCCCACGCCAGCGGAGTATCGCAAGCTTCCCACGCGCGTGGTGGATCTGCATCCGGTGACCATCGCGCAGAACGCGCGCACCAGCGGCGGCGGCAACGTGACTCTCGTGCCGCAGCAAGCCATCACCGTCGGGCCGGTGGAAACGTGGAAGTCGGAGAAGGTCTCCATCTGGCACGCCGGCGCCCACGACAATCCATTCGGTCAACGGCTGACTGCCTTCATGATCTCGCAGCGCATCGTGGATAGTTCCGTGCCGATGTCTCTGCTGGCCGACCACCCGAACGTGCAGTTCAATTATTATCGCGGCGGCATCGGCAGTTGCGCCATCAAGATGCACTAGCCTCGCCCGCTGGTTTTGGGCGGTGCAACCAGCGGTGTAGCGCACACGATAATAAGTGCCGGGCGGGCTATCATTCCTGTTGCGGCTTGCCCCGCTTAGAGTAGCTTAACATTCGAATACCCCAACTAGGTGTTCAATGTCCATAACTCAACCCCAAACCATAGGTACCTATGTCAAACTCGCATCAAGGCGCGGATCACCACCGCAAGGCTGCCGAGCATCACGAGGCCGCCGCCAAACACCACCATGAAGCGGCGAAGCATCATGATTCCGGCGCGCATGACAAGGCCGCCCATCACGCGCACACTGCGCACGGGCATCACCTGCACGCCGTGCATCACACCGAAGAGGCGGTGAAACATCATCACCACCATCACAGCGCCCATCACGGACATCATTGATTCCCTTCGAGCATTGAGGCAGCGGGCCTCCGTGCTCGCTCCCGCCGCATCTTGGTGGGAATACGCTGCGGGGGGCTTCGTCCCCTGCGGCGGTTTTTCTTTCCACACGCAAACTTCCTACGCGGTGTGCACGCGAAAAAAGTCGCCGCCTTTGTGGCGCTTGCTGTCCGTGCCCCAGTGGATGGCTTTGGGCGCCTTCTTGAATCGCGGCAGGTGCTTGGAACAATGGATGTACGCCTCCTCGATTTCCACCAGCACCCATCGCTCGACGCGCGGACTCTTGGCCGTCGCCGCCGCGCGCACCGCAGCCGGTAATTTCGGGCGGTGCAGCAACTCCTCGTTTTCCACCACGCGGGCGCGTCCGTTGATGTGCATGCCCACCGTGTTGCGCAGAAAATCCACGAACAACAAACCCACGTGGCCGTTCTCCGTGATGTTCCCCAGACTGGCCATCACGCCGTTGCCGCGGAATTCGGGATACGCCAGCGTCCTCACGTCCAGCGCGCAGACAAAACCCGGCTGCCCCGCACGCACGGAACAATCGCACTCGCCGTGACTGTCCGCCGTGGAGACGAACATCAGCTCCATGCGCGCCAGAAATTTTCGCATCGCCGGATTCAAGCTGCTGCGCATCTGCTGCTGATAAAACGCCTGCGCGCGCTCCGACGTGCCGCAACGCGCCTGCAACGCATGCTCCCCCGCAGACCCGAACCCTTTTTTGACACCGCTCATCCGCGCAATCATCACGGCTGCTGCCAAATTGCAATGCGCGCTGCAACACGCCGCAGATGTCGAAAGGGAGCTGGTATGAAATTCAGCGAGCCGCATCCTCCAGCCGAGCAAACACGCGGACGACTTCGGATTCCACCAGCGTCATCGCGTCCAACCGACGGCGAATGGCGTCGGGTGCCACGAGACCAGCAGCGATCAAGTGGTGGCAGAGTTGAAGGTCTTTCGGACGCCCAAGGTGCAACTTTACTGCCGCAACATCCGCTGGGGCGAGGGCGCTGGCGTTGGCGATTCCTTCAAGGCGAACCA
>SIAW01000065.1 GCA_009695465.1 Pedosphaera sp.
CGCCAGAAACACGTCGGCGGTGACATCGGTGATGTCGTTGAGAATCTCGTCCCACTGCGTCTCCACATCGCGCTGGTTATACTCGTACAGCCCGTGGCGCAAAAACATCGTGCCCGTCAACGCATCGCGGTTGCCCGGATCCAGCTCGTCGCCGGCCAGTTGTTCGCGCACGAAACGGTCGTACGGCTTGTCGGTGTTGAAAGACGCGATGACATAGTCGCGGTACCGCCACGCCTCCGGGCGAGGATCATCCTGCTTGTAGCCGTCGGACTCCGCGTAGCGCACCAAGTCCAGCCACAGCCGCGCCTGCCGTTCGCCGTACGCGGGACTGGCCAGCAACCGGTCCACCAATTTCTCGTACGCATCCGCCGAGTTGTCGCTGAGAAAATCTGCAATCGCCTCCGGCGTCGGCGGCAGTCCTGTCAGATCAAAGGTCGCGCGCCGGATCAACGTGCGCCGATCGGCCTCCGCTGCCGGGCGCAACTGCTGCGCCTCCATCTGTTGCGCGATGAACTGGTCAACGGCATTACGCGCCCACGCGTTGCCCGTTGCTGGCACCGCAGGTTCGCGCACGGGTTGGAACGCCCACCACGCGCGATCTTCCGGCGTGAACCGATTTGCTGGAGTGGGTGCAGCACACAACCCCACGACCAACATCGCGCAAGCCGCGCAGCGCGCGACCAGTTGAGCAGCCCATCGCATCGCGGGGAAACTACCATGCCGCCGCAAAATGCCGACAGCTAAAAGCGGTGCCGTCCCGCGCCGGAATCGCCGACTGAATTCAGTCTTTCCCTGCCCCGTCGGACGACTTACTTTCAGCGGCTTTATGGCGACGAATCGTGTTTGGAAATGGGGCGCTGCACTTGCAGCGGCGGGATTGTGCGGCGTGTTGCAGGGCGCACCGGCGTTGCCCGCGCCAAAGCCCGTCACCGTGGCCGCCGCCAGCAAAGAGGCTGAGATGGCCATCAAAGGTTTTCAAGTGGCCAAAGGGTTGCGCGTGGACCTGTTCGCCGCCGAGCCGCATCTGGCCAATCCCGTGGCGTTCCACATTGATGAGCTGGGCCGATTTTTTGTGGTGGAATCTTTTCGCCTGCACAGAGGCATCACGGATATCCGCGGCCACATGAACTGGCTGGACGCCGAGCTGGCCTCGCAAAGTGTGGACGACCTGCGCGCGCTTTACAAAAAGCATCAGGTCAAAGGGCTCAACGATTACAGCGACCGCGTGCGCTTGGTGGAGGATCGCGATGGCGATGGGCGCGCCGATCACGCCACGGTTTTTGCCGACGGCTTCAATGATGACGTGGACGGACTAGCCGCCGGCGTGCTCGCGCACCGCGGCAAGGTGTGGCTGACCAACATCCCCAATCTCTGGCTGTTGCAGGACAAAGACGGCGACGGCGTGGCCGAGTCGCGCCAGTCGTTGGCGCAGGGCTTCGGGGTGCGCGTGGGATTTCTGGGGCACGACTTGCACGGACTGCGCATGGGGCCCGATGGCAAACTCTACTTCAGCAACGGCGACCGCGCCGCTTCTGTGATCACCAAAGAAGGCCGGCGATTGCACACGCCGGAGACGGGCGCGATCTATCGCTGCAATCCCGACGGCACGGAGCTGGAGCTTTTCCACGTGGGCCTGCGCAATCCGCAGGAGCTGGCGTTTGATCAGTTTGGCAACCTCTTCACCGGCGACAATAATTCCGACGGCGGCGATCCCGCGCGCTGGGTGTACGCCGTGGAAGGCGGCGACAGCGGCTGGCGCATCGGCTGGCAGTTCATCGAAGAAAAACCGTGGACGCGCCGGCGCGGTCCGTGGCTGGACGAGCGCATGTGTTTCCCCGACGGCGTGGCCGCCCATCGCCTGCCGCCGCTGGCCAACATCGGCAGCGGCCCTTCGGGACTCACTTACAATCCGGGCCTCGGTCTCGGCGCGGAATATGCCGACACCTTTTTCATGTGCGACTTCCGCGGCTCCGCCGGCGGCAGCGGCGTCCACACCATTCGCATGGCCGCCAACGGCGCCAGCTTCAAGGTGGAAAAAACGGGGCAGCTCATCTGGCGGGTGTTAGTCACCGACGCGGAGTTTGGCCCCGACGGCAATCTCTACATCAGCGACTGGGTGGAAGGTTGGGGACTGCCCAACAAAGGCCGCATCTATCGCGTCAGCAATCCCGCACCCGAACCGGCCGCAGCGAAGGCCGCCACCGAAACCAAGGGCCTGCTCGCTGCGGGCTTTGAGAAAAGCACTGTGCCGGAATTGGCCCGCCTGCTCGGCCACGCCGATCAACGCGTGCGCATGGACGCGCAGTTTGAGTTGGTGGCCCGCAACGCCATGCAGCCTTTGCTCGATGTCGCGGCGCGCGCCGATGCGCCGCGCCTGGCACGACTGCACGCCGTGTGGGGCTTGGGCCAGCTCGGCCGCGCGGCGCCGGAGTTTAACACCCGGCTGCTGCCGCTGTTGCAGGATGCCGATGCCGAAGTGCGCGCGCAGGCCGCCAAGGTGCTGGGCGACACCCGCCACGCGCCCGCGCGGCAGGCGCTCATCGGTGCGACTGCCGATGCCAGCCCCCGCGTGCAGGCGTTCGCGGCCATCAGCTTGGGCAAACTCGGCGGCGCTGCGCACGTGGATGCTATCGTGGAAATGCTGCGCAAGAACGCCGATCAAGATGCGGTGTTGCGTCACGCCGGTGTGATGGCGCTGGCCGGCACCGGCGATGCGAAGGCATTGACCAGCCTCGCGCAGCACGCGTCTCCTGCTGTGCGATTGGGTGCGCTCTTGGCGCTGCGCCGCATGGAACATCCGGGCGTGGCCCAGTTTTTGGCCGATGAAAATCCGGACGTCCTCACCGAAGCCGCGCGCGCCATCGCCGATGATCTGATCCCCGACGCCGTGCCTGCACTGGCCAAGTTGTCGGTGCAGCCGGGCCTTTCCAAGCCGGTGATGCGCCGTGTGCTCGCCGCCCATTATCGCATCGGCAACGCCGCGGCGCTGGCCACCGTCGCCGCCGACACGCGCGCGGACAAACTGGCGCGCGCCGAAGCGTTGTCGCTGCTGGGTGAATGGGCCAATCCATCGGGCCGCGACAAAGTGTCGGGCCTGTGGCGTCCCATCCCGGAACGTGACGGCACCGCCGCCCTCGCCGCCGTGGAGCCGGTGCTGGAGTCCATCCTTAAAGACAGTCCCGCTGAAGTCCGCGCAGAGGCCGTCACTGCCGCTGATCGGTTGTCGGCCAAGGCCGCCGCCCCGGCGCTCTTTGCGTTCATCACCGATACCAAGGCCAGCGCCAGTGCGCGCGCCGAGGCGTTAAAAGTTTTGGGCCGGTGGAATGACGCGCGGCTGCCGCAAGCCGTGGCGTTTGCCGCCAAAGCGCCGGAGGAAGTGTTGCGCAAAGAAGCCACGCGACTGGCCGCGCAAGTGAAGCCAGCCGATGCCGCCGCCCATCTGGCCGCCGTGTTGGACAAAGGTTCCATGGGCGAGAAGCAGGCGGCGCTGATGGCCTTGGGCGATTTGAAGGATGCGGCGGCGGACACCATTTTGGGCCAGTGGCTGGACACGCTCTCGGCGGGCAAAGCCCCGGCGGAACTGCAATTGGAGTTGCTGGAAGCGTCGGCCAAGCGCAGTGCAGTCGCGGTGCAAGGGCGCCTCAAGAAATTCCATGCCGCGCGGCCCGACGCGACGAAGCTGCCGTTTGAACCGGCGGCATTTGCCGAGACAATGGCTGGCGGTGACGCCATCAGCGGGCGCAAGTTGTTCTTCGAAAACCAAACCCTCAACTGCGCGCGTTGTCACCGAGCAGGCGGACAAGGTGGCGATGTGGGGCCGGTGCTCGACGGAATGGCGGCCAAGCCGCGCGCGGAAATTCTGGAGTCCCTCGTCAATCCCAACGCCAAGATCACGCCCGGTTTCGAGACGGTGTTAGTCACCACCAAGAACGGCGGCAACCACGCGGGCATCGTGAAGTCCGAGACGGCCGCCGACTTGGTGCTGCTCTCCGCCGAGGATGGCTTGGTGAAGGTAAGCAAGGCGAACATTCAGATCCGCAAGAAAGGTCTCTCCAGCATGCCGGCGGGGTTGCATCTGATCATCACACGTCGTGAGTTGCGCGATGTCGTGGCGTATCTGTCCACGCTGCAACCGGTGAAGGTGCCGGAAAAGAAGCCGCAGCCCTGAAGCTCGGCGCGCTACTTGCGGGCGAGCACGATGCGCTTGGCAGCGCGGTCAATGGAGAAGGTCTTGCCCAGCGGCTCCATCGGCAGCATCGGCAGAAAAGATTCCATGACCAATTGCTCGATGCGCTCGGGCAGATCGCCCTTGGTCGCCAGCCAGCGGATGAGCGCGGCGTTGAGCGCTTCCAGATTGTCCGCCGGATTGTCGCTGATGAGGAGCGCGATGATCCGCTTCTTGTCATCGTCCGCCGTGTTGGCCGGTTGCACCGGCGGCGTGACGGGATCGGGGACGACGACGCCAGGTGTTAATTTCACCACCGGCTTCACGGGCTTGGGCGACGTGGGGGGATCAACGACGGTCGGCGCGGGCGTGGTGACGACGGTGGCATTGCCGGTGTTTTTAATCACCGGATCTTCTGGCGGAGTGGGCGGCGTGGGTGTGGTGGGCAGCCGCACTTCCACGGTGCGGGCGCGCGGCGCGGGGGTATCCGCCTCCGGTTCGCAGCCCAGCCATAGCACGGCCAATGCTGCAACGACCATGAGTGCCGGTTTTCGGGTCTCCATCAATCCACCTCTCCACCTACGGGCTGGCAACTGTCTATTCCATAGCGCAAAACGGTACTGGAGTCAAAGTTGATTTCCCTTGTTGGACAAATTCTGCGGGGAAAACCCTGCGCCTATTTTGTGGGCTTGAGGCTCGACGCGATGCGAAGCGCTGGCTAATCCTTGCCGCGTGGCTTGGGCCGATTTTCCGGAGCAACAACCGTTGGTGCGCCTGCTGCAACGCAGTATCGAGCGCGACCGGCTGGGCCACGCCTACTTGCTGACGGGCGATGACCCGGCCGTGCTGGAGCCGTTGGCGTTGGCGTGGGCCAAAACGCTCAATTGCACCCACGCCCCCGCACGCGCGGCCAACGGGGCGAACTTGGACAGTTGCGGTGCCTGCGCCGCCTGTCGCCGGATGGAGCAGGGCAATCATCCCGATGTGATGGTGTTGCGCCCGGAAAACAAACTGCGCCAGATTCGCATCGGCCAGATCATCCGCCGCCAGAACAGCCCCCCGCGTGTGCTCAATGATTTGGTGTACGCCAAGCCCACCGAAGGCTCGTGGAAAGTGGGCGTCCTCGTCGCGCCCGATCGCCTCACCCGCGAGGCCGCCAACGCGCTGCTGAAAACTCTGGAAGAACCGCCGGCGCGCACCCTCTTCCTGCTGCTCTCCACCGAACCGGATCGGTTGCTGGAAACCATCCGCTCGCGTTGCCTGCGCCTGTCCTGCGGCAGCGGCGGGCGACTGCAATTGAACGCCGCCGATCGCGCCTGGCTGGCCGCCTTTGCTGAGCTGGCCATCGCCGGCCACAAAGATTTGGCGGGCCGTTATCGTTTGCTTGGCAAATTGATGGAGCACTTGGCCCAAACCAAAGCCGCTGTGGAGGCTGAAGTGGACGCGGCCTCCCCCGCACAACAGTACGAGGAAGTGCCGGCGGATTTGGCCGAACAGTGGGAAGCCGAAGCCAAAGCCGCTGCAGAAGCCGAGTACAGCCTGCGCCGCTCGCGCTGCTTGCAAGCCTTGCAAGCGTGGCTGCGCGATGTTTGGGCGTGCAACTTGGGCCTGCCCATCGCCATGGCAACGCTGCCGGAATTCGCACCCGCAGCTCAGGCCGCAGCAGCGCGGCTCACCGAGGCGGAGGCATCTGAAAACCTCGCCGTCATCGAGCGCACCCACCGCGCGCTCTTTGGCAACGTGAACGAATTGCTGACCTTGGAAGTGGGCCTGCTGCAACTCAAACTCTGAGCGCGCCGGACAACGGCCTTTGCCTCGACACTCGCGCCCAAGGCCAGTACCCTTTGCCGCCGATGAAAGTCCTCTTTCTCAACGGCCCCAATCTCAACCTGTTGGGCCAGCGGCAGCCGGAGATTTACGGTCGCACCACGCTGGCCGACATCGAGGCCCAAGTCCGCCAACACGCAGCCGCCAGCGGCACGGCCATCGACTTCCGCCAAACCAACGACGAAGGGCAATTGGTGACGTGGGTGCAGGAAGCCGCTGGACAGTTTGATGCCATCGTCATCAACGCAGCGGGCTACACCCACACTAGCGTGGCGCTGCGCGATGCGCTCGCGGCCAGTCCCGTCCAGGCTGTGGAAATTCATCTTTCGAACATCCACGCCCGGGAAGAATTCCGGCACAACTCCATTATCGCTCCAGTCTGCAAAGGGCAGATTTGCGGGTTCGGCCCAGCCTCGTACACGCTCGGGCTTGAGGCCGCTGTATCGTTAACGTCAAAATAATAGCCGCAGACTTGCTGGGGATTCAGCGCTTTCAATCAGGATGCGCTGGAGCGCTGTTGGCGGTCAGATAATCTTTCCTTGACGGTTTTGGCCCTCCCAGTAACCCTCCGGCCGCTGACTACCTTGAGAGCTGTACGCACCCAACCTTTTGTCTGCTCCTTAAATAGCCCGCGCGGGATGACCGCGTTTTGGGCCAGCCCATTCTTTCCATGGACCTAAAAGACATCAAGGCCATCCTTGATTTGATGAAGAAGAATTCTGTCTCGGAGTTCGAGATGGAGAAGGGGGACTTCAAAGTCCGCCTCAAACGCGATGGGGTCGCCCACTCCCGGGAGGATCACCATGAGCCGGTGATGGGCTATCACCCTCCCGCCTCGCCGCCGCAGTATGCGCCGTTGCCGGTGTTGCAGGCTATGGAGTCGCGGCCGGCCCCCGCAAGTGGCGCGGCAATCAAGTCGCCCATGATCGGCACGTTCTATCGGCGCCCCTCGCCGGATGTCCCCATGTACGTGGAGGTGGGCGCGCAAGTGGATCCCGACACGGTGGTCTGCATCATCGAGGCCATGAAGGTGATGAACGAAATCAAGGCTGAGACGCGCGGGATCATCACGGAAATCTTGGTCAGCGACGCCAAGCCGGTGGAGTACGGGCAGCCGCTGTTCCGGATTCAGCCCAACTAGCCGGCCCCTCGTGGCCGTGCATCGCCCCATTTTGAGGCTCTGGCATGTTTGAGAAAATCTTGGTAGCCAATCGTGGCGAAATCGCCGTGCGCATCATCCGCGCCTGTCGCGAGTTGAACATCCGCACCGTGGCGGTTTATTCGGAGGCCGACGCCAACTCCATGCACGTGCAAGTGGCTGATGAGGCCTACTGCATCGGCAAAGCGGCGAGCAGCGAGAGTTATCTGCGCATTGACCGCATCATCAGCGCGGCGGAGATCTCCGATGTGGACGCCATCCATCCGGGGTACGGCTTCCTTTCGGAGAACGCCCATTTCGCCGAAGTCTGCGAGAGCTGCAAGATCCGCTTCATCGGCCCCACGCCGAAATCAATGAATCTGTTGGGCGACAAACAGACCAGCCGCGAACTGGCCAAGCGCGCGGATGTGCCCGTGGCGCCCGGTTCCGATGGGTTGGTGGAGAATGAACAGGCTGCACGCGAGGTGGCCCGGCGCATCGGTTATCCGGTGATGATCAAGGCCGTGGCCGGCGGCGGCGGGAAGGGTATGCGCGTGGCTCACAACGACGGCGCGCTCGTCAAAGGCTATCACACCGCCCGGTCGGAGGCGGAAAAGTCCTTCGGCAACAGCGGCGTGTACATCGAGAAATACATCGAGAACCCGCGCCACATTGAATTCCAGATTCTCGGCGACAACCGCGGCAACATCATCCATCTGGGCGAACGCGATTGCTCCGTGCAGCGGCGCAACCAAAAGCTCGTCGAGGAAACCCCCTCGCCGCTGTTCGAGACCCACAAGGATCTGCGCAAGAAAATGGGCAAGGCCGCGCTGCGCATCGCCGAGCACGCCAAGTACGTCAACGCCGGCACGGTGGAATTTGTCGTTGATGAGAAGGGCAATTTCTATTTTCTGGAGGTCAACAAACGCATCCAAGTCGAGCACCCCATCACCGAGGAGGTCACCGGTTTGGATTTGGTGAAGCAACAGATTCTCATCGCGATGGGCGAACCGCTGCGCATCAGCCAAAGCGACGTGACCCTGCAAGGCCACGCCATCGAGTGCCGCATCAACGCCGAGGATCCGTACAATAATTTTGCCCCGTCGCCCGGGCGCATCGAGATGTTCTACACGCCCGGCGGGCGCGGCGTGCGCGTGGACACCCACGCTTACGGCGGCTACACCATCCCGCCGCATTACGATTCGATGATCGGCAAACTCATCACCCGCGGCCGCGACCGGCGCGAGGCCATCGCCCTCATGCAACGCGCGCTGTCCGAGTTCATGATTACCGGCATCAAGACGACCATCCCGTTTGAGGGCACGATCATGCGCGACCCCAATTTCCGGCGCGGCGTTTATAACACCGGCTACGTCGAGCAACTCCTCGCCGGTGGCCGGCGCGAGATGATCGAGAAAGACGCCTGAACCAGCGTGACTGCGCGGGCATGAAACCGCTCGACCAGTGTCATCTGTACGCCTTCGTGGACGCCGCCTATCTGCGCGGCCAATCTGTTGCCGATGTCGCCCGCGCCCTGTGCGATGGCGGCGCGGATCTCATCCAGCTTCGCGCCAAAGATTGGCCGCACGAGGATGTCCTGCGCGCCGCCGCCGCACTGGCCCCCATCACACAGGCCGCTGGCGTGGGCTTGGTCATCAATGATCATCCCGACATCGCGCAGCGCGTGGGCGCCGATCTCTGTCACTTGGGGCAGGAAGATTTTTTTGATGCTGGCCTTGCGCATGTCCGCGACGTGCGCCCGTCGGGTGTGCGCATCGGCCTTTCCTCGCACGCGCCCGAACAGGCATTGCGCGCTGCACAGTCGGGCGCGGACTACATCGCCATCGGCCCGGTCTTTGCCACGCCCACCAAGCCCGGGCGCCCGGGTGTGACGCTCGATTACGTCCGCTGGGCCGCTGGCCACCTGCAACTGCCGTGGTTTGCCATCGGCGGCATCACGCTGGAAAATCTCGACCCCGTGCTGGCCGCCGGCGCGCGCCGCGTCGCCGTCGTCTCCGCCATTCTCAACGCGCCGAACATCGCCCGCGCTTGCCAACAATTCCGCAGCCGCCTACCTTCCGCCGCCGCCCGAGGCGGTTCAATCTCATGAGTCTGCTCATTGTCGGCACCACGGCGCTGGATTCCATCAAGACGCCCTACTCGGAAAACCCGCGCCTCCTCGGCGGCTCCGCCAGTTTTGCCGCAGTCGCTGCCAGCGCGTTCACGCGCCCGCATCTGGTCGGCGTCGTGGGCAAAGATTTTCCCGCGCGCTACATCAACCTGTATCGCCGACACGAGATTGACCTGAGCGGATTGCAGCGCGCGCCCGGACAGACCTTCCATTGGTCCGGCGAATACGAGGTGAACATGAACCATCGCCGCACGCTCGACACCGTGCTGGGTGTGCTGGAACATTTCTCGCCCGTGTTGACACCGGCGCACACCCGCCTGCCCTACGTGCTGCTGGCCAACATCGCGCCGGCTGTGCAGTCCCGCGTGCTCGACCAGATGCGCCGGCCCAAGTTCGTCATGGCCGACACGATGGACCTGTGGCTCAACATCGCCCTGCCCGATCTGCTGTCGTTGCTGCGCCGCGTGGATGCGCTGGTGTTAAATGACGGCGAGGCGCGCCAATTGGCCGGGCAGGACAACCTCATCAACGCCCTCCCGTGCCTGCATCGCCTCGGCCCGCGTTATGTCATCATCAAGAAAGGCGAGCACGGCTCCATCCTTTCCGGTCCGGACGGCTTGTTCCTGGCACCGGCGTATCCGCTCAAGAATCTCGTGGACCCCACCGGTGCAGGCGACAGTTTTGCCGGCGCGTTGATGGGGTACTTGGCCAGTCAAGGTGGCGCGGTGAAAGCGCATCTGCGCGACGCGCTGCTGCACGGCAGTGCGGCGGCCAGTTTTTGCTGCGAGGGATTCGGGCTGCGCCGCTTGGCGGCGGCGGGACACGCGGGCGTTGCCCAGCGCGTGCGCGAGCTGCGCAAGCTTACTGCGGTTTGATTTCTGCGGCAGCAGGCGCTGCAGAAAGTATCGTCCGCACGTCCACTGCTTCCATCCCGGCAGCGCGGATGGCGGCCATCCCCAGATCGGTGTCCTCAAATGCGCGGCAGTGTTGCGGCGCGACGCCGATGCGGCGCGCGGCTTCCAGAAAAATGTCCGGCGCCGGTTTCTGATTCACCACATCCTCGCTGGTGACGACGGCATCAAACCAGTCGCCCATGCCGAGGTGATTCAAAATCTGCGTGATGACACGGCGCTGCCCGCCCGTGGCGACGGCCATTGGCAGTTGGCCGCGATGCGCGCGCGCGATGGCGGCCACCGGCTCCACGGCGCGCAACTGCGCCATCAACGGCAGGTACGCCTCCTCTTTTTCCTGCGAGATGTGGAGCGGATCAAAGTTCAGATGTTGCTCGGCCTTGAGCATCGCCAAGATCTGGCGCGAGGGCACGCCGCCCAGCGCGTAAAATCGTTCCTCGGGAAAATGGATGCCGTGCCGGCGGCAGACCGTGTCCCACGCGCGCCAATGCAGCGGCATGGAATCGGCCAGCGTGCCGTCGCAGTCGAAGATCAGCCCGCGAATCTCGCTCACAGTTTCAGCGACGCCAGTTTCGTTTCCAGATCGTGGATGATGAGCGGATCGATCAGGCCATCAATCTCGCCCTCCAAAAACGTGGGGAGATTATGCAGCGTCAACTCGATGCGATGGTCGGTGACGCGGTTCTGCTGGAAATTGTAAGTGCGGATGCGTTCGTTGCGCTCGCCCGTGCCCACCTGCGCTTTGCGTTCGGCGGCGTACTTGGCGTTCTCTTCGGCCACACGCTGATCGAGCAGCCGCGAGCGCAGCACCTTCAACGCCCTGATGCGATTCTTCTGCTGACTGCGCTCATCGGCGCAGCGGACAATCAGCCCGCTGGGCTTGTGCAAAATCTGCACGGCACTGTCGGTCGTGTTGACGCCTTGCCCGCCGGGACCACTCGCGCGGCAGACTGAAATCTCCAACTCCTCGGGCTTGATCTCCACGTCCACCTCTTCGGCTTCCGGCAACACGGCCACGGTGACAGTGCTGGTGTGGATGCGCCCGGAGGCTTCCGTCGCGGGCACACGCTGCACGCGATGCACGCCGCTCTCAAACTTCAGCCGCTTGTACACGTCCTCGCCGGCGACGCCGAAAATGACTTCCTTGAACCCCCCGCGCTCCGACGGGCTGGAGTTCATCGCCTCATGCGTCCAACCCTGCGCGGTGGCGTAGTGCTGGTACATGCGGTAGAGCTGTCCGGCGAAGATGGCTGACTCCTCACCGCCCGCGCCGCCGCGGATTTCGATGATGGTGTTGCGCGAGTCCGCCGGATCCGGCGGCACGAGGCCCAGTTGCACTTCCTTCTCCAGCTTGGGCACCTCCGCCTCCAGCCGAATCAATTCTTCCTGCGCCATCGCAGCCAGATCCGCATCGGGGCCGGCGGCCATCGCGCGGTTTTCGGTCAGGTCATCCAGCGCCCGCAGGTACGCCACGCCTTTGGCGGCCATCGTTTTCAGGCGCGCGTATTCGCGGGCCAACTCTTTCGCCCGGCGATTATTCTCAAACACCTTGGGGTCGCCCAGCTCCGCCTCAACCTGCGCCATTCGCGCGGCGATCTTCTCAATGTGCGGACGCAGTTCCATGGGGATGAAAAACGAAACCGCCCGCGGGCATTGAAGCCAGTCGGGCGGCGGCGTTGAATGGCGCTACTTCTTCTTGGGCTTGACGATGGTGCGCGTGGCCTGCAGGGCCTGCGTCTTGGCCTGGCGCTGCTGGAAGCGATCCACGCGACCGGCGGTGTCCAAGAATTTCTGTTGCCCGGTGAAGAAGGGATGCGAGCTGCTGCTGATGCCCATCAGGTGCAGCGGATAGACTTTGCCGTCTTCCCAAGTGGTGGTCTCTTTCGTGTTCACGCAGGAGCGCGTGATGAAGGCTTCGCTGTTGCTGGTGTCACGGAACACCACGTAACGGTATTCCTTCGGATGCGTATCATTCTTCATAAAAACGGGGGTGGAAAATAGCCCATGCCAGCCCGTTGACAAGCGCGAAATCTGTCTCGCGCGCTATTGCGTGGTTAATGTGGCGGCGGCGCGGCGGGTGTTTCGCCAGCCCGTTGGCGTGGCGGCACCAGTGCGCAGGCGTCTTTGCAGCCGAAAATCCGGCTCAACAAATGCCGGTTCCGACTGACGTAAGCGTACACGCGTTCCGCCACCCAAATCACGCCGGGCACCCACAGCACCAACGCCATCGGCACCAGCAACGGCATGCGCATGCCGACAAATCGCAACGCGCGCGCCCCGCGCAACACGCGCCCTTGCCGCGTCACGCAGTGGATGGCCTCCATCAATCCCTCGCGCGTCAGTCCCGGCGCCAGCAGCAGACATTCAGGATTCGATGCCGGCACCAGTCGCACCGCGTGGAACCAGTCCAGCCACGTCAACAGGCGCATCTGGAAAAGGCACATCCAGCAACCGTCGTCGTACAGCACGCAATGTTTGTCCTGCAGCGGAGGCATCGCCCGCCAACCTACGCTGGGCGCGGGGGCGCTGTCAAAGCCCGGCAGAGGACACTCTGGACAATCGCTCGGCCGCGCGTATCCTCGCGCACACTCATGGATGCCGCCGCCTGTTCTCTCGCCCAACGCCAATGCGTGCCCTGTCGCGGCGGAGTGCCGCCCTTGAAAGGCGAGCCGCTGCACGAACTGCACCGTCAGCTGGGTTCCAGTTGGCAGGTGCTCAACGAGCATCATCTGGAAAAGGAATATCGCTTTCCCAACTTCGCCGACGCGCTGGCCTTCACCAACCGCGTGGGCGCGCTGGCCGAGTCCGTCAATCATCATCCCGACATCTATCTGGCGTGGGGCAAAGTGCGCCTCACACTGTGGACGCACAAGATTGACGGGCTGACCGAGTCGGACTTCGTCTTCGCCGCCAAGGCCGACACGGTGTTGGCCGGCTGATGCCCCGCGCGGTCCGCCGTGAATTTGTTTTGCCCCTCGCACCGGTTCGGGCACACTCCCTCCGCTTCCCGCACATGAGAGAATATAAGAACTTCATCAACGGCGAATGGACCTCCGCGCAATCGGGCGAGGTCTTCGTCAATCACAACCCCGCCGACATACGCGAGGCCGTCGCCTCCTACGCCAAAGGCGGCCGGGCCGATGCGCTTGCCGCTGTCGATGCCGCCAAGGCCGCTTTTCCCGCATGGCGCGACACGACCGCGCCCGCCCGCGGCCGCATCCTCAGCGCCGCCGCCAACATCTTGGCCTCGCGCCGCGATGAGCTGGCCGAGCTGCTCACGCGCGAGGAGGGCAAAACCAAGACCGAAGCGGGGATGGAAGTGGGCCGCACGGTGGACATCTTCCGCTTCATGGCGGGCCTGAGCTACACCATCGGCGGGCAGGTGATGCCGCACGATCTGCCCAACAACATGCTCTTCACCAAGCGCGAGCCGCTGGGCGTGGTGGCACTGATCACGCCGTGGAATTTCCCCATCGCGCTGCCCGCGTGGAAGCTGGCGCCCGCGCTGGTCTCCGGCAATGCCGTGGTGTTAAAGCCCGCCAGCCAAGCCCCGTCCATGGCGCTGGAACTGGCTCGCGCCTTCGCGGAAGCCGGCCTGCCCAAAGGCGTGCTCAACGTCGTCGTCGGCTCCGGCCGCGAGGTGGGCGACGCGCTGGCCACGCACCCGGATGTGGCGGCGCTTTCCTTCACCGGCTCGCACGCCGTGGGCCGCGGCATCTACCAGCAATTGGCCCCGCGCATGGCTCGCGCGCAGATGGAGATGGGCGGCAAAAACCCGACCATCGTGCTGGCCGATGCCGATCTGGATTACGCCGCGCGCTTGGTGGCCGCAGCCAGCTTTGGTCAGACCGGCCAAGTCTGCACCGCCACCAGCCGCGCGATTGTGGAGGCCAAAGTGGCCGATGCCTTCACCGAGAAGTTGGTGGAAAAGGCGCGCGCGTTCAAGGTGGGCAACGGTCTGCACGCGGGCATCACGATGGGCCCGGCCGTCAACGCCTCGGAATTGAAAGGCAACCTCGACTACGTGCGCATCGCGCAGGAAGAAGGCGCGGAACTGTGCTGGGGCGGCCAGCGGTTGGACGGCGCGGAACACGAGCACGGCCATTTCATGACGCCGGCAGTGTTGGCGAAGGTCAAGCCCAACGCCCGCATCGCGCAGGAAGAAGTCTTCGGCCCCGTGCTGGGCGTAATCACGGCAGGCGATTTTGACGAGGCCATCGCCATCGCCAACGGCATCGAGTACGGCCTGTCCGCCTCCATCATCACGCGCGACATCAACAAGGCCATGCGCTACACCGACCGCATCGAGGCGGGCGTGGTGAAGATCAATCAAGTCTCCACCGGGCTGGCGTTGCAGGTGCCCTTCGGCGGTGTCAAACATTCCAGCAGCAACTCCTTCAAGGAACAGGGCGCCACGGCCATTGATTTCTACACGCGTGTGAAGTCCGTGTACTTGGACTACTCGGCATGAGCGCGCCCACCGTCAAGATCTGCCGGTTCCAACTGGCCGACGGCGCGCCGCGCGCGGGCCTCGTCGCAGGCAGCGCTGTGCTGGACTTGACCGCCGCCGGCATCGAGCGCCTCACTCCATTGATCGAAAGCGAGGACGCGCCGCGCCATCTGGCCGCGCTGTCCCGTCTCAAGCTGCCGCGCCACCCGTTGCGCGCCGTACGCCTGCTCGCGCCGGTGGAACAGCAGGAAGTGTGGGCCGCCGGCGTCACTTATCTGCGCAGCAAAAAGGCGCGCATGGACGAGAGCGAGTTTTCCGCCACCGCCTACGACCGCGTGTACGAGGCGCCGCGGCCGGAGTTGTTCTTCAAATCGCTCCCCGAAAAAGTCGTCGGGCACGGCGAAGAAGTGGGCATCCGCCGCGACGCGCGCTGGAATGTGCCGGAGCCGGAACTGGTGCTGGTGATCACCTCGCGCGGGCGCGTGGCTGGCTACACCATCGGCAACGACATGAGCTCGCGCGACATCGAAGGCGAGAACCTGCTCTATCTCCCGCAAGCCAAAGTTTACCACCGTTCCTGTGCCTCTGGCCCGTTCATCGTGCTGGGCGCGACGGAGGCGGCCGTGCGTCGCTGGACCATCGGCGTGGAGATTCGCCGGCGCAGGCGCACCGTGTTCAAAGGGCAGACCAGCGTGGGCAACATCAAGCGTGGCTTTGATGAACTGGCCGGCTGGCTGTGCCGCTCCCAACATTTCCCGCACGGCGCCCTGCTGCTCACCGGCACCGGCGTGGTGCCCGGCGATGAATTCACGCTGGCCGCACGCGACGTCGTGCGCATCACCATCAGCGGCATCGGTGTGCTGGAAAACACCGTGGCGGTGGTCTAAATCCACCCGGCACACCCGCGCGACGCCCCACAGCGCTTGCTTCGGGAA
>SIAW01000066.1 GCA_009695465.1 Pedosphaera sp.
CCGCCAGTCGCCAAGCGCTGCGAAGCGGCGGAGTTAAATGTTTGGGGCGTGGTCGTGAGGGTGCTTAACACCGTGGCGATGTCCGCCGCCATGGCGTATTTGATGGGGATGATCTCAAACTTTTCTTCCGTGGGCACGGGCACGTCAATCTTCTCGATGATCTCAGACATGCGCTTCACGTTCTGCGCGTAGTCACGCAGGATCAACGTGCGCGAGCCGTCAATCGCCAGCACCGCGTCCTTTTTCAGTTTGGAGAAAGGCGTGAGCGCGTCGAGCACCTCGGTGGGCTTCACGTGTTTGAGCTGCAACGCCACCAAGACGTAGCGCCCGGCCTCCGGCAGCTCTTTGATGCCATCAGGATAAAACTGCGGCGGCTCGCTGGGCGCGTTGGCCGAAGGCACCGCCTTGGCAAATTTCTCGCCCATCGGGATGACGGTGATTTCATTGAGCGCCAGCATGGTCTCGATGGCCTCGACGGCCTCCCCGCGGGTCATCCGGTTCTGCGGTGTAAAACTGAAGTTGACCGTCGGCAGATTCGCCGGCCGCAGTATCGAACGCCCCGTGAACAGCCCATAAAGCTCCAGCAACTGCGGCATGGCCATGTCCTTCAACCGCATGCGCCCGCTGACATCCTCGCCCTCATCACCCGCCCCCAACGCCACGGGCGGCACCGCTGCCGGCACAGCCACGACTGGCGGCGGCGCAAAGCCCGGCACTGCTACGGGTGCCGGCGTGGGCGCGGGGCCAGCCCACACGGGCAACAAGCCAGCGCCAGTCAGCACGGCGCATAAAATGGTGGTTGCAGTTTTCATGGGCCTTTGCCTTTGGGTTTAGTTTTGGATTTCTGATTGGTTGAATCGGTCTTCTTGGGCAGGCTGGCCACGACGCTCATCTGTCCGCGCAGCGTCGCCTTCTCGCGATCTCCACGGGAAATGGTCAGGTCACTCACGCGCACCATCTCCGGCTCGCGCCCCAGTTCCACCAGGAAATTGATCAGGCTCGCGTCCGATGCGGTGAAATCCATGCTCACCACGTACCGGTCAAACGACTTGAATTCTGCGTCCTCCACTTTGTTGCGGCCCATGCTGCCCGGCGAGAACTTCGAATCCGCAGCCAATCGCTGGATGCGCGGCAGCGGGTCGTACTGCGCCATGCCCGCGCCTGCACCAAAGCGTTTCTTGTAGTCCTCCCACTCCTTCTGCTTCTTCTCCAGATTCTTGATGCGTTCCTCGTAACTGTTCTTCTCGCCGCGCGCCTCCTCGATGCTCACGCTCAGGGCGCTCCATTCGGTGGAGCCACCAAAATGCCGCCACGCCCACAGGCCGTTGAGTAGAATGAACGCGCCAAAAAAGAACATGATGGCGTACCGCCTTTCTTCAGGCCGCACATTCAGCTTGTCGAAAACCCCGATCATTCGCGTTTCTTTTTGGGCTCCCGTTTCTCGCGGTCCATGGCCAGCTCACAGGTGATGAACCACCGCTTGCGCGCCTCGTCCACACCGCGCACATCCACGATCCGTTCAAAGCCCACATTGGCGAAAAGGCTGACTTCCTTCTTGTCCGGATCCATCACCTTCACCTTGCTGAGCATCTCGCGGAACTCATCCACCTTGGCCTCCTCCGCCAACGCCACCGTGCCGCTGAGGGTCAGATTTTTGGTGCTCTCCTTCTTGTCGTTGAACCGGAAATCCTCCAAATCCATCGTCTCCGGCAGCGTCTCTGCGATGGCCTGCATGCACTCCAGCGCCTTCAATCGCAGGTTGTCGTAAAGCCGCTTCTGATGGAACTTCTCCTCCTCCTCCTCCATGCCGGCCATCGTTTTCTTCAGCGCATCCCGCTCGCTTTTGACCAACTCATCATCCTTCGCAAGATTGCCGGACAGGTAGAAGTAGGCGCCCACAAACAGGGCGTATAACACCGTCATCACGCCTGCCAGCCCCAGCCAGAACCGATCCACATCGTCGCGGTGACAGCGGTCGCGGTACTCCGGCGGCAGCAGGTTGGACTCGGTCAACGGCCGGCCCGCCTGCTGCGCGCAAGCCGCTGCCAACGCCGCCGTCTCCGGCGGGCGATGCACCTGCACCCCGCGGCCAGCCCATTCGTTGAGCGTCGGCAACCATTGCTCGGCGATGTCGTGATCGGCCACCAGATGCCACTGCACCGGGCCTTGAAGCGAGCCGGCAATCTCCGCCGCCCACGCGCTGGAGGTCAGTTGCTCCGTCAACTCGTTGAGCTTGCCGATTGCGCTCATGTGGACGATGGAGATGTCGCTGAGCTTGCCTTCCGTCCACCATGCAACCAGACACACCAGCTTGCCCTTGCGCACCCGCGGATAAATCCAGCCACTGGCACCGCCGCCTGCGAGGTCGCCCGCTTCAAACACCTGCCGCAGGATGGGCACCTCCAGCCGATCGGGTCGGTAGCCGATGGCTTCCATCCGCTCCAAGTGATCTTCCACCACGTTGCGCTCAGCCATGATGGCAACCACCGTCTGCTGGCCCGTGTCCACACCGAAGGAGGGCGCCACCTCGTAAGTCCACACCACCTGCGCGACCGGATGGGGCGAGATGCGCTCGATCTGCACTTCCACCATTTCCAACAGCTCGGCCGGCTCGCATTCCGGCATCTGCAACACATGAAAATAAACTTCCTCCATCGGCAGCCACGCATCGTTCTGACAATGCGGCTTCCACATCTGACTGAGATCGCGGCTCACGAACTGGCGCGGCACCGGCACGTCCAAATCCGTGTCGCGCACCTCCACCAGCTTCATCGAGCGGCCGCTGCTGGCGAACCGCCAGAATTGCTGGTGATCCTTCGTGCAGTCCACAACGTTGCAGGCGCTCAACGTCTGCGACCGCTGCACACGACGCGCACGCAGCGCAACGGGCGCGTTGTCGGCGCTGTCTGCGGGCGGTGTGTGTGAATCGAACGTCATGGCGCTGCGAGTGCCTGCATCTCCTCTGCCTGCGTGATGCGCAGGATTTCTTCCACCGTGGTGCGGCCAGCCAACACCTTTTCCCACGCGTCTTCGCGCAGTGTCATCATGCCCTCGGCGCGACCACGTTGGCCGATGGCCGTGGCGGACGCGCGCTCGATCACCAGCTTGCGGATGTTCTCGCTGGGCACCATAAGCTCGTACAACCCCACACGGCCGCGATAGCCGACCTGCCCGCACTTCTCGCAGCCGGCCCCTTTGAAAAATTTGGCCTCCCCCAGTTGCGCAGCGGGGAAGCCTAGCTTCAACAGATACTCGCTGGGGTAATCATGCTCCACTCGGCAGTTCACGCAGATGGTGCCGACGAGGCGCTGGGCCATGATGGCAATGATGGCGTCGGCCAGCAGGAACGGCTCGGCGCCCATGTCAATCAACCGCGTGTACGCGCTGGCGGAATCATTGGTGTGCAGGGTGCTAAACACCAAGTGGCCGGTGTTGGCGGCTTGGATGGCGATCTGCGCGGTCTCAGTGTCGCGGATTTCCCCGACCATGATCACGTCGGGATCTTGCCGCAGGAAATGGCGCAGCACTTGGGGAAAATTCAGGCCGATCTCCGACTTCACTTCCACTTGATTGATGCCCTTGAGCTTGTACTCCACGGGATCCTCGACCGTCATGATGCGCTGATCCACCGAGTTGATGGCATTGAGAAATGCGTAGAGCGAGGTGGACTTGCCCGAGCCCGTCGGGCCGGTGACGAGCATGATGCCGTGCGGGCGATTAATGATCTCGCGGATGGATTTCTCAATGCGCGCGGACATGCCCAGCGTGTCCATGCCCTTGAGGATGCTGCCGCGGGAGAGCAAGCGCAGCGACACGCTCTCGCCGTACTCCGTCGGCACCGTGGACACGCGGATGTCCATCTCGTCGCCTTTAATACTCAGGCCGATGTGCCCGTCCTGCGGCAGGCGCTTCTCGGCGATGTTCATCTTGGCGAGAATCTTGATGCGCGAAATCAATTTGGACTGCAGTTGCTTCATCTGCGGCGGCAGCGGCATTTGATGCAGCATGCCATCGATGCGATGCCGGATGCGCAGCTCGTCCTTCTGCGGCTCGATGTGGATGTCCGTCGCGCGGCTCTTGTACGCCTGCATGATGATCTGGTTGACGAACTTGATGATGCTGGCCTCTTGCCCATCCCCGGCGATCTCCTGATCGTCGCCCATCAATTCCAGCCCTTCCTCGTCCTCCGCATCATCGCGCGCCAGCTCATCAATCGTGTCCGCGCCCACGCCGTAATATTTCTCGTACGCCCGCTCCAACTCTTCGCGCGTCGCGAGCAGAAAACGCACTGGCCCGCGCGCGGCAAACCGCACGGCGTTGAGCAGCGCGGTGTTGAAAGGATCGCTCGCCGCCACCTCCAACACGCCGTCCGTGATGCGCACGGGGATGACATGATGTGCTGCGGCAACTTTTGTGGGGATGCGTTTGCGCGCCTCTGCGGACGGCTTTTCCTCGGCCAAATTCACCCGCCCCCAACCGTACGCATGCGCAATCTTGTCGAGGTAAACCCCCTCCACTTGTCCCGCCTCGCGCCGCAGCCACGCCGGAAAAGTCTCATCGCGCCCGCCTTCAACAGCCGCATGCCACTCGGTTTGCGAACGCGAGAAGTCCCCCGCCGGCGCCAACCCAGCCACTGCGCAGAAATCTTGAAACGACGCGTACGCCATAATCTGTCACCGACCAACACGCCCAATGGCGCGGCCGATGTGCTTACTTCTCAACCTCCCTGCAAAGACACCTGAAAGAGGCCGCAAGATATTGCAGCCTGTGGAAAAGTTAGCACCACTCGTCATGCCAGCAAGTTGAAAAGCCGAGAACTTATCCCCGACTCCGAAGCTAACGACCGCGCCATCGGATTGAAAATTCTGGCCCGCCATAATCCTGCCTTCGAGTGAGGTCGAGACGCGCCCCGCCCGCACCCGTTACACGATGGTTCGCGTGGCGATTCAATTCGTAGCGTGTGCCTCGCCCAATGCCAGTTTGGGCTTGCCCGACGCATTGGCGGGCGGCGATGTTGCCACACATGTTCCGCAGCCTCATCCCTCTGCGCACAGTACCGCCGCTATTGGTGCTGCTGGCATTGATGGCCGCCGGCTGCGCCTCGTACAGCTACACTTGGCGTTTTAGAACGGATGAGGATTTGCCCCATCAAATCACGCTGACCGCGCCTGCCGATGGCGCATGGAGTTCCGCCGCCATTTTCCAACTCAAGGTTGCGCTGGCCGATGACAACGCCACCCAAGTGCTCGGGCAAGTCACACAGCGGGACCGCACGCTGGTGTTCACGCCGCAATTCCCGTTAATGGCTGGGCAGACTTATCGTGCGACGTACACGTTTGGCGACGGTGGCCCGGCCGCCCTGTTCACCGATTATCGCGTGCCAGCGAAAACCACCGCTGCACCGCGCGTCACCGACATCTTTCCCAGCGGCCAAACCGTGCCGGCCAATCACCTGAAGTTTTACATCCACTTTTCCCAGCCCATGCAACAGGGCAACCTCCTGCAGCAGGTTCGGCTGCTGCACGGCAACGGCAGCGAAGTGCCCGAGCCTTTCCGCGAGACCGAGCTGTGGTCGCCCGACGGCCGGCGGTTGACGTTGTGGTTCCATCCCGGCCGCCAAAAGACCGGCGTGAATCTCAACGTCGAGCTAGGCCCGGTGCTGGAGTCCGGCGGGATTTATCACCTCGTCCTCTCCGGCAAATGGGCTTCCACCGCTGGCGTGCCGCTGGGGCTGGATGTTCGCAAGACCCTCCGCGCCGGTGCGCCCGACCGTGCGCAGCCGGATGTCGCGCGCTGGAAATATTTGCCACCCGAAGCGGGCACACGCCAGCCGTTGCAACTCGAATTGCTGGAGTCGCTGGACTGGGCGTTGCTGCACAGCCAGCTCACGGTGGAAACCGGCGAAGGCCAGCCTCTCGCCGGTGAGATCGCGGTGAGCGGCCAAGAAACGCGCTGGGCTTTCACGCCGGCGCAACCGTGGCGCGCGGGCGATCACCGCATCACCATCGGCGCGGTGCTGGAAGATCTGGCGGGCAACAATCTGGAGCGGCCGTTCGAAGTGAACCTGCAAGCGCCGACGCCAACGGGCAGCGCCGCCCCGCGTCATCTGCCTTTCGTGGTGCGGCCGCGTTAACCCGCGTGCAGTTCCATCAGCAGATCTTTGCTCTCCACCGAATCGCCGACGGCCACGTTGAGCGCGCTGACCACGCCATCGGCTTGCGCGTACACGGTGGTCTGCATCTTCATCGCTTCCATCGTGAGCAACTTGTCGCCCTTGGCCACCTTGCCGCCGACGCTCACCGCCAGCGCCGTGACGATGCCCGGGATGGGCGCGCCCACATGCAGCGGGTTGGCGGGATCGGCCTTGGGCACGGCTTTCTCCTGCGACTTCACGGACTTGTCCGCGATCTCCGTCTCGCGCGGATATCCGTTGAGATCAAACGTGAGCGTGCGCGCGCCCTTCGTATCAGCCGCGCTGATGTTGATGAGCTTGATGTAAAGCGTCTTGCCCTCCTCGATGTCCACGCTGACTTCCTCGCCCAGGCTGATCCCGTAAAAAAACGTGGGCGTGGGCAACACGGAGACGTCGCTGAACTTGCGGCGGTACTCGTGGCAATCCAGGAACACCTCCGGGTACATCAAGTAGCTGTACAGATCATCCTCGGTGGGCTTGCGGCCAATCAACGCCTCCAACTTTTTACTGGTGCGCTCCAAATCCAGCGCGCGCAAGGACGCCCCCGGACGCCCACGCAGCGGCTTGCGCTTGTCCAAAATAACATGCTGCACCCGCTTGGGCCAACCGCCCAGAGGCTTGCCCAGTCGCCCCTGCATCATGTCGATAACCGACTGCGGGAAGGCCGTGCTGCCCGGTTCCAGATTCACCACGTCCGCCGGCTTGATGCCGCGCGTGATGAGGAACATCGTCATGTCGCCCACCACTTTGCTGGAGGGCGTCACCTTCACGATGTCGCCGAACAACTGGTTCACCTCCGCATACGTGCGCGCGATCTCTTTCCAGCGCCGTCCCAGCCCCATGCTCTGCGCCTGCTCGCGCAGATTGGTGTACTGGCCACCGGGCATCTCGTGCTCGTAAATATCTCCCAAGCCGCTTTGCGGGCCGGTGTCAAACGCCGCGTAATAACGGCGCACATTCTCCCAGTAATCGGAGAAGCCATTCAACGTTGCCAAGTCCAGCCCCGTCTCGCGCGGCGTGTGCTGCAACGCCGCGACAACGGAGTTGAGATTGGGCTGGCTGGTGGATCCGGACATTGACGCCACCGCCAAGTCCACGATGTCCGCTCCGGCCTCCGCAGCTTTCAACACCGCAGCGGCGTTGACGCCACTGGTGTCGTGCGTGTGAAAATGAATGGGCAGGCCGACCGCTTCCTTGAGCGCCTTCACCAATTGATACGCCGCGTACGGCCGGCAGATGCCCGCCATATCTTTGACGGCCAAAATGTGCGCGCCCATCTGCTCCAACTCCCGCGCCAGCTTCACATAATACTTGAGCGGATACTTGTTGCGCTTGGGATCGAGAATGTCCCCCGTGTAACAGATCGCCGCCTCGCAGACCGAGCCGGTGGACTGCACGGCCTCCATCGCGGCCTTCACGTTGGGCAGGTAGTTGAGCGAATCGAAGATGCGGAAGATGTCCATGCCCGCCGCCGCCGCGTGCCGGACAAAACCCGCCACGACGTTATCAGGATAATCCGAGTAGCCCACCGCGTTGGAACCGCGGAAGAGCATCTGAAAACAGATGTTGGGCACCGCCTCGCGCAACTGCCGCAGACGCTGCCACGGATCCTCGTGCAAAAACCGCATCGCGGTGTCAAACGTCGCCCCGCCCCACATCTCCAAGCTGAACAACTCCGGCGTGCGGCGCGCAATCGCCGGGGCGATGCGCAGCATGTCGGCCGTGCGCAAGCGCGTGGCGAACAGCGATTGGTGCGCGTCGCGCAGCGTGGTGTCGGTGACGAGCAGGCGCTTCTGCTTGCAGATCCACTCTGCGAAGGCTTTGGGCCCCAGCTTTTGCAAAAGCTGCCGCGTGCCTTCCGGCGGCGTCTGGCTCGTCTCAAAATGCGGCACGCGCAGCGGCGGGAAAGGCTCCGCAGGCCGATGCCCCTTGATCTGCGCATTGCCGTTCACCACCACGTCGCCGATGTAGTTGAGCAACCGCGTGGCGCGATCGCGGCGGCGATGAAAAGCGAACAGCTCCGGCGTCGTGTCAATCAGCGTGGTGGTGGCTGCGCCACTGCGGAAGGTGGCGTTCTCCACCAGATTTTCCAGAAACGGAATGTTGGTCTGCACCCCGCGGATGCGGAACTCGCGCAGCGCGCGGTTCATGCGATCCAACGCGATGCGGAAGGTCATCCCCTGCGCGGTGATCTTCACCAGCAACGAATCGTAGAAGGGCGTGATGACGCTGCCGGCGTCGCCCATGCCGCCATCCAGCCGCACGCCGAAGCCCGCCGCCGAGCGATAGGTGAGGATGCGCCCGTAGTCGGGTGTAAAATTGTTGGCGGGATCCTCCGTGGTCACCCGGCATTGCACGGCGTACCCGTTGCGCTGCACCTCCGGCTGCGACGGCAGCGCCAGTTCCGGCCCGTGCAGCGCGTGGCCCTGCGCGATCTGGATCTGCGCGCGCACAAGGTCAATGCCCGTGATCATTTCCGTCACGGTGTGCTCCACCTGGATGCGCGGGTTCATCTCGATGAAGTACCACTTGAGCGTGTCCACGTCGTAGAGGAACTCCATCGTGCCGGCGTTGTCGTAGCGCACCTTTTGCGCGAGCGCGACGGCAGCGGCGCACAACTCCCGGCGCACCGTGTCGTCCAACCCGACGCTGGGGGCGATCTCGACCACCTTTTGATGGCGCCGCTGCACGGAGCAATCGCGCTCGTGCAAGTGCAGGATGTTCCCGTGTTGATCGCCCAAGATCTGCACCTCGATGTGCTTGGCGTGCGCCACGTACTTCTCCAGAAAAACGGCCGGGTTGCCGAACGCGCGGTCCGCCTCGCTGCGGGCCTCGTCGAGCAGCTTCTCCAAATCACGCGCGCGATGCACCACGCGCATCCCGCGACCGCCGCCACCGAAGGCGGCCTTGATGATCAGCGGAAACCCGATCTGCTTGGCCAGCGCCAGCGCCTTGGAACGGGTTTTGACCGGCTCATCGGTGCCGGGCAAGATGGGCACGCCGGCAGCACGCGCCAGCGCACGCGCCTCTGTTTTATCACCCATCTGCCGCAGCAACTCCGGACGTGGCCCGACAAAAATGATGCCTGCCTTCTGGCACGCCTCGGCAAAGTCCGCGTTCTCGGAAAGGAAACCGTAGCCGGGATGGATCAGGTTCACGCCTTTCTGGACGGCGAGCGCGACGATGCCAGGGATGTCGAGGTACGCCCCGACGGGGCCTTTGCCTGCGCCCACCAGATACGCCTCGTCCGCCTTGAAACGATGCACGGAGAGCCGGTCTTCCTGCGCGTAGATGGCCACGGTGCGGATGCCCAACTCCGTGGCGGCGCGGAAGACGCGGATCGCAATCTCGTTTCGGTTGGCGGCCAGCAGCTTTAACTTGGCGGGCTTGCTGCCGGCGTCGGTCCGGGTTTTTGCCATAGGCGAGCGGGGTTATAGCAGGGGGCCAAGCTGATGGCAAAGAATTGCCAACGGAGACTTGCGACATTCTTCGGCCGCGCCTACGGTGGCGCCACACCTTTTGATTATGAAGCGACGCCTGCTTGCCTCTGCCCTGCTCTCCGCAACCCTGACCGTCATGGCCGCCACGTCGGCTTTTGAGATCGGCCCGCACAACACCGCGCAGTTGCCGCGCGGCAAAGAGGCCGACGGCATCATCGGCGATTTTGTGCTGCGCAATGATTACGTGGAGGCGCTGGTGTCGGGCGATCTGCCGATGCGCCGCGCGGACATGAGCACGTTCTACGGCGACACCGGCATCACGCCCGGTTGTCTTTATGATCTGACACTGCGCGGCGCCCACAACGATCAGCTCACCATCTATTGCCCGAGCAATCAGCGCGGCGATGTCTCGTATGTGCGCATCGTTGATTCCGAAGGCGAAGGCGCGCTGGCGCAGGCCGCTGTGGAGACGGTGGTCAACGCCGCCAACAACGGCGGCCTCTACAAGCGCCACGTGTATGTGCTCAACGACAGCCTGCGCGGCGTGCTCGTGCGCACGACTTACCGCAATGAATCCAACACCACGGCCTCCGGTTCCGTGGAGGATTTTGTGAAACCGTACAGCACCAACAGCGTGTTTCTGGATGTGCGCTGGTACAACGCTGTGGATCCGGCCGACAAATGCGGCTACGCACTGGGCTGGTTGGAAGGTGATGGAAAGCCCGGCAGCAAACTCATCAAGCCGCTGACGCTGATCTCGCTGGCGCCGGGGCAGTCCACCAATTTCACCCGCTACTTGGCGGTCGGAAAATCGCCGGCGGAAGCGGTCGGGGAAATCTTCTCGTGGTCGCATTTGGGCAACACGTCGCTCGTGCGCGGCGCTGTTCGCGCCAAGGCGCGCGGCATCGCCACGGCGGAGGTCACGCTGCGGTCGGGCACGGCGTTCATGCCGGCGTATCCGGATGCGCAGGGCAATTTTCTACTACATTTGCCGGCTGGAAAATATGCGGTGGACACGGTGGATCGCGGCCGCGCGTCGCTCCACCAAGAGTTGGTCGTGGATGGCAAGAACCCCGCGCCGCTCAGTGTGGAGATGGAGCCGGTGGCCGGTGTCGCCTTTGACATCCGCGATGAGAAGGGCCGCAGCCTCCCCTGCAAGGTGCAGTTCATTGGCTTGGCCGGCACGCCCACGCCGCAGCTTGGCCCGCAGACGCGCGCGCATGGTTGCGTGGATCAATGGCACAGCGAGCGCGGTGATTTCCACGTGCCGCTGGATCCGGGCATGTACAAGCTCATCGTCACGCGTGGCATCGAGTACAGCCACTTGGCGCAGACCTTGCGCGTGACGCCCGGCGAGGCGGCGGCTTGCAAAGGCGTGCTCAAACGGCTGGTGGATACGCGCGGCTGGATCAGCGCTGATTTCCACAATCACTCCACGCCCAGCGGCGACAATCATTGCGGCACCGACGATCGCATCATCAATCTGGCGGCCGAGCACATCGAGTTCGCACCGACGACGGAGCACAATCGCATCTACGATTGGTGGCCGCACATCCGCCGGCTGGGATTGACCAACGAGATCAGCACGGTCATCGGCTTGGAGTTGACGGGTTCCGGCGCGGGATCGCATTTCAATTCGTTCCCGTTCAAGCCCACGCCGTTTGTGCAGAACAACGGCGCGCCCGTGCATCAATCCGATCCGCGCCTCAACGCCATCAACCTGCGCTCGTGGGACGACGCGCCCGCCGATCGTTGGATCCAGATTAATCACCCCGATGTCGTGGAGAAGTTCATCGACCGCGACGGCGACGGGCGGCCCGACGGCGGCTTCACCGGTCTGGAAAGTCTGATTGACGGCATCGAGACGCAGAACTACGGCGCCAGTCGCATCCTCGACGCCGCGCCCTTCCGCATCGCGCGCGGCCGCGACGGCCGCGAGCAGGTGTATTACAACACCGAATTCATCTGGCTGCAGATGCTCAATCGCGGCCATCGTTATTGGGGCGTGGCCGTCTGCGACGCGCACTCCGTGTACGGCAACGGCGTGGGCGGCTGGCGCATGTACATCCCCAGCAGCACCGACGCGCCCGATCGCATCGCGTGGCAGGAGATCAGCCGCAACGCCAAGGCGGGCCGCATGATTCTCACCACCGGCCCGTACCTGGAAGTGCGCACGGAAGACGGCACACTCGCCGGCGGCCACACGCGCTCCAACGGCGGCACCACGCTGCACGTGCGCGTGCAATGCACCGATTGGGTGGACATTGATCGCGTGCAGGTGCTGGTCAACGGCCGCGCAGTGCCCGCGCTCAATTTCACCCGCGAGACGCATCCCGCGCTCTTTGCCAATGGCGTAGTGAAGTTTGATCAAGCCATCAAGGTGCCGCTGAGCGCCGACGCGCATCTCATCGTCGTGGCGTACGGCAGTCAGAGCGATCTCAAGATCGGCTACGGCACCAGCGCACAATCCAAGAACCGGCCTTGCGCGTACAACAACCCCATCTTCGTGGACGCTGACGGCAACGGTTTCCAATCCAACGGCGACACGTTGGGCTGGGATTTGCCGGTGAAAAAACTCAGCCTCGCCGAGGCGCGCCGATTGCTCCAAGCCCAAGAAGCGCGTGACGAAGTCAAAGATCCCAAACCTTAACCCGCCCCCATTATGAATCGCCGACGTTTCCTCAAGACCGCTGCCACCGTCGCGGTCGCGCCCAACATCATCCGCGCCGCCGCATGGGCCGAGCCGCCCAGCCGCACGCTCAATCTCGGTTTTGTCGGCGTGGGCATCATGAGCCGCGGGCACCTTGGATTTTTTCTCGGGCAAACCGACTGCCGCGTGCTGGGCATCGCCGAGGTCGCGCAGCCGCGCCGCGAGGCTGCGATGGACATGGTGCAGAAAAAGTACGGCGACCTCAAAAGCTGCCAAGCGTACACGGACTTCCGGAAGCTAATTGCCAACAAGGATATTGATGCCGTCGTTGTCGGCACGCCCGATCACTGGCACGCCACCGTGTCCATCGCCGCCGCCGAGGCGAAGAAGGACGTGTACTGCGAGAAGCCGCTGACCGTGACGGTGGCTGCGGCGCTGGCGGTGGTGCAAGCGGCGCGCAAACACGACATCGTTTTCCAGACGGGCAGCCAGCAGCGCACGGAGTTTGGCGGGAGGTTCCGCACGGCTGTCGAGTTGGTGCGCAACGGGCGGCTGGGGAAAATCAAGCGCGTGCTCGTGGGCGTGGGCGGCCCGGCCAAACCCTGCGACTTGATCGCCGAACCCACGCCGGCGGGTTTTGAGTGGGACATGTGGCTTGGCGCAGCACCGGTGCGGGCGTTCAATCACGTGCTCTGCCCGTTGGCCGTACACAACCATTTTCCCGCGTGGCGCGCCTATCGCGAGTACGCCGGCGGCGGATTGTCCGACATGGGCGCGCATCATTTTGACATCGCGCAATGGGCGCTGGACAAGGACGAGAGCGGGCCGGTGGAAATCATCCCGCCCGCCGACAACGCGCAGACGGGGCTGAAGTTTGTGTACGCCGACGGCATCGAGGTGATCCACGGCGGACCGAGCGGCTGCACGTTCGAGGGTGCCGACGGCACGCTGTACGTGGACCGCAATAAGATCGAGAGCAACCCCGCGCGCATCCTCACCGATCCGCAGGAGAAGACGGCCTTTCGCCTGCCGGAGATCGGCACCAGTCACCGGCGCAATTGGCTGGACTGCATCCGCAGCCGCAAACGCCCCGTGGCCGACGTGGCCAAAGGCGCGCACACGTCCATCCTCTGCAGCTTGGGTAATCTGGGCTACCAACTGGGCCGCCGGTTGAAGTGGGATCCCAAGACCTACACTTTCGCCAATGACACCGAGGCCAACGGACTGCTCAACCGGCCCGGTCGCGGTGAGTGGAAGTGGGTGTAAGAAACGGGCGCGAGACACTGCGCGCCGCGCAGAATCTTTACGGGGTTCCCGCGTTGGCGGCGGTGCCCGGCTTGAGCCGCACGGTCAACCGCAGGCGGCCTTCCGCGCCGTTCACGCCATCAATGGCGAAGTAAACCTTGTCGCCCGCCTTGAGTGCCACGCGCGGCAACATCACGCGACTGGCGGGGGCCAGTCCGGCGCCGTTGTCGTTGGCCTGCGGCACGGAGCTGCCCGGCAGGAACACGCTGAGCGTGGTGTCAATGTTGCTGCCGGCCGTCGAGGCGTCCAGATCGTACACGCCATCGCGCGCGGCCTGCATCACCCACCAGACGGTCCGTCCATAAAACACCCGGCGCCCGTCGTCCGTGCGCAGGTCGGTGGATTCATTGGGGCCGACCGTGGCACCGATGTTGTGGCCGCTGTCAGTGGCCAAGAGACTGCCGTCAGCCTGCGGTTTGGGCTGGAGCACGATGCCGTTCTCAAACTGATCGTTGGGCACGCCTACGCCGTTGGCCGGCGGTGCGGGGTTCGTGGGCGTGGTCGGCGGATTTGTGGTGCCGATCGTGGTGCCCGAGCCGGGCGGCTTGTTGGTGGTCGTGGTGCCTGTCACTCCGCCCAAACCGCCGCCGGGTTGCCGACCTGTGGGTGTCGTGGGCGTGGTCGGCTGCTGCGTGCTGGTGCCGGGATTGGAGGTCGTGCCCGAGGTTCCCGCGCCCAATCCTGTGGCGGGTTTCTTGACTGCGGGCGTGGAAGTCTTTGGCCCGTCATTTGAACCGGTCGAGCCCGGATTACCACCGGCCATTTGCGTGGCGTTGCCGGTGCCCGACGTTGTTGCCGTCGGCTCAATGTTGGGGATGCCTTGTGGCGGACGGAAAATCTGCGTGGCCAAGGAGGGCGCAGCGATGCGGCCCGAGCCTTCGACGTCGCGGTAATGCGTCACCACCTTGCCGATGACGGACATGGCATAGACGTTGTCCATGTACAGCGGCTGGTTGAAATTGCCAAAGGGCGGCGGCAGAAACCGATCATGATTGGTGCCCGTCTTGACGCCGCGCCAAGTGATGGTGGGGCTGGAGTAACGCGGGATGCGCTGGTACACGCCGTTCTGCGTGTAGGCCATGATGGTGCAGTATTTTCCGAAGGCGTTACCCGTGCCGTTGCCGGGCATGGAGCCGAACGCGGAGAAGTGGTTGCCCATGGAGAGGAAGTCGTCGCGCACGTAGTTGTAGTGCGCGCCAAACGGGCTAAACGTGTGGCTGGCGTCTTTGGTATCCACGCCGAGATCATCGCCCATACCGTGACTGGCGCTCAGCAGATGCCCCAGTTCATGGCAGAACGTGTACTGCGAGGTGGCTTGCGAGAGCTGCACCACGCCGGCGTAGAAGACGTCGCGGTTCATCTGCGCGTTGAAATTGTAGAGCGTCTTGCCCGGCGTCCTGTTCATGTAATTGGTCTGGCTGAAGATGAACTGCAGGCTATTGACCTCGACCACCACCGAATCGGCCGTCACCGAGCCGGACAGCCCCGAGACCCGCCAGCCGCCGCGCAGGTTCTGCCACGCGTTGGCGCTGGTGTTGGCCAGGAAAGAGTGGGTGATGGACGCGCCGCCCGTTGTGTACACTTGGTTGTGGAACGGTGCCTGGCTCGTGTCCACATCGCTGAAGAGTTCCAGCCGCACCGAGTCGCCCAGTGTCAACAGGTCGCCCAAGAAGTTCACCTTGATGCTGCCCATGCCTTGGGTGCCCGGCTTGTCGGCGCTGTAAAGCGCGGCAATATTCACGTCGGGCAGGGCGATGTTGTACACGCGCACCTGATCGAGCTTGCCGTGGAGCGGACCCGTGACTGTGGGCACCGTCAAGCTGTCCAGTCCCAACATAAACTCGGCTGTGCTGCCAATGAACATCGTGGACACCGTCGCGTTGAGATTGTCCAGATAGCTGTCCACGTAGATCTTCTTTCCGCCCGGCCCGATGGACGCCGCCACGTGATGCCACTGTCCATCGT
>SIAW01000067.1 GCA_009695465.1 Pedosphaera sp.
TCCACTGGCTTGGCTTCGCCACGGCAGGCGGCGCAGTCGTGGCCCTTTTCGTGATCCAACTCTGACACGCGATGGATGCCCGGTGCCACGTGGTTGAGCGTGAACGTCCGCCCATCGGTCAAGTCCACCGAACCGGCAATCGCCTCGCCCACCATCACGAAGATGGCCTGACTCTCCGGCTGGCCTTCCACGATGCCGATGCTCGTCAAGCTGCCGTCGTCGCCGGTCTTGACCTCGCCGACCACGACCACGACCGACTCGTCCTTGCCCGTGGCAAAGGCGAACCGCGCACCCGGCTCGAACATCACCTCGCGAGCGTTGGGTTTCATCTGCACGGGCTGGTTGGATTTCAGAGCGGCGTGGGCACTGGGGGCGTCCAGTTGCACGTCCGGCATGGGTTTCATGACGTGCGCGGAGTTTTTGGATTTCCAATATGCCACCGCCGTCAACGCGCCAATGACGCACACCAGTAAGATGAGGAGCCGTGTTTTCATTCGAGATTGGCCAAGTTGGTTTGCCGCCCAATCCAGTGGGTCTGCCACTACATCGCAGCCGCCCCGAACTTTCTTACATTCTTTCCTGAATAAATTTCGGCGGCCTTTTCGCGCAGCGCATTTTTTTTCAAATGAAGGTTGCCACGAGGGCCCTCACTGCTAGCATCCGCTAGTCCACCAATCGTACTGGGTATGAAACGTATCGCGTCCTTTGTTGTATTCGTCCTCGCAGTCGTCGCCCCCCTCCATGCAGAAGATGGCAAAGCGCCACCCTCGGCCGCCGAGGCCTACTTGAAGAACCCGCAGTCGGGCGATCCGCAGCTCAAAGGCGCGGGCAACATCACCTTTGGATCGCTGGGCCTGCTGCTGGTGGCCGAACGCGGCGCCATCGTGGCCATTGATCCGGGCGAACGCACCGCGGTGCCAGCGCTCAAGAAGCCTGTGGCCGACATCGTCGGCAAGGTGGCCGGCGCGATGGGTGCCAAGGCCGAGAGCGTGCAGATCACCGACTTGGCCGTGCATCCGATGACCAAGCGCATCTATCTCTCCGTCCGCCGCACCGACGGCGTGACAGCCATCCTCACCGTGGACGGCGAGGGCGCCGTAGCGGCAATGCCCTTGGACAAGTTGAAATGGGCGCGCGTCAAACTGCCCGAGAAACTGGCTGCCGTGAACATCACCGACTTGGCATTGGCGCAGGGCCGTTTGATTGCCGCGGGCGTGGGCAACGAAGAATTTGCCAGCAAGATTTTCTCCGTGGCACTGCCGCTGGAGCACGGGCAAGTGGCGCAAACCTACAGTGCCGAGACCTATCACGTGGCGCATCGCAAATGGGAAACCCGCGCGCCCATCCAGAGCTTCGTCCTGCATAATGAGGGCGGCAATCAGTACGTCGTGGGTTCCTTCGCCTGCACGCCCGTGGCCAAGTTCCCGCTGGCCAATCTGGCCGACGGCGCGAAGGTCAAAGGCACCAGCGTGCTGGAACTGGGATCCGGCAATCGCCCGCTCGACATGTTCACCTACGAGAGTGGCGGCAAACAGTGGCTGGTCACGCACACACAGCGCTTCCAGCCACTCTTCGCGTACACGCCCAGCAAGTATTGGGCGGCTCGTATTGACATGAAACACCTCGCCGCCAACGACGCTGCCAACACCAACGAGAAAGCTGCGTTGCGCGACCGCGCTGTCGCCAAAGATCCGCAGGGCATCGAGGTGATTGAATCTCTCCACGGCGCCGTGCAAGTGGACAAGTACGACGACCAACGCGCGGCAGTGCTGCGCGAGGCTGCCGGCGGCAAGCTCAACCTCGAGTTGGCCGATCTGCCGTAAAGATTTCGCCCAGGAACACACAGAAACAGTACCAAAGCCGGCCTCGCGTGCGGGGCCGGCTTTGTCTTTTGCCGCCAACTGCCCGAAAAGCTTGCCAGCCTTTCGCATCACCGGCAGCCTGTCGCGCATGCGTTCCCATTTGCTTTCCCTCTTCATCGCCAGCATCGCGTTCGTGCCCGCGTCCAGTTGGGCGTGGGATTATGAGCGGCACCGGCTGGTCAATGATCTGGCATTGGGCACGTTGCCCAAAGATTTCCCCGCCTTCGCGCAGGCGGCCAAGGAACGCATCCTGTTCCTGAGCGGCGAACCCGATCGCTGGCGCAATAACAACAGCGACCGCGCCCTGCGTCACACCAACAATCCCGATCACTACTTCGACGTGGACGACCTGCCCGCCTACGGGCTGAAGCCGGAGCTGCTCTCGCATTTCCGCTACGAATTCGTCGCCCGACTGGCGCTGGAACGCAAAGCCCGCAACCTGCCCGAACCCAAACCCAGCGCGAACCTCGACCGCCTCGACGGCCTGCCCGGTTTCCTGCCGTGGAGCATCACCGAGCAGTACGGCAAAGTGCGCAGCTCCTTCTCCTACTTGAAGGTGTTTGTAGAACTGGGCACGCCCGAGGAGATCGCCAACGCGCAGGCCAACGTCGTGTATCAGATGGGCGTGCTCAGCCACTACATCGGCGACGCCGCGCAACCCCTGCACACCACGCGGCATTTCAACGGTTGGAAGGGGGAGAATCCCAAAGGCTACACCACGCGGCCCACGTTCCACGCCTGGATTGACGGCAATTTTTTCAAGGCCAACGGCGCGCCCGATGCCGAGGCGCTGCGCAAATCACTGCGCCCGGCTAAGCGCTTGGAGACGCCCGTCGCGCGCGACGATGCCAGCGGCCATTTCCAGTTGGCCATGCAGTATGTCACCGGCCAGTTCAAGTTGGTCGAGCCGTTGTACGAACTGGAGAAGGCCGGGAAATTGTCCGGCGAAAACGCGAAGGAAGGCCGCGCTTTTCTGGAGGCGCAACTGGGCAAGGCCAGTCAGTTGCTCGCCGACATGTGGTACACCGCGTGGCTGGATGCGCCGCCGGATCGTTTCCTGCAGTCCTATCTGAGCGAGCGCAAACTCAAGAAGCCGTAATCGCTGCGGCGGGCGATGTTGGTGGGCCCGCTCGGACTCGAACCGAGAACCAAGGGATTATGAGTCCCCTGCTCTAACCATTGAGCTACGGGCCCGCTCTCCGCGGGACTTTAGGTTGGGGTCACCGTTTTGAAAGCCCATTCCTGCGCGCGCCGCTTCATGCCGGCGGCACCGCTTCACTGCGTTGCTGCGACCGTCGAGCCCAGCGACAAATAATCCCGTCGCGGGTGTTGAACATCCACGCCAGCCCGAACAGTCCGCCGCCCGCCACCACCATCGCGCCGGCGATGGAGCAGTTGAGCCACGTGCCCAAGTGCAATCCCAACACCGCGCTGAGCGCGGCGTGCAGCACGGTCAGTCCCAGAATTACTGGCAGCCGTTGCGAGAGCAGTTGCGATGTCGCGCCGGGCAGGATGAGCATGGCAATGACGAGGATGGCACCGACAGCCTCAAACGCGCTGACCACAACAACGGAGAGCGCGGCCATCAACGCGTGGTGCATCACTGTGGCGTTGATGCCCAGCGAAAAAGCGAGGCCCGGATCAAATGAGCTTGCGAGTAGTTCCTTGTAAAAAACGCCGATGAGCAGCGCCACCAGCAACGTCACGCCCGCCATGCGCAGGACATCCGGCGGGGCGACCAAATCTGCACCGCGCCAGAAAATGCCGGCGTCCTTCAGTACGGGCACCTGCGCCGCCACGCGCGACAGCGCGGCAGGCAACGGCGCGGCCATGACAGGCACGTTACTGATCTCGCCGTACAGCACGCATTCCTGATCCAAATCCACCTTGCCGCCGTACAGACTGATGAGCACCACGCCGAACGCGAAGAGAGTGGTGAAGGTGATGCCGATGGCTGAGTCCTGTTTCACGCGCGTGCGTTTGTGGATGGCCTCGATGAGCAACGTGGTGATGACGCCCGCCACGAGCGCGCCCACAAACATCGCGCCGGAACTGCGACTGCGCGAAAGGAGGAACGCCACCGCGATGCCGGCGAGCACGCTGTGGCTGATGGCGTCGCCCACCAACACCATGCGGCGCAAGATGAGATAATTGCCAACCAACCCGCAGGCCGTGGCCACAAAAAAGCCCATCGCCACAATCCACACGGAGCTGGCGGCGTTGGCCGTCCACGGCTCGATGAACACTTGCTGAAAATCAAATGCGGGCAGGAGCGTGTTCACGGCATCCTGCCTTTCGTGTCCACCACATCCGCTGCGGCGCGCGTGCCGAACGGACGTTGCATATCGGCGCGGCTGGGGATGGGCCGTCCATGCGGATCCGACGTGGCGCCGGCGCCGGAAAGCGAGTGCTCGATCTGGCACACCATTTCTTCGCCCAAGAGATGCTCAATATTCTCGGCGTCGGCGTGGACGTGATCGGGAGCGATGGAGACTTGATGCGCCAAATACCATTCCCACAGCCGGTGATTGCGCACGATCTCGCACGCGCGTTGCCAGCCTGTCTGCGTGAGATCAATCGTGCCGCTGCTGGGTTGGAGCCGGGCCAGTCCATGCCGCGCCAGCACCATCACCTCGTCGCGCGCGGCGTCGGGCGCGCACTGCCGCCGCGCGGCCAGCTCATGCAGCGACACGCTGTGGGCGTGGGCAAAGCCGCGCACTTCAAGCACGTGATAGATGGCCTTGAGCGTGTTCTCGCGTTGGATGCGCTGGGCCTGCGCGCGGCGACGCCACCAGCGCATCACCACGCCGTGGCGCGGGCTGAACAGAAATGCCAACGCAAACACCGTGCTGGCAGCCAGCACCATGAATGGTCCGGTCGGCAGATTGTTGCCGAGAAAAGAGACGAACGCGCCCGCCACTCCGGCCAGCACGCCAAAGAGCATCGCATACAACAACAGGCGATGCAGTCGATCGGTCAGCAGATACGCCGCGGCGGCGGGCGTGATCAACATGGCGGAGACGAGCACCACGCCCACTGCTTGCAGCGCGACCACCACCGCAAAGGCCAGCAGCAGCATCAATCCGTAATGCAGCGCGGCGACGGGCAACCGCAGCGACGCGGCAAAGGCGCTGTCGAAGCTCGTCAAAAGCAGCTCCTTGTAAAACGCACAGACGAGCACGACCGCCAGCGCCGTCACGATGGCCATGAGGCGCACGTCGTCCGCGCCCAGCGCGGCGGCTTGGCCAAAGAGGAATTTGTCGATGCCGCTCTTGTTGCCCTGCGGCAAACTTTGGATGCGCGTGACCATGCAGATGCCCACCGCGAAAAACAGGGCGAGCACGATGCCCAGCGCGGTGTCTTCTTTGAGGCGCGTGGTGCGCCGCAGCAACGTCACCGCCGCTGCGCCGAGCAATCCTGCCAGTGTGGCGCCGACAAAAATGGCGACGGGATCCTTGCTCATGTTCCAGAGGAAACCCAGCGCCACGCCCGGCAGCACGGCGTGCGAGAGCATGTCGCCAAAGAGCGCCATCTTGCGCACGACGATGAACCCGCCCAACAGCCCGCAGCTCATTCCCAATAACACGGAGCCGGCCAGCGCGTAGCGCACGGCGGGGTCGCGCAGGGTGATAAAACGTTTGGCCTGCTCGCGCCAGTCAGTCTGGGAAAGATCGCCGATGCGGTCGGCCCACGCGGCGTCTGCACAGGCGAGAAGGATGAACGCGGCGAGCAGCGGGATGGCGCGGCGCGGGCGCATGGTCACTGGGACTGTTGGCGAACGGCCTCGGCCATCTCGCTGAGAATGGTCAGGCGGCCGCCATAAGTCTGCTGCAGCAGATCGTATTTGAACACCTGCTCGGTCGGGCCAAAGGCGACCACGCGCATGTTGAGCAGGAGCAGCATGTCAAAATATTCCCGCGCGGTGGGCAGGTCGTGATGCACGACGAGGATGGTTTTGCCGCGCGCCTTGAGGGCTTGCAACAATGCGATGATGGCGGACTCGGTCGCGGCGTCCACGCCAGCGAAAGGTTCGTCCATGAAGTAGAGGTCACTCTCCTGCGCCAATGCGCGCGCGAGAAAGACGCGCTGCTGTTGTCCGCCGGAGAGGTCGGAGATTTGGCGATTAGCGAAAGCCACCAGCCCCACTTCCTCGATGCAACGACGGGCCACATCGTGATCGTGCGCGGTGGGACGGCGCATCAAACCCACGTGCCCGTAGCGTCCCATGAGCACCACGTCATGCACGCTGACGGGAAAATCCCAGTCCACCGATTCGCGCTGCGGCACGTAGCCGATGCGCCGCAGATTTTCCGACACGGATCCGCCAAAGACTTTCACCCAACCACTGGCGGCGGGCAGCAGGCCCATCGCGGCTTTGATGAGGGTGGACTTGCCCGCGCCATTGGGCCCGACGATGCCCACCAACTGTCCGGCCGGTACGACGAGGTCCACGCCCCACAGCACCGGGCGCTGATGATAGGCCACGGTGAGATCATGAATTTCCAGCGGCGGCGGTTGAGATTGTGTTTGAGGAAGCGGCGCTGAATGGGGAGTAATCATGTCAATGCCCGTCCACTAAAAGCGCCACGAGAGGCCGAGAAAGGGATTCAAATCATCCGCCGCGCGCGTGACGCCGATGTTGATGCCGGCATCGAGCTGGATGTTTTTGGTGAACGCGTAGGTCAATCCGAGGTCCACTGTGCCGACCCATTTTGAGCCCGCCTCGGTGCTGACGCTGCTGAAAAATTCTGCGTAGCCGGCAAGGTTGCCGATGATGTCGTGACCAAAGGTGATGGTGTTGACGAATTCGGGATGGTAGCCCCTGGAATTTTCGTCCCGCACAATGTCGAGCTGGGTCATCGGACTCATGCTCCATCCGGCGGGCAACTCGACTGCGAGCGGCACAATGAGACCGCCTTCCACCGAGCGGTTGCCGAGCTTGTCCTGGTTGGTCGGAAACTTGAGATAGGGCATGAGGGCGAGCGCCGTTTGGCCGCCATCGTTGCCCCACACATTCCATTTGAGGCGCGTGGTGATGTCGCCCAACCCGCGCTTTTTTGAAACACCGTCTGTGGGATCGGCAGTCCGTTCTATTTCATAGGTCGAAAGCACGAGCTGAAAATCCACGTTGTTGCACAGGCCGGCCTTCAGGTTCATCGGCGCAATCCCCCAAGAGCGCACGACCTTGCCGTCGCGATCGGTGTTGTGCCTGTCGCGGGTGTGGGTGACCAAGTCCATTTCAATCTGAAAATGGCCGGCGTCCACCGTGTAGGCGCTCTCGGTTTTGTCCGGGCGATCGGTGCTCATCTCGCGCATCAACGCCTCCGGCGTGGGTTTGAAGATCGAATACTGGCTCTTGCCGAGCAGCGGCTGGGCTGGCACTCCGGCCATGGTGAGGTGCTGCTCCGAAAGTCGGCGGCGCGTGTCGCCAATCTTTTCGTAAGCGGGCTTGCCCAAATCAGCACCCACGCGAGGCGCGGCATTGGCCTGTTGCACACCCGCCGGAAGCAGCGCGACACTGAACAATAGAATGGAGTAGATAGTTTTCACTGAATGGAACCGTTCTGGAACTGAATTGCCACGCCGAGGTACACGCTACTTCAGCGCGCCCACGATCGTGGTGAGGTTGTGTTTGATCATCCCCTCGAACGTGCCCAGATCGTAGCCGTTTTCGATCTCGCCGGGGGTGCCCATCGCATCGGAGAAAAGCTCGCCGCCCACCTTCACGCCCGCGTCCTGGCTGATGCGCTTGATGGCATCGGGTGGCACGCTGGACTCCACGAAGATCGCCTTCACCTGATGTTCCTTGATGAAATCCACCAGCTTGGTGACATCCGCCAAGCCCGCCTCCGTGACGGTGGAGATGCCCTGCAGTCCGACGACTTGAAAACCATAGGCGCGGCCAAAATAATTGTACGCGTCGTGGCTGGTGACGAGGATGCGTTTGGCCGGCGGCAATTCCTGCGCCTTGGCCAGCGCCCACGTGTGCAGCGCGTCCAGCCGCAGGCGCACCTGCACGGCGCGCGCCGCGTAGTCTGCACGTCCAGCCGGATCCGCTGCGGACAACCCCCGCTCCACCGTGTCCACGCACTGCTTCCACAACTGCACATCGAACCACACGTGCGGATCGTGATGTCCCCCCAAGGAATCAGGCTCCAGCAGTTTTTCCTGCGGGATGGATTCGGTGACGGCATACACCTGCGAGTTGGCCCGCGCCATCTGCACCATCACCTCCTGCATCTTGCCCTCCAGCAGCAGCCCGTTGTAAAACACCACGCGCGCCTGCGTGAGCTTGACGACGTCCGCCGCCGAGGCCTTGTAGAGATGCGGATCCACGCCCGGCCCCATCAAGGCCGCCACTTCCACGCGGTCGCCGCCCACTTGCCGCACCAGATCCGCCACCATCGTCGTCGTCGCGGTGACGCGCAGGACGCCCTTGGTCTCCAGCGCCCGCCCATTGGCATCGCAACCCACCACCGCCAGCCCCAACGCCGCGGCACACACCACTGTGAAAATTCCAGATTTCATTCGTCTCCTCCAACCGGAGGCCGTGGCAATATGGGTGCGCCCATTGTTTGGCGCAAGAAGAAATGTTAGCCTAGACTATATTTCCAGAGTTGGGCTACTTGACGCAGCGGTTATCCTGCCGGTGTGAAGCCGCTAGACATGCAGCCCATCGGGACGGAACTGGCCATCAAATGGGATGATGGCACGGAGAGTTTTATCGGGCTGGAGGCACTGCGCCGGGCCTGCCCCTGCGCCGGCTGCAAAGGTGAGGTGGATGTGATGGGCCAGTTGCATCGCGGCCCGGAACGCCCGTTGGGGCCAGCCGCATTCTCGCTGCAACGGATCACGCCGGTGGGCGGCTACGCATCGCAATTGCACTGGGCCGACGGCCACCATTCGGGCCTGTACCCCTTCGCGTATCTGCGGAAGATCGCGGGAGCAAACTGAAGACGGCGCAACTAGGCTTTCCCGCCGTAGCTGACGAAGTCATCCAAGTCCAGCAAGTCAAACCACGTGCCGATGTCCGTGCGCTTGGGGCCGGACGTGGACAGCACGCCTTGGAAAAACTTGATCGAATCCAGATCTGACGGCGACCGCCCCGCTTGATGCGCCGACCACGCCTCGATGGCTGCAGCGGTGGGCTTGGTGGTGGAATGGGCAACAACCCACTCAGCGATTTCGCCGTCGCCTTTGCCCTCAGCGAGCTGCGCCTTGAGCGCTTCCGCATCGATCCCCGCGAAGCGCGTGAAGTGCTGATCGAGCGGGCAATCGAAATGATAATCGCCATTCTTGCCAGCGAGCGTCGCGCGGCCCTTATCAATCATGCGCGGCAACAACACGTAGCCCCCCAAACGCACGCGCGGACTGCGCGGCGGGGTACGGGTCAAATCAGGTGCTGCATTTGCCATAAGCCATCTCCACCAATTCCGAGTTCATCATCCCGCAGCGGGCGCATTGCCTTCGGGCGCGGCCTCTGTAGCAGGGTCAATTGTCTCCACCGACTCCACCGTGGACGGGCTGTCTGAAACTGCAGCGACTGCAGGCGCAGCATGGGCTGCCGCACCGGCAGCGGGGCGCGCGGGTTTGTTTTCCTTCGGCCGCTTGGCCGTCTCCACCACGCCGTTGGCAAATTCAATCACGTAACCTTGATGCACCAACCAGTGCAGATCAGCGACGATGTGCGTGGCCTCCGGTGACAACGCTGCCGCCACCGGTGCAGGTGCGGGCGCGGCCTCTGCCGCCGGTGCCTCGGCAGCGACTGCGGGCTGCGCGGGCGCAGGAGCAGCGGGCACCAGTGCCGACAGCATCATCCGGCGCGTGCATTTGGGCGTGGCATTGATGAATTCCACCAGCTTGCGGATGCGATCAGAGACCGGCGTCGCGGCCATGTCAAAATACCGCGGCCGCGCCACCGAGACATACGTGACGGTCTTGTCGCGTTTGAAAAACTGCAGACCGTGCGTCGCAAACTGTTTGCTCAAACACGTGGCCATCTGGATGGGGAACCGACATTCGTGCTCCCACACGTGCCGCAACAGATGCGCCAGTCCGCGTGGACTGCGCACCGCACTGGCCACCGCGCCCGGCAACACCACGCGCGTCACCTCGTGGCACACGCTCGCCGCGTGCGTCTGGCGGAAGTGCGCCTCCGCATCCTCACGCGTGGCCAATTCCAAAGGCTCCACCGCGTCGCGCACGGCGAACACCGACTTCCACTTCTGATCCTCAACCCATTTTTTGACGACCTCCTCGTCCCGCACAATCCTCACGCGCGACTTGAATTCGTCGAACGGCATGCGGGCGAAACGCTCCGCGTGCAGCTTGGCCAGTTGGTTCTGATAGCCGTGATAATTGGGCGGGCCTAAAATTGCCCCGCTGAAACCGCACTGCGCCACGAAAGTGAAATTGCCTTTGGGCGGCTCCACCTCAGTTTTCTTGGCCTCGTAAAATTGATCGAAGAATTTGCCGAAGGCGTACCGCAGTGTTTCCTCCTGCGAAAGCCACAGCGACTGATCCAACATGCACTGGAAAAGCCGCTGCTGCGGCTGCCCCTGCGCGTCGCGCACCACCGACAGCACCAATGAGTGGCGCTGCGGCCGCTGCAAGATGAGATTCGCGATCTGGAAAAGCTCATACGCGCGGCCGTGCAACTTGATCTCGCGCGCGATGGATTCAACACCCTGCTCGTCGGGCAGAAACTCGGCACGCAGCGGCAGCAACGGTTCTTCGGGCGGCCGGTCATTGCGTCCAAACTGCGGACGTCCACCACCCTGCGGCCGTGGCCCGCGTTGATCGCGCGGCCCACCCGCACCACCGGGGCCACTGGGGCCGCGGCGTTCAGGCCCACGATTGTCCGGCCTGCTCGGTCCACTTGGCCTGCCACGATTGTCTGATCTTCCCGGTCCACTTGGCCCGCCACGATCAGGACGAGGTCCCGGCCCGCTCGGACGCCGGTCATCACGCTGCGGACGGCTGTCGCGGAAACCACCGGGGCGATCACCGCCTCGGCGATCATCGCGCCCACCGAACGAACGTTCTGATGGGCCAGCGTAGTTGCTGTACTTGTTGGAATTCGCATCCTCCCGCGCCCATGCTGGGAGCAACTGCAATTCCAACGCCAAATCTTTATCGGGTTCCACGCTCATTGAAATGCCACACCACCAAATTGGGTCGGCGCAGAATGGGGATTTCAATTCGGGAAAGCAAGCCCACTCTGGCGCGCAACTCCGCCGGCGCGCGGGGCGCGTGTTCAACAACCTTCCCTTGCACGCGCGCCGCTCGCGACGCAAGATGACTTCGTGGCCAATATGGAGTTTGTCCATCTGCATTTGCACACCGAGTACTCGCTGCTGGACGGCGCGTGCCGGTTGGATCGCTTGATGGCGCGCGCGGTGGAACTGAAATTTCCCGCACTGGCCATCACCGATCACGGCGTGCTGTACGGCGCCATCGAGTTTTATCAGAAGGCGCGCGAGGCGGGCATCAAGCCCATCATCGGTTGCGAGATGTACATCGCGCCGGGCAACCGTTTTGATCGCAAAGCCAATTCGCGCGCCGGCAAAGACGGCTACAATCACCTGCTGTTGCTGGCGCAAAATCAGGTGGGCTATCACAACCTGATCCGCCTGACGACCGCCGCGCATCTGGAGGGATTTTATTACAAGCCGCGCATCGACAAGGAACTGCTCGCGCAACATCGGGAAGGATTGGTCGCCTTCTCCGGCTGTCTGGCCAGCGAGATTCCGCAGGCTATCCTGCGCGATGATCTGGCGGCGGCGCGCGCGGCGGTGGATTGGTTCCGCCAGATGCTGGGGCCGGATCATTTTTATCTGGAGTTGCAGAACCATGGATTGCCAGAGCAAGCAAAGGTCAATCGCGTGCTCATCGGATTGGCCAAGGAATTTGGCCTGCGCCTCGTGGCCACCAACGACGTGCATTATGTGGAGCGCGCGCACTCGCACGCGCACGATGCACTGATCTGCATCGGCACGCAGACCAACCTCAGCGATCCGCGGCGCATGAGTTATGCGCCCGAGCAATTCTATCTGCGCAGCGCGGCGGAGATGGCCGCGCTTTTTGCCGACACGCCCGAGGCCATCACCAACACGATGGCGGTGGCCGAGCAGTGCAACTTGGAGATCGAGTTTGGCAAGCTGCACTATCCGCTTTTTCATCCGCCGGAGACGTTCACGCGCGAGGGCTATCTGCGGCATCTACTGGCGGAGGGACTGCGCACGCGTTACGGCCTGCACGCGGAGGTTAACGGCAAGACCTTCGCGTTGCGGGGCGTGGATGATCCCACGCGGTTGCCGACCTTTGCGCCGTTAAAAGAAGGCGAGCCGGCGCGCGACGAGGCAGTCGCCGCCACGGCCGCAGCGCAGGCGGTGTTGGACCGATTGCAGATGGAGATGGAGGTCATCGAGAGCACGGGGTTCACCAGCTACTTTTTGATCGTCGGCGATTTCGTGCGGTACGGCCGCTCCAAAGGCATCGCGTGCGTGGCGCGCGGTTCGGCAGCAGGCTCGTTGGTGACGTTCCTGCTGGATATTTCCAACGTGGATCCAATCCGGTACGGCTTACTCTTCGAGCGCTTCCTCAATCCCGAGCGCGTCAACCCGCCGGACATTGACATTGATTTCGCCGATGATCGCCGCGCCGATGTCATCGAGTACGTGCGCAACAAGTACGGGCGCGATTGCGTGGCGCAGATCATCACGTTCGGCACGATGGGCGCCAAGTCCGTCATCCGTGACGTGGGCCGCGTGATGGGCCTGTCGTACGGCGACTGCGATCGGCTGGCGAAGATGGTGCCCAACGAGCTGAAGATGACGTTGCGCAAAGCGCTGGAGCAATCGCCGGAACTCAAGCAGGCGTACTCGACCGAAGCAGTCACGCGCGAACTGCTCGACACGGGCTTTGTGCTGGAGGATCTCACGCGCAACGCGTCGGTGCATGCGGCCGGAGTGGTTATCGGCGCGGAGCCGCTGGTCAATGTCGTGCCGCTCAAGCAGGACTCCGAGGGCGTGACGGTGACGCAGTACGCGATGGGGCCGGTGGGCGATCTGGGGTTGCTGAAGATGGACATGCTGGGCTTAAAAACCCTCACCGTCATCCGCAACGCGTGCGACCTTATCCATGCCACGCGCGGTGCGCCGCTGGACATTGATAACCTGCCGCTGCACGACCAACCTACGTACGACCTGCTCAACAAAGGCAACACGGTGGGCATCTTCCAGTTGGAGTCGAGCGGCATGCGCGATCTTTGCCGCAAATTCCAGCTCAGTTCGGTGGAGCACATCACGGCGTTGGTCGCGCTGTACCGGCCCGGGCCGATGGAACTCATCCCCGATTTCATCAAGCGCCGCCACAGCGAGATGGAGATCCGCTACGAACATCCGCTGCTCGAACCCATCTCCAAAGAAACCTACGGCATCCTCATCTATCAGGAGCAAGTGATGCAGGCCGCGCAAGTGCTGGCGGGCTACACGCTGGGCGGCGCCGACGTGCTGCGCCGCGCGATGGGCAAGAAAAAGGTCGAGGAGATGCAGCAACAGCGCGAGTCCTTCGTGCGTGGTTGCCACGAGAAGAATGAGATCCCCTCTTTCAAGGCCAACCAGATTTTTGACCTGCTGGAAAAATTCGCCGGCTACGGTTTCAACAAATCCCACGCCGCCGCGTACGCCATCGTCGCCTATCAAACGGCCTACCTGAAGACGCATCACCCGGTGGAATTCCTGTCCGCCCTGCTCACCAACGACATGGGCGACACCGGCAAACTGGCCAGCCTCATCCACGAGGCCAAGTCACTGGGCGTGGCGGTGCTGGCGCCGGACATCAACGAAAGCCGTGTCACCTTTACGCCTTCGGCGCAGGGCAAAGCGGTGCGCTACGGATTGGCGGCCATCAAAGGCGTGGGCGAAGCGGCCGTCACCGCGCTGCTGGCTGCGCGCGACAGTGGCGGGGCCTTCACCTCGCTGCTTGATCTGTGCTCGCGCGTGGACGGGCGCGCCATCAACCGCAAAGTGCTCGAAGCCCTCATCAAAGCTGGCGCCTGCGATTGCTTAAAACAGACGCGCGCCAGTCTGATGGCCCATCTGGATCGCGTGCTCGCGCGCGCCAGCAGCTTGGCCGTCGATCGCACGCGCGGACAGGAAACCCTCTTTGGCATGTTGGAAGAAAAGGCGGCGCCGTTGCCCGAGACGCTGAGTGAACTGCCCGAGTGGCCCGACCACGAGAAGTTGGCGCATGAAAAAGAGCTGCTGGGTTTTTACGCCAGCGGCCATCCGCTCACGCCCTTCCAGCTCGTGCTGGAAAAATATTGCCTCCACCTCTCCACCGCACTGGCCGCCCTGCCCAACCGCACGGTCACGCGCGTGGGCGGATTGGTGACGGAGGTGCGGCGCGGCGTCTCCAAGAAAAGCGACCGGCCTTACCTCATCGCCACGCTGGACGATCTGGCGGGCACGGTGGAACTGCTCTGCACGGGCGACAACTACGATCAACACGCGCAGGCGCTGGTGCCCAACGCGACGGTGATGGTCATCGGCGAGGTGTCAAACAGCGAGGATGGCTCGAAGATTTTCCCGCAGGAAATCCTGCCGCTGGCCGACGCGCAGCGCCGGTTCACCAAGCAGGTGCATCTGCGATTGCATCTGGCGCGCTTGCAGCCCGAGTCGCTCGAGGTCGTGCGCCAGTTGGCCGAGGCGCATCCGGGCAAGACGCCGCTGCTGCTGTGCCTGCGCCGGGCTGATGGCGCGGTGGTGTTCATGGAGACCAACGAACGGTTCAACGTCGCGCCCTCGACAGACTTGCAGCGTGCCGCGGACGAACTCTTCGGCAAAGAGACGTACTACGTGAAAGTGGACAGCACGCTGCCCGAGCCTGTGCGGCGCAAATGGAATCGCCGTCCTGCCAACGGACACGACGAATAAGAAAATCGGCCCCGGATGGTATCCGAGGCCGATTCAAAAACTGCGCTGCGGCGTTCTCTGCCGTGCTACTTCTTCTCCTCGATCTGCACGGGCTTGTAGCCGCCGATGGATCTGAAGTAGAGCAGCAGGCCCAAGTAGATGAGTGCCATCAACGCGGGGATGGCCGAGTCGGCCTGCAGCGTCTTGCGGTCGCCCGCAATGCTGGCTTCATGAATCTTCTTTTCTGAAGGAGTCAAAGCAGCGATGGCAGCATTCGGGTCTTTGCTGCCGCCTTCCTTCAAAACACTAGCGGCCTTGAGCGTCGCTTCGATCTCCTTCAATTCCACGTACCGGCCCTCAGCCTCTTTGCGTTTTTCCGGAGTTAATTTCGCGAGTTTGTCCTGCTTGAGGTCCTCTACTTTGCCTTTGGCAACTACGCCTTGGGCATCCTTCAGCTTGCCTTGAATCGCTCCAAGCTCGAAGCCATCCAGTCCGGTGGCATCCGCAAACACAAGAAACTTGCTTGGCTTGTCTGCCTTGTATTCGTCGTACAACTTGGAGTCGGATTTCTGTAGTGCTTCACCGGCAAAACGATCTTTGGCGTAGCCCAATCCCGGGGAACCGATCAA
>SIAW01000068.1 GCA_009695465.1 Pedosphaera sp.
TGGCGGTGGCCGTCGTGCACGCGGGCGTGTTGCGCATCGGAGAGAAGGGCGTGGTGAAAGTGATATTGATGCCCGGCCAAGCGACCTACAACGGTTCGGTTCGGCACGGTGTGATGTCCAATGGTTACGCCACCTACGCGGGGAGCTTCAAAGTGGCGCGGCCTTAATTCCGTGCGTCAGGGTAGGGCGGGCGGAGTCAGCATGCTGTCGAACCACCAACGCCACAGTTCGTGCCCGCCGAACACCCAGAGGACTGCGGCCAACGCGATGTACGGGCCGTAGGGCAGGCGGCCAGTCCATTCTCCTTTTTTGAACACCATCAGTGTCACGCCGACCACCGCGCCGATGAGCGCGCTCGCCATCAGCGAGAACACCGTGGCCTGCCAGCCGAGGAACGCGCCGATGGCCGCCATGAACTTCACGTCGCCCAAGCCCATCGCCTCGCGCGGGATGGTGACTTCGTCGGCCTGCACTTCCAGATACGGGACGCTTTCCGGTGTGAAGGTTTCGCTGCCGATGGTCAGAGAATCCATCGTGAGACGCACGTCCACATTGGTGTAGCAGCGGTCCACCAACTCGGCGCGCGCGGCGTGCAGGGTGATGGCGTCGGACTTGCGGTAGAAGATGTCGTCGTACGGCATTTCGCCATCGGCAAACACGAGGCCCGTCTCGGTGAAAACCAGACGCTCGTCCACCTCCAGCGCGTAAGTCTGTTTTCCAAAGAGCAGCTTGCCCACGCGCACCACCGCATAAACCATCACGCCGCCGACCAGCAATCCCAGCCCGCTGCTCACGAGTGCCGCCGTGGTGTTGGGCGGTGTCTTGGCGTTCAAATCCAGCAAGCGCGGCGTGGCCAGCGCGAAGAGGAGGCCCAGCGCCATGCCGCCAAACGTGATGCGGTCGGGGATGATGAAGTGGTCGAAGTCGATGAACGTCGCGGTGATTAAACCCGCCAGCAACACGCACAACACCGCCGCCGCGATCCACTGCGACGGCGTGATGTCCACCCCGTGCCGCATACGCAGCCACGCCGCCATGAACGCCACGCCCGTCAGCAATTCCACCAGTGGATAACGAACGCTGATGGGATTGCGGCAGTGGGCGCAGCGTCCGCGCAGCCACAGCCACGCCAGCAGCGGGATGTTGAGATGCCACGGAATGGCGTGCTCACATTTCGGGCAGTGCGAAGGCGGGTGCAGCAGGCTTTGCTCCAGCGGAATGCGGTGGATGCACACGTTGAGGAAGCTGCCCACCACGCTGCCCAGCATGAAAAATGCCGCCGGCCAAAAAAAGTCCATCGCGTGCAGCCAGAAATCATTTGGCATACACCACCTCCTTGAGCGCCGCGCGCATCACCTCCAGCGGCGCCGTGCGGCCACTCCAGATTTCCAGTGCCGCCGCGCCTTGATGCAGCAGCATGCCCAGTCCATTGGCCGTGCGACAACCGGCGGCAGCGGCCATCTTGAGCAGCGGCGTTTCGGCCGGACGATAAATCATGTCATACACCGCGCCGGTCTGGGTCAACGGGAACCGGCGCTCATCCAGTGGCGAGCCGTCGCCGGGCTTGAGTCCCAGCGAGGTTGCGTTGAGCACAAGATCCACGTTGGTGTTTGGATAGCCCACGCTGACGTTCACCGCCGGGTAGCGGTGGCGGATTTCTGCGGCGAGAGCCTGCGCTTTGTCTGTGGTGCGATTGATGAGGTGCAGCTCGCGTGCGCCCTCGGCTGCCAGTTTGAGCGCGGCCACTCGTCCCGCGCCGCCCGCGCCCAGCAACACGATGCGCGCCCCGCGCGGTTCGATGTGCAGATCTTCGCGCAACGCGCGGGTGATGGCGTCGGCGTCAGTGTTGAAACCGTGACTGCGGATTTCCATCGCCACACCATCGGGCAGCGTGGCCAGCGGTTGCCATTGCCCGGCGGCATCGCATCCCTCGAAGCGCACCGTGTTCACCGCGCCCCATTGCCGCGCGCTATCGTCGAGCACGTCCATCATTTCCATCGCCAGCAGTTTGTGCGGCACGGTGAGGTTGAGACCGATGAAACGCATCGCCTTCGCGCCATCAATGGCCGCGCGCAATTCTGAGGGGTGCACCTCGGCGGCGGTGTAACGCCAGTCCAAACCCAGCGCGGCGATGCCCGCGTTGTGCATGGCCGGCGAGGCGGAATGACGCACGGGAAAACCCAGCACCGCGCATTGACGCGTGGTGGCTGTGATGGGATGGGCGTGTCCGCGCACGCGCGGAATTTAGAGTTCCCGCTGCAGGGTTCAAAGCCCAAAGTTGCGTGCCGTACGGCAACGATTCAAGCCGCGCGACTGTTGTCCACGTTGATTGGCGGGATGGGACAGTCGAGTGTGTCGCCGATGGCGCGGAGCAGTTCGGCTTCCTCTGCCATGATGTATCCATCGGCGGCGATGGTGGCGGCGCAGGCGGCGAGTAGGTCGCGCTTGAGCGGCAGCGCGGCGTTTTGCAGGGCGTCCAACGCGAGGTCCACGTACGCGAGGTTGGCCTCGGCGATGGGCAGCAACTCGGTGGAAGCGATGCGGGCGGGCAGCAGTGTCGCGCCGGTGGCAAAGGCGGATTTGGCGGCGCGTTCATCATCGTGCCCGGCATGGGCCAGACAAGAAAGGAGCACGGCGCAGTGCTGGCGCAGGCTGCCGGCCGTGGGGCGTGAAGTGTGAAACATGCCGGCGGGCTGAAAGTTTCGTTGCAGATGCCGCCGCAACATTTTCTGCAGCGCGTACTCGAAGATGTCGATGGAGCCGTCGCTTTCCACCAGGGCGATAACGGCGGTCTGGAATTGCCCGTGCTGCGCGGGGGGAAGATTGCGCAGTGACGGCAGCGCCATTTCAACCAACGGCAGTCGCAGGGTGCGTGGCAGATCGAGGGTCAGCCGGTGCATCTGTTCCATCGCCGCGCTGAGATCGGGCGACAACAAGGGACGCACTGCGGTGAGTTGCTGTTGCCGTTGAGTTGCGTCGGGCGACAGCAGCAAGGCGTAAACGAGGGCGCGGGCGCCGTAAGGTTCGCGCGCGGCGTCGGCGAGTGGCGCGGGGATTTGGGCAATCAATTCGGCGGCGTGGCTGGGGGCGGCAGGGGTGCCGATGTGCCGGGTGACTTCCTGCGCGCGGACTTTTCGTTTGCCCATCGTGGGCGCGATGTTTGACACCAAACCCGTCGCGAGTTGCGGAGGCGAGAGATGAGATGGCGCGGCGGATTCCTCCGGCGGCGCGGCAACAAAGGAGGAGTCGAGCAGTTGGATGCGTTCCTCCAACGGCGGGTGTGTGGCAAAGAGGCTGGACCAAAATCCAGAAATGGCATCGTTGAAAAAGAGGTGGCTGGCTTCGCTGGCGCGTTGCGTTTCCAGTTTTGAACCTTGCGAGGCGGAAAGGATGCGGCGCAGCGCACCGGCCAGTCCGGCGGGGTTGCGCGTGAACTGGACGGCGGAGGCGTCGGCCAGATGCTCGCGTTGACGCGACACGGCGCTTTGGATGAGGCGCCCGAAGAAGACGCCGAGACCGCCGATGAGCAGCAACGCCAAGCCGATCAACGGCAGCGGATTTTTTTCTCCGTTGCGCGAGCGGGAGCGTCCCATCCCACCGGTCTGGATGAGAATGCGGCCGATGATGGCCAGCAATAGGATGCCGTTGAGCAGGCCCATGAGGCGGATGTTCAGCCGCATGTCGCCGTTGAGGATGTGGCTGAATTCATGGGCGACGACGCCCTGCAATTCGTCGCGCGTGAAAGCGGCGAGCGCGCCGCGCGTGACACCAATGACGGCGTCGCTGGTGGAATTGCCGGCGGCAAAGGCGTTGATGCCGTCCTCCTCATCCATCAGATAGACCGGCGGCACGGGCACCCCAGAGGCGATGGCCATCTCTTCCACGACGTTGAGGAGGCGGCGCTCGGATGGATCGGTCGAGCCTGCGGCGATGAGCCGGCCGCCGAGCATCTCGGCCACCACCTGGCCGCCGGCGGAGAGTTCCATCACGCGAAAGGCGCTGCCCAAACCGATGACCAATCCCGTGCCGCCAGCAACGATGGCGAAGAGGTCGGGATCAAAATGGGGGCCACGTTCCCCGGCTGTGATGCCGGCGAAGACGAGATAGACCGCCGCGATGACGCTCGCGATGGCGAGGGCGAAATAGAAAACCAGCCAGCCGGTCTGTCGCCGCGCTTGTTCTTGCCGGGCAAAAAAATCCATGGCGCGGGAGGATGGCGGGCGCGCTTACGGTGACGCGAAGGAGACTTTAGGTGCTTCGCGCTCGGGGAGATTGGTGATCTCGAACAGGGCGGCCTCGGTGAAGCCAAAGATGTTGGCGAAGATCACGGCGGGGAACTGTTCCCGGTTGGTGTTGTACACCATGACCGAGTCATTGTAGTTCTGCCGCGAGAAGGCCACCTTGTTCTCCGTGGAGGTCAATTCCTCGGTCAAGCTCATCATCACGGCACTGGCCTTGAGGTCGGGATACTGCTCGCTGACGACCATCAAGCGCGAGAGGGCACCGGCCAGTCCGCTTTCGGCTGCGCCCAAAGTCTGCATGGCCTTGGCATCGGCGGGATTGGCGGCGGCGGCGCGCGCGGCGGCGATGGCGATGTTGCGCGCCTCCGTCACCTTGACGAGCGTGTTGTGTTCGTGCCCCAGATAACCCTTGGCCGTCTCGACGAGGTTGGGGATGAGGTCGTAACGGCGCTTGAGCTGCACGTCAATCTGCGCGAAGGCGTTCTTGAAGGTGTTGCGCAACTTAACAAGCCCGTTGTAGATGGACACGGCGTACAGTGCCAATAGAACCACCACGACAAGGAGGGCGAGGACGATTATGCCGCCGGAGGATGCGAGTGTAGTCATCATGTTCAGTTGGGTTCGGTGACCGTGCCCGACAAGGTGCCGCCAGATTCGTGCAGCGGCAATGAGAATTATACATCTGCCTTGTGCGCAGCCCTCACCGGACGCCGCGATGCCTGCGGGGTTGACGCAGGAGGTGCCGCCCATAAGATGCCCGCGTTTCAAATCATGAGTGGTTCATCCCCGATCCCGACTGCCGTCCGTGTGTTTGCGCCCACCGCCGCGACCTCGGCCCACGCCCACGTGCGTTCGATGGCCGACTATCACGCCCTCGCCGCGCGCGCCCTCGCGCAGCCCGATGCGTTCTGGGCCGAGCAAGCCGGTCGCCTGTCGTGGTCGCGCACGTGGGACAAGGTGAGCGCGTGGGATTTTAATCAGGTGGACATCAAGTGGTATCTGGGCGGCAAGCTCAACGCCTGCCACAACTGCGTGGATCGGCACGTGGCCGATGGGCACGGCGCGACCACCGCGCTGATCTGGGAGGGCAATGATCCTGCAGAGACGCGCCGGCTGACGTACGCGCAGTTGCACGAGCAGGTGCAGCGCGCGGCCAACGCGCTCAAGGCGCTCGGCGTCCGCAAAGGCGACCGCGTCTGCATCTACATGCAGATGATCCCCGAACTGGCCGTGGCGGTGCTGGCCTGCGCGCGCCTCGGGGCGGTGCACTCGGTGGTGTTTGGCGCGTTCTCAGCCGACAGCTTGGTCACGCGCATCAACGATTCGGGCTGCAAGGTGATCATCACGCAAGACACCGGCGTGCGCGGCCCCAAACAGGACATCGCGATGAAGGCCAACGCCGATCTCGCCGCGCCTAAAACACCCAGCGTCGAGAAGATCCTTGTCGTGCGCCGCACTGGCAGCAGCGTGACGATGCAGGCCGGGCGCGACAGTTGGTGGCACGAAGCGCTGGCCGCTGCGGACGCCGAGTGCGCGCCCGAAGTGATGGATGCGGAGGATCCGCTGTTCATCCTGTACACCAGCGGTTCCACCGGCAAACCCAAGGGCGCGCTCCACACCACCGGCGGGTATCTCACCTACGCGGCCTTCACGTTCCATTACGTCTTCGATTACAAACCGGGCGATGTGTACTGGTGCACGGCGGATGTCGGCTGGGTCACTGGCCACTCGTACTTGATCTACGGCCCGATGGCCAATCGCGCGACGGTGGTGATGTTCGAGGGCGTACCCAATTATCCGGACTACGGCCGCTTCTGGCAGGTCATCGCCAAGCACAAGGTGAATCTATTTTACACCGCGCCGACCGCGCTGCGCGCGTTGATGAAAGAAGGCGACACGTGGCCCGCGCAGCACGACCTTTCCTCGCTGCGTCTGCTCGGCAGCGTGGGCGAGCCAATCAAAGAGCCGGAATGGCTGTGGTATCACAACGTCATCGGCAAAGCGCGGTGCCCCATCGTGGACACGTGGTGGCAGACGGAGACCGGCGGCATCATGATTAGTCCATTGCCCGGCGCCACGCCCATCAAGCCCGGCAGCGCCACGCTCCCGCTCTTTGGCATCCAGCCCCAAGTGGTGGATGAGCAGGGGACGGTGCTTGAAGGAAACGATGTGCGCGGCTGCCTCGTGCTCGCCGCTTCCTGGCCCGGGCAGATGCGCACCGTGTATGGCGACCATCCGCGTTTTGTGGACACCTACTTCAAGCGGTTCCCCGGAAAATATTTCACCGGCGACGGTTGCTGGCGCGATCCCGACGGCTACTACTGGATCACCGGCCGCGTGGATGACATCATCATCGTCTCCGGCCACAACATCGGCACCGCTGAAGTGGAAGGCGCCATCGGCCAACACCCGGCCGTTGCTGAGGCGGCCGTCGTCGCCTTTCCGCACGACATCAAAGGCAACGCCATTTACGCCTTCGTCACGCTCAAGACTGGGCAAGCAGCGAGCGACGAGGTGCGCAAGGGGATCAACCTGAAGGTGCGCGACATCCTCGGCCCGCATGCCGCGCCGGAGAAAATCCAATTCGCCGAGGGCCTGCCCAAAACGCGCTCGGGAAAAATCATGCGGCGCATCCTGCGCAAGATTGCCGAGGGCCACGTGGAAGATCTGGGCGACATCAGCACACTGGCCGATCCCACCGTGGTGGAGTCGCTCGTCAGCGGACGCCAGTGATGAGGTGCGCGATGCCAGTGGGGAAGATGCTGGTCGGTGCGGCCGGTGTTCTCGTGTGGCTGGCGCAGATGGCCTGCGAGCCGCAGTCGCAGCAATCCAACGAACCCACCTCCGTGCAGATGCTGGCCGCGCTGCGTGCCCAAGCCGAAAAGGGCGATGCGGGCGCGCAGTATTCGTTGGCACTGGCGCAGCGAATGGGTCGGTTTGGTGCGGCCAAGAATGACACGGCCGCTGCGATTTGGTTCCGCAAAGCTGCGGATCAAAACCACACCGCCGCCCAATACAGTCTGGGACTCTGTTATGATTTGGGACGCGGGGTGACGCCCGATGCGGCGGAATCATCGCGCTGGTATCGCAAGGCGGCTGAGCAAGGTCACGCCGATGCGCAATACAACTTGGGCGTCAACTTCTACCACGGGCAGGGTGTCAAAAAAGACGAGGCCGAGGCGCTGCGCTGGTTTCGCAAAGCCGCCGAACAGGGCGTGGCGTTGGCGCAGTTCAATGTCGGCGTCAGTCACGCGTTGGGGCAGGGATCGCCCAAGGACGATGTGCAGGCGGCGCAATGGTTCCAGAAGGCCGCTGCGAAAAACCATGCAGGCGCGCAGTACAGTTTGGGCGTGGCGTTCGCCAACGGCCGCGGCGTGGCGGAGGACGAGGCGCAGGCAATGCAGTGGTATCGCAAGGCGGCGGAGAATCATCACGTCAACGCCCAGTTCAATCTCGCCGTGCGCTACGACAAAGGGCAGGGCGTGGCGCAGGACGCAGCGCAGGCGGTGAGTTGGTATCGCAAAGCGGCCGAGCAGGAGTTGGCGACGGCCCAATTTAATCTGGGCATCTGCTACGACACGGGCCACGGCGTGGCGCAGGATCGGGCGGAGGCGTACGCGTGGTTTCTCCTCGCCAGTGCGGCGGATGCGGACGCGGCCAAGCGTCGCGATGAGATGGAACGCACGCTGGCGCCGGAGCAATTAGACACCGGCAAAGCGCGCAGCAAAGTGTTGCGCGCACTGGTCCAGGCGCGGCAGCGGGCGCACGGCGCCGCCAAGCGTTAAGGGGACGAGGCGCGGATAGGCGAGGCTTGCGATGTCGCGTGTGGGACACTAGCGTCGGCGCCGATGACGTGGCTGCCGTTTGAACTGGAGCTGGCGCTGAGGTATCTGCGCCCCAAACGCACGTCAGTTTCATTCATCACCCTCATCTCCGTGCTGGGCGTGTTGCTGGGCGTGGCGGTGCTGATCGTGGTGATCAGCGTCATGACCGGCTTCCATCAGGAACTGCAGCGCAAACTTTTTGGATTTCAATCGCACCTCACCGTGCGGCGCGTGGCGGGGACCATCACCGAGCCGGCGGAGATCGCGCAGGCCGTGGCCGCGCTGCCTTCGGTTCTCGCCGTCTCGCCGGTGATCGTGGGCAAGGCGCTGGTGGAGCCGGGTGTCAAACGCACCGAAGTGCCGATGGACGGACTGGTGTTGATCGGAGTGGACACCAACAGTTTTCTGAAAGTGAACCCGGTGCCGGAGAGCGTCGTGCACGGGCGGTTTTATTTGGGTGCGAACAAGGTCGGCGATCCGCTTGTGGTGGCGGGCGTGAGCCTGACGGAGGCGGGCAGTCTGGGCGTGCGCACAGGCGACACGCTTAACATTTATACACCCGGCGAACTCAAGGCGATGCGCGACGCTCGGAAAACGGGCGATGACATCGGCATCCTTTCCAGCCAGTTCGAGGTGGGCGGCGTGTTCGATGTGGGCTTCAAGGATTTCAATGGCTTTCTGATCTGCTCACTTGCCGCAGCGCAGGAACTCTTCGCGATGCCCGGACAGGCCAGCGCGATCTTTGTGCGTCTGGATGATCCGCACAAGGCGGCGGAAGTGGCGGCCGCAGTGGAGGCCAAGCTGGGGCCCGAGTACATGGTGATCACGTGGATGCAGAACAACAAGGAACTGCTCGGCGCGGTGGCGGTGGAGAAAAATGTCATCCAGTTCCTGCTCTTCTTCATCGTGCTGGTGGCGGCTTTCGGGGTTGCCAGTTCGCTCATCATCTTCGGCGTGCAGAAGACGCGCGACATCGGATTGCTCAAGGCACTGGGGGCGAACAACCGTCAAGTGGGCGTGGTGTTCCTGGCGCAAAGCATGGTGGTGGGCGTGGTCGGTGTGGGGTTGGGCACGGGGCTGGGCGTGCTGCTGGTGGCTTATCGCAATGACGTGCTGGAGATCCTGCGCACGCGCTTTGGCTATCAACTTTTCCCGAAGGAGATCTATCATTTCAGCGAGCTGCCTGCGGCGCTGGTGACCTCGGATCTGCTCATCATCTGCGGCGGCTCGCTGTTCATCAGTCTGATGGCGGGGTTGCTGCCGGCGTTGACCGCCGCGCGCCTCAAGCCTGTGCAGGCGTTGCATCATGACTGAGCTGGTCCCCAACAAGCTGCCGCTGCTGTCGGCGCGGGCGGTGTCAAAAAGCTACCACATCGGCCAGCACATGTTGGAGGTGCTGCGGAATGTGGACATGCACGTGACGGCCGGAGAATTTGTGGCGCTGTGCGGGGCGTCGGGTTCCGGCAAGTCCACGTTGCTGCATCTTCTCGGTGGACTGGACGTGCCGGACACCGGCAGCATCGAGGTCGCCGGACAAGTGCTGACCTCGCTCTCCGATGGCGACGCGGCGCAGTTCCGCAATCAGCATGTGGGGTTCGTGTTCCAATCCTACCACTTGCTCGATGAGATGGACGCGCTGGAAAACGTGTGCCTGCCGGCTCGCATCGCGCGCCGAGCGGACTCGCAGGTGATCGCGCGCGGTCGTGATTTGCTCGCGCAGGTGGGCTTGGCGGGAAGGATGGAGCATCGGCCCAGCGAACTTTCCGGTGGCGAACAGCAGCGGGTGGCCATCGCGCGCGCGCTGATCAATCAGCCGCAACTGGTGCTGGCCGATGAGCCGACGGGCAATCTGGATTCGCACAGTGGTGCGGAGATCATCGCGCTCTTGGAACGGCTGCACACGGAGCATGGCGTGACGTTGCTGGTGGCCACGCACGATGAAAAAGTGGCCCGCAACGCGGCGCGCGTGTTGTGGCTGGAGGACGGCCGACTGGTGAGCAAGTGAAGGATTGCGTCGGTTTGGCGGGTGCGCGTACTCTGCGCGCCGCGCATCGAGGGCGCTTCGGATGAAGATCTATATCGACGGCAAATATTACGCCAAGGCCAACGCCAAGATCTCCGTGTTTGATCACGGACTGCTGTACGGCGACGGGGTGTTTGAGGGCATCCGCGCCTATCACGGACGCGTGTTCAAGCTGCGCGAGCACGTGGAGCGTTTGTTCTGCTCGGCCAAAGCCATTCTGCTGGACATCCCGATGACGCGCGAGGAAATCACCCGCGCGGTGTTGGACACCTGCCGGCGCAACCGCATCCGCGACGGGTACGTGCGGCTGGTGGTCACGCGCGGGGTGGGGACGTTGGGGCTGGATCCCAAACGTTGCGAGCGCCCCTCGATCATCATCATCGCGGGGACGATCCAGCTTTATCCGGAGGAACTTTACAAGAAGGGCATGCCGCTGGTGACGGTGGCGACGACGCGCAATATTTCCAACGCGCTCAACCCGGCCATCAAGTCGCTCAATTACCTCAACAACATCCTGGCGAAGATCGAGGCGAGCAACGCGGGCTGTCAGGAGGGCATCATGATGAACTCCGAAGGGTTCGTGGCCGAGTGCACGGGCGACAACATTTTTATCGTGAAGGGCAAGCAGTTGCTGACGCCGCCGCTGTCGGCGGGCGCGCTGTACGGCATCACCCGCGGGGTGGTGATGGACTTGGCGCGGCTGCAGGGGCTGGAGGTCGGCGAGCCGAACCTCACGCGTTACGATCTGTACAATGCCGACGAGTGTTTCATCACCGGAACAGCGGCGGAGGTGGTGCCCATCATCTCGATTGATGCCCGCGTGATCGGCACCGGCAAGCCGGGGTCGGCGACCAGGAAATTGATCGCGGCGTACCACGCCTTGACGAAGACCGAGGGCGAGGCGATATAGCAACGGAGGAGCGCAAGATGAAATGTTGCCAGTGCGACAAAGAAGCCACGGTGCATCTGACGGAGATCATCGAGGGTCAAATGAAGAAGATCGACCTCTGCGAAGAGTGTGCGAAGGAAAAGGGCGTGACCGATCCGGCGGGCTTTGGCTTGGCGGATCTCTTGCTCGGCTTGGGCGCCTCGCAGCAGATTGAAGATGCGGCCGCTGGCGGGCAACTTTCCTGCGGCGCCTGCGGATTCACCCACACGGATTTCAAAAAGGCCGGCCGCTTGGGCTGCCCAGATTGCTACGAGACTTTCTCGGAGGCGCTGGAAGGCATGATCAAGCAGATGCACAAAGGCACGCAGCATCACGGCAAGGTGCCGCGCGCGTTGCGCAAGGCCAAAGATTTATCCAAGCAACGCACAAGCTTGCAGGAGCGATTGACGCGCGCGGTGGGCGAAGAGAATTACGAACTGGCAGCGCAGTTGCGCGACCAGATCAAGGGATTGGACGCGCATCCCACCGAGGAAGCGGCGGACTAGCAGGAGACGCAGATGAACCTGTACGATTTTCTCAGCACGACTCAGGAGATGGCGGAGAACCGCGGGCCGCATGATCACGTGGTGCTGTCCAGTCGCGTGCGGCTGGCGCGCAATCTCAAGGGGCACCCATTCCCGGGACGCGCCAAGAAGAGCGACCGCGTGGAGGCGTGCGAGTTGATCTCGGCGCAGGTCGCCGGACTGGCGTCGATGCGCGGTGGTTATGTGGAGTCGATGTCCAGCCTACAGGCGTTGGACAAGCAACTGCTCGTGGAGCGCCACTACATCAGCCGCGAGCACGCGGCCAAGAGCGCGGGCAGCGGGCTGGCGTTGAGCAAGGACGAATCGGTGTCCATCATGATCAACGAGGAGGATCATCTGCGGATGCAATCCATCCTGCCCGGGCTGCAGTTGAAGCAGGTGTGGCAGAAGATTGATCGCGTGGACACGAACCTCGAGGCGCGGTTGCAGTTCGCATTCCACGATCGGCTGGGCTACCTGACGGCGTGCCCGACGAACTTGGGCACGGGCATCCGCGTGAGCGCGATGTTGCATCTGCCCGGACTGGTGTTGCAGGAGCAGATCAATCAGATCATCCAAGCGGTGACGAAGTTGGGCCACGCCGTGCGCGGATTGTACGGCGAAGGCACGGAGGCGTTGGGGCATATTTTCCAGGTGTCCAACCAGATGACCTTGGGCGAATCGGAGACGGACATCGTCGAGCGCATCAGCAAGGTGCTCTTGCAGATCATCGAGCACGAAGAGAACGCGCGGCAGACGTTGCTCAAGAACAAGACCACGGAGCTGCACAACTACGTGGGGCGCGCCTTTGGCGTGTTGGCGCACGCGCGCATCATCAACTCCAAAGAGACGATGAACCAGATTTCGCTGATGCGCATGGGCACCTCCATGGGGATGTTTCCCACGCTGACGCTGGCGGCGTTGGACGAGCTTTTCCTGATCTCGCAACCGGCGCATCTGCAGCATCTGCTTGGGGCCAAGCACGCTGGCGAAGAGCGCGATGTGCACCGGGCCAACCTGTTGCGCGAACGCCTTGCCGGGGTGAAGGGGCTGCAACTTCCAAAATAATCCAGCCCGACCGCATAAGTTGCCCGCATGGGCGCATAAGTTGGTACGGCGCGTGCTGGACAAATGGCCGAAGTATGACCACATTTCATTGCCATGAGTGACGAGGGGATGAGCAATTTTACGCCGCGAGCCCAGCAGGTGCTGGCCTTGGCGCGCAAGGAGGCCGACCGGTTCAACCACAACTTTGTCGGCACGGAGCACCTGCTTTTGGGCCTCATCAAACTGGGCCAAGGCGTGGCGGTGAACGTCCTGCAAAAGATGGGGCTGGATCTGGAGACGGTCCGTCTGGAAGTTGAAAAGCAGGTGGGCACGGGTCCCGATCAAAAACAGGTCGGCAACATTCCCTACACGCCGCGCGTGAAGAAAGTGCTGAGCCTCGCCTCCAAAGAAGCCAAGGCGCTGGCGCACACTTACGTCGGCACCGAACACATTCTTTTGGGCCTGCTGCGCGAAGGCGAAGGCGTGGCGGCGCGCGTCCTGAAAAATCTGGACGTGGACATCGAGCAGACGCGCGGCGAGATCTTGAAGGAACTCGATCCCAATTTCAGCGCGCAACCGGAGGAAGCTGGCGAAGAAGGCGCGGAGGAAGGCAGCGGGCCTGCGAGTGCGAAGGCCGGCAAAAAATCCCAGAGCAAGACGCCGGCACTGCGGGCGTTTGGCCGTGACCTCACGGAGATCGCGCGCAAAGGCGAGATGGATCCGGTCATCGGCCGCGCGCCGGAGATTGAGCGCGTCATCCAGATTCTTTGTCGTCGCACCAAGAACAATCCCGTGCTGTTGGGCGAGGCCGGCGTGGGCAAGACGGCCATTGTGGAAGGATTGGCGCAGGAAATTGCCAAGGGCAATGTGCCGGAGTTGCTGCGTGAGAAGCGCGTGGTGACACTGGATTTGGCGCTGATGGTGGCGGGCACCAAATACCGCGGCCAGTTCGAGGAACGCATCAAGGCGGTGATGGACGAGATTCGCCGCGCCAAGAATGTCATCCTGTTCATTGACGAGCTGCACACCATCGTCGGCGCAGGCTCGGCGGAAGGTACGATGGACGCCTCCAACATCATCAAGCCGGCGTTGTCGCGCGGCGAGATGCAGTGTGTCGGCGCCACCACGCTCAACGAGTACCGCAAGTACATCGAGAAGGACGCGGCGTTGGAGCGGCGTTTCCAGACGGTGAAAGTCGAGGCCCCGACCATTGATGAGGCGATTGAAATTTTGAAGGGACTGTGTCCGAAGTACGAAGAGCATCACAAGGCGAAGTTCACCGACGCGGCGATCGAGGCGGCTGTCCGGCTTTCCGATCGTTACATCACCTCGCGCTTTCTGCCTGACAAGGCGATTGACGTGCTCGATGAGGCGGGCTCGCGTGGGCGCATCCGGGCCATGACGCGGCCGCCGGAGATCAAGCAGTTCGAGGAAGAGATCGAGGGCATCAAGCGCAAGAAAGAACAGGCCATCAAGGAGCAGGATTTTGAAGGCGCTGCGGCGATGCGCGACGAGGAGAAGAAGGCCAAGGATCGCATGGAAGGGATGATGGCCGAATGGAAATCGTCCACCACGGAGAAGCAGATCGTCATTGATGTGGATGACATGATGCAGGTCGTTTCCAAATGGACGGGCATTCCTCTGCGCCGCATGGAAAAGGACGAGATCAAGAAACTGCTGGAGATGGAGGAGGAGTTGGGGCACACGATCGTGGGCCAGCCGGAAGCCATTGCAACATTGTGCAAAGCACTGCGCCGGTCGCGCGCGGACCTCAAGGATCCCAAGCGGCCCATCGGTACTTTTGCCTTACTGGGACCGACCGGTGTCGGCAAGACGCTGCTGGCAAAAACCGTCGCCAGCTCGATGTTCGGCGATGAGAAAGCGCTCATCCAACTCGACATGAGCGAGTACATGGAAAAGTTTTCCAGCTCGCGCCTCGTGGGGTCGCCCCCGGGCTATGTGGGTTTTGAAGAAGGCGGCCAACTCACCGAGCAGGTGCGGCGCAAGCCCTATTCAGTGGTGCTTTTTGACGAGGTGGAGAAGGCGCATCCCGATGTGATGAACATGCTCCTGCAGATTCTCGAGGAGGGCAAGCTGACCGATAGCCAGGGGCGTAGTGTGGATTTCCGCAACACGATCATTCTGCTCACCTCCAATCTGGGCGCCGACAAGGCCAAGCCCGGTGCCACCATCGGCTTCACCAATGCGGGGGGCGAGGTGGTTTACGACAAGATGCGCGAGCAGATCTTGGAAGAATCCAAGCGCGTGTTTCGTCCGGAGTTCCTGAACCGGTTGGATGATGTCATCGTCTTCCGCCCGCTGGCCCGCACCGACTTGGTCAAGATTCTGGATCTGGAAATCACCAAGGTGTTGGTGCGTCTGAAAGGCAAAAACATCAACATGGTGCTGGACGACAAGGCTCGCAATTTTCTGGTCGAGAAGGGGCACAACCCCGAGTACGGCGCGCGTCCGATGCGCCGCGCGGTGGAGCGTTATCTGGAAGATCCGCTCGCCGAGGAAATCCTGCGCGGCACGTTGCACGATGGCGACCCCGTCCAAGTCTCCGCCGATGCCGAGAAGCTCACCTTCACGCAGCAGGCTTCGGCAGCAGGCGCGCTTTCCGGCCAGTA